>JAFTDE010000059.1 GCA_017454335.1 Bacteroidales bacterium | reverse complement strand
CGCGGTCCAGATGTCCTCGGTGGTCTTCAGCACCGACCACAGCCCGGCGTACTCGCCGTTCTCGCTCAGCTCCTGCACTGCGAAGCTCACCTGCATGCCCGCATCGTCCAGCGCTTTGCCGGAGCTGTTCCAAAAGTCATACAGATCTTCCTTCCGCGTGTAATAAGTCCACTGCGCGAGGCCGTAGCCTTTCTGGTCCCTGCCGAACTGGCTGCGCCCGATCCTGCCGCTGACCACGTCATCGGTGTAGGCCCTGGAGTAGGTCCGGCCCTGCGTAAAGTCGCCCTGCAGCCGTCCCGGTTCCAGACCGGATTCGGCCATCCAGTTGCCCATCAGACCGAGGGCCCCGGCATCGCTCAGGCCGCTGGCCCGGAGCTGGTTATAGATCAAAAGTGCGTTGTTGGTCATCGTGTCCTCCTTTACATCAGACCGGGGTTGAGCCGGATCACGGTACAGCCGTTGCCCATCCGTTCAATCCCCTTGAAGCTGGTGAAGCCCTCAAAGTCTTTTTCTGCCTCATCGAAGACCCGCGTGAGGCAGTTTGTGTGCTGTGGGTCGTTGAAGATCCGGAACAGTTCCGGCATGTCGGCCTCGGTGGTCTCAAACCGTAGGCTGCCGTCAAAGTCGCTGATCCCAATCCAGTTGATGGGCAGTTCTGTCCCTTTTGCTGTTTTCAATTTCATCATCACGGGTCTCTCCATTCCAAGTAGTATAGTGTGCGGCCGTCTACCGTTTTCTGTGTCGTGCCGATGTACTTCCCGCCGAAGATGAACACGCCGTCGATCTAGCAGTTCTGGAAGTGGGCCGAGCCGGTGAAGTAGCCGTAGAGCGTGTCGATGTTGGCGGTGTTCGTCCCGACCTGGTCCAGGGTGGGCTGAAAGCTGGTCTTGCCGTAGCTGACGGCACTGTCGCCGATCACCCGGTTGACCGCCGAGCCGTCGCTCATGTGCGTGGACGCCAGGGTGTAGTCCGCGATCTTCGCCCCCGTGATCGAGGAGGTCCCAATTCTGCCTGTCGGCAGGGTCCCGGTCGTGATCTTCCCGGCGTTCAGGTTGTCGATGTTGGCGTTGGCGACATGCAGGGTCCCGTTCTCGATGGTGCAGCCGCCGATGTTCCCGGCGGTGGCGTTGACCGTGCCGTTCACGGTGAGGCCCTCATCGTCAACCAGCATGACCTGGTGTTCGTTGGACATCAGGAAGAACTTGTCCGCGTCCAGGTACCAGGCGAAGCTCCGCGGGTCGCCGCCGGTGCGCGAGACCTTGGCCGCGATCTGGCTGGCCTGCTGCGTGAGCTCGGACTGGAAGCCGTCCATCTTCCGCACGAATGCCCGGTCACCTGAAGACTGGTACGGGTACTCATGGTCCAGGCTTTCTTCCCCTGGGCAGCCGATGTCGGCCGCGCTCAGAGAATCGTAGTTCACGTCATACTCATAGAGACCGGTAGAAAGTCCGTTGACCGAAACCGTGTCCCCGAGTTCTACCGCCAGGTTGATGCAGGCGGCTTCGGCATGATACGGCCGGTAGGCGAATCCATTCAGATGCTGGTACAGGTTCACCGCCGCGGTCTGTGTCGCCCAGGGGCATTTGATCTCAAACACATAGCCGCTGGTCGAGCCGTAAAAGACCTCGGTCCCGTCCTCTTTCACAAAACGCACGCCGGAGCAGTTGGGGAAGGCTCTTTCCGTTTCCAGCCGCTGCATGCAGCCGTTTGTGCTTGTGTCGAGGACGAGGTCCGCCTGCGAGACGGATTTCCGGTCCCATATGCACACCAGCTGCAGGGTATTTCTCTCCGAGATGATGAAGCTG
>JAFTDE010000058.1 GCA_017454335.1 Bacteroidales bacterium | reverse complement strand
TAAGAGGATTTGACTATCTTTGCTTAGGATAATCTGAAATGCGATGAAAAAAGTATTCCACGTCATAGCCGTTTTAGTCCTGACGTGCTCCCTGCTGCCGTCCTGCAAGATGAGACCCGAGGATGCTGTGCGCCTGAAGGCGGAAGCCGAGGTGGGCAACCTGAAGTCGATGGAGATGCTGGCCGCGAACGCGGACACGCTGATCTCCGCGAGCGAGCGCAATCACTATATGGACGTTCTGACGGAGAACGGCAATTTCCGGGCGCTGTCCGGCAGGTTCAGCGAGGAGTTCTTCAAAAGCGGCAAACTGAGCGAGAAGCAGTGGCAGGCCATGTATATGCACTGGATGGAGAAGGGTGCCAAAATGGGAACGCCGGACTGCATGTACAGGTTGGGCGTGATGTATCAGGAAAAAGAGCACCTGGACACCGCAAAAGCCATGTACTGGTTCCGGCAGGCGGCCGACAGCCTGCAGGCCAGCGCCCGGGTCGAACTCCGGAAGGCTGCGGGAGAACTGACCGCCCTGGATGCGCCCCGCTTTGCTTTCCGGCAGATGTGGGATTATAATGCCCGGGAACAGTCTTTCCTGAACCGATTCTCCAACGCCACCTTCCATTTCATGTCGGAGTGCCTGAGAAGCTGTTGGAAAAACCTCTTCAGCGCCAGGTGGTGGCAGAGTCTGCTCCTGATGCTGATGATGTTAGGCGTGCTGATCGCCGGCATTATCTTTGCCCTGAGCCGTCGCGGCCGGGAAGGCCTTTCCGTCGCGGCCTGTGGCATATATGGCTGGATAAACGGGATGACCCTCTTCCTCTTTGCGAAAGGGAAATCGGCCATTCCCGGCATCCTGGTCAGCAGCGATGCCATAGGGCAGTTCTCCCGGCAGCCTGCCACTTTCGGGTTGATTTCAGACATCTGCATCTGGGCCTCTTGGTGCTGCCTGATCATCATCGTCCTGGTGTACCTGGTGGGGCTTCTCAGACGAATCAGGCTTGGGGTCCTCTCCGTGTGGACTTTCTTCACCTATACGTTTGGAACTGTTTTCTCCTGTGTATTCTTCTATTGCCTGGCCGGAGGGGTCTCCTCTATGAGCCGGGCCATCGGTTTCATTCTGGCGGCCATCCTGGCCCTCTTCATGTTTGGCGGGGCCATCAGTGATGAGGATTTGAAGAGAAGGGAGGAGGCGCATATTAAACGGCAGCAGGAGGAAGAGGAAAGAAGACGTCGCAAAGAGGATGAGGATCGGTGGGAAAGGCAGCAAAGAGCGTGGGACCGCGACAAGAACGCTTAGTAAGCTTGTAAAGGTTCGGAATTCCCGTCTATCTACCAGCGTATTCCGGGCAGATTTGGCGGAATAAAGGCCGTTGAGATGATCAAGTTCTTGAACTTCAACCCTCAAAATGCAGGTAAAGCACCGATGATGTATCGAGATTCGGATTTGTTTAATCTTCCTCTTCCGGTCCGGGAATCAAAGCCGCATTATGGTACCAGATGGCAGAGAGATGTCAGAACAGATGTAATTGGATTCAAGCGTGAATTCTCCAAATGGGTCAAGGAGCATCAGCGTTATCCCCGGAAGGCCGGCTCCGAAGTGCTGAAATAAACTTAAGAATCAATGAAATAACTATGGATAAGAACGGACTCTTTGTGCAAGCCATCGGCAAGTTTCTGCTCGGGCTTATCATCATCGGCCTGCTGCTTTTCCTGCCGGCGGGGTCGCTTCGGTATTGGCAGGCCTGGCTGCTGATGGGCATTCTGTTTGTGCCGATGTTCTGTGCCGGCCTGGTCATGATGGCGAAGAATCCGGAACTGCTTCGCAAGCGGCTGAATGCCAAAGAAGAAGAGAAGGAGCAGCAGACAGTCGTGAAACTCAGCGGCCTCCTGTTTATAGCCGCGTTTGTCGTGGCGGGCCTCAATTGGCGTTTTGGCTGGTGCATGCTGCCTGACTGGGCCGTTTGGGTGTCGGCAGGGCTTTTTCTGATCTGCTATCTGCTCTACGCGGAGGTTTTGCGGGAGAACACCTACCTGTCTCGGACCATCGAGGTTCAGGAGAATCAGAAGGTCATTGACACGGGGCTTTATGGAGTCGTCCGGCATCCGATGTATATGGCCACGACCGTCCTGTTCCTGGCCATGCCGCTGGTGCTGGCTTCGCCCTTCTCTTTCCTGATCATGTTGCTGTACATTCCGCTGATCGCCAAGCGGATTAAAAATGAGGAGGAGGTCCTGGAAGAAGGGCTGGAGGGTTACAAGGAGTACAAGCGGAAGGTGAAGTACAAAGTGATACCTTTCGTCTGGTAGGTTGATTGAAGTTGGAGCAGTCCTTCGATGAAGGCGAGGCGCTTGATGGGGCCGCATCAAGAAACTGCCCCCGTTTTCTTCCTCCCTGGTTTCACAATCATAAAAACGACGGCGGCCACGCAGATGGCTATCCCGGCGGCCATCTTTGTGGTCAAAGCCTCTCCGAACAGCAGCGTCCCTATCAGTATGGCCGTAAGCGGTTCAAATACGCCAAGTACAGCTGTCTTTGTGGGGCCTATATAGCGGGAAGATATAGCAATGGTCAACATGGAAACCATCGTAGGTATGATGGCCAGGCCGATGAGATTCCCCCAGTCGGAGAGCGTGTCGATGCCCGTAAGCATACCTCCGCCCTGGAAAGTACGGATTACGGCAAACAGCACTGCACCTGTAACCAGGGAATAGAATGTGATTGTGTGCTCGGACACATTCCGAATGCGTTTGCTCCTGTTTATAATGACAAGATAAAAAGAATAGCACAGGGCAGATCCGATTGCGAGCAGCACGCCCATGGGGCGTATCCGGATACTTCCGGAAGGAGTGGAAAGAAGGACGATCCCCGCAAAGGTCGCCGCAATGGCTATCCATGTCTGCCAGCCGGGATAGATTCGGAGAAACACCATCATCAATGCAACTATGACGGGGTACAGGTAAACCAGCGTAGTTGCCAGCCCTGACGGGATATAATCGTATGAGTAGAACAAGGTGATGCTGCTTCCCGCGAAAAACAGGCCCAGCAGAATCAGAAGGCCAAGGTGCTTGCGTCTTGCCAGGAATGATTCTTTTTTAAACAGCATCAACACCTGCAAGGACGCCGGCGATGTAACCCAGAATGCGTCTCTTGTCGATATACAGGCTCGTTTTCATAGCAACTTTTCTATTTCGGAGCACGAAGATAGTAATTAATGCTGACGCCGAAATTGTGTTATTTCGGATAATGCGTATCTTTAGACCGAAAAATCGTAATTATACAATTTTATGTTCAGAACATTCATTATCTCTGCATTTCTTTTATTAAACTTTGTTTTCTTCCTGTTTTCGGTCACTTCGTGCGGCCTGTTTGACAACCAGGATACACATCCTGGATATGTGCGTCATTGTATACGGGTTATGGACAGGCATGGCCTCTACTCTGACACGCCCGAGTGGAAGGCCCGGAAAAAGGAGTTTCTCGCGGCTGCGGATACTGTATCTAGCCTGGGATGGGCCAATTATCTGGTATATCAGGCGGTACAGGTTGCCGGCGGGAAGCATTCCGCCCTCATGGCTCCGGTGAGGGATACCGTGAATTATCCCGAATTCGCGCCTGAAGCCAGGATGCTTGAAGGCGGCATCGCCTATGTCAAGCTGCCGGCACATAGCGGCGCACAGGTGAGCGACTCACTCTATGCATATTCGGTGCTGCATTTCCTGCAGGAGCATTCATCGGCTGCCGGCGTGGTGATTGATCTCCGGGACAATACTGGCGGCAACATGTATCCCATGATCTCCGCCGTATCACCGCTGCTGCCGGATGGTGTGATCCTGCAGTTCAAAGGGAAGAAGCGGACCACTCCGGTCTCGCTGGATTTTGTCTTGAGATTCGTCGGCATCAAGGCCTCGGAGAGCCGTAAATTCCCCGAAGGGACGCCCGTGGCCATCCTGACCAACGACATGACCGCCAGTTCCGGAGAAGCCACCCTGCTCTGTTTCAGGGGGCTTGACAACACAAGGACGTTCGGCAGCCCGACAGCGGGCTACGCCAGTGCCAATCAGCCCTTCCCGCTGAAGAACGGCTATTCACTGATCCTGACGACCGGCTGCGACGTCGCAAGGACCGGGGAAGTTTTCTGCGACGACCCGATCGCCCCGGACGTCGAGACGGAAACGCCATTGGAGGATGCTGTATCCTGGATACTGTCAACGCAGTAAAAACTCGTTCAAATTCTATACAAACTATGAATACTATGCCCTGTCAGGAAAAGCCTGGGAGTGCGAAAGCGCTCATTTATGCTGAAACGCATAACCATCCTTCTGTTTTGCCTCATTGTCGCTGCCTGCAGCAAAACGGATTTACCCGTGTCCTGGACGCCATGACTTCCCGGTTCCTTACCTCTCTCCAGTTCGAGTATGACTTCTGGAACTACGGCTACTACGGGGAATGACTTTCAATACTTGGGCGAAAAAAGAGATAGATGAATCCTATGTGTGAAGTCAAGTTGGTTCCCCTGCAGCCTGAGGATCGGGAGCAGTTTATCCTGGACAACCAGTGGGCGTTCAGATATGGAGCTCAACTGGAGTTCGGAATGCGGGACGAGCGTTGCGAGGAGGGAGAGGAAGTGATTTCCCGGTCTACCATCGAACATTCCATCGACGCAGAGACAGCCGAGACCTACCGGATCGTCCTGGACGGACAGCAGGTGGGCGGCCTCGTGCTTTCCCTCCACCGGGAGGAGGCGAAGGGCGATCTGGAGTTGCTCTTCGTCCGCCCGGAGTGCCACGGCAGGGGGATCGGACAGGCGGCGTGGAAGGCTGTGGAGGCCCTGCACCCGGAGATCCGGGTCTGGGAAACGATCACCCCCTATTTCGAGAAGCGCAACATCCACTTCTATGTCAACCGCTGCGGTTTCCAAGTCGTCGGGTTTTGGAATCAATACCAACATGGCCCCAAGGTTCCGGAGGAGGAGGCCGGTCATTGGAGCGAAGACGATGAAATGCTCGTATTCCGGAAAGTGGTCGACAGGTCGCCCTTCCGCCCCATGCGCCGGTTCAAGCAGGCCCTTCCGGAGGAAATGTGCTTCCGGATTCTGGAAAATGCTTACCGGGGTTTTCTCTCGGTCAATGGTGACGGTGGTTATCCTTATTCCGTGCCGCTCAATTTTGTGTTTGAAGACGGGAAACTGTATTTCCACTGCGCCAGGGAAGGCCACAAGCTGGATGCCCTCCGCGTCTGCGACAAGGCTTGTTTCTCGGTGTTGGGCGATCCCGAAAAAGAACCCGGCGACTGGTGGTATCATGTAAACAGCGTAATCTGTTTCGGCCGGGTCGGTATCATCGCCGATGAAGGGGAGCGACAAGACAGGTTTCGTTCGTTGGCCGCGAAATACTTTCCCGCCGCTTATGATACGGAAACCGACATCCTCCGCAACGGTCCCAGGGCGGAGATTCTGGCATTCACCATCGAGCACATCAGCGGAAAGGCTGTCCGGGAAAAGTGAATAAAAGGAATTATGATTATTTTTGCAGATAAAACGAAACATACCATGCTTGATCTTCGGAAAACACTCACGCTTCTCGTCCTCTTGCCGGCCTGCTGCCTTCCGGTGTCTTCCCAAAAACCGGATACTTTCTGGAAGAAGATTGTCGACATGATTTCCGCCCCTTCCAGGGAACTTGACCCGAACGCTGTCTATCAGCCGGCCCCTAGCTGGAATATCGCGGTGTCGGGCGCGTTGAACCGGGCGGGAATCTCCCAGGAAAACGTACTTGACTGCAGCTATACGCCCGGGGATGAAGACGATCCCGTCACCTATTCCATGCAGGCATACACCTCGACCAAACTCCTGGGAGGCCTGGACAAGGTCATCGGTCTGCAGGCCGGGTACGGCAACCTTTCTTTGGGGTGGAACCAGAGAATCGGAGGCGACAAGGCGAGCACCAACACGTCCTTCTCCTTCGACTATCTCGCCCCGGGCTACGCCCTGCAACTGCAGTATTTTGACTTCCGCCGGCCGATTGACTATGAAATGAGAATCTCGGTTGGTGACGACTTGAATTTTGAGGACTCCGGCAAAACCGACAAGCCGGGGCGCATGACTTCCTTCATCGCTGATGCGTTCTATGCATTCAACCGACGCAGTTTCGCTTATTCTGCAGTTTACAAAGGGAATGTGGTCCAGCGTCGGTCCGCCGGGACATGGATGTTCGGAATCAAATACCTCCAGGGACGGGTCGAGTATGATCCGGATGAATTCATTGCCGATCTGATGTTCGGACTGGTTCAGCAAGACACCCGGCAGGTTTCCTTCGGAGGCGGTTTTTCGTACAACCTGGTTCCTTTCCACCGGCAGCCCGGAACGGACGGGAAAGGGCTCCGCAACCTGACCCTGAATCTGACGGCCATTCCCATGGTCACCCTTTTCAATCAGTTTTCCTCCATCATGAGGAACGATGTGCTGGAGGAGAATCCGGTCTGGTTCAAGAATGTCATGAACGGCAAGCTGCACGTGAACTATGTACTCAAGGCCGGGGCTATTTACTCCTGGGACCGGTTTTATATCGGTATCACGGGCAGTTATGACAGCTATAACTACAAAGGGGCCACCGGCATTCCTGAAGAAATGGCAGATTTCGAAACGGACTACGACTACATCCGCTCTTCCGGCCTTTTCAGCCGGTGGTCCGCGAGCCTTAAGTTTTGTGTGAAGCTCTAGCGGGAAGGCCTGTAATGGAAGATTTTATACTCAGGGAAATTGACCGTCTGGGAGAGATGCTGAGGCTGGTCGCCCGCAGGCTGGGCCTGTTGGACGGCGGCACGACGGATTATTCCCTGACAGACGTGAAGGATGAATTCGGCAAGGCAAGTCTGCCCTTCGATCTGGACGCAGTCCTGCAGCAGGAGAATCCTGTCTGGTTCCTCGTGGAGACCGAAAAGTTTTCCGACCGCAGCCTGGAGACGTTTGTCGATATCCTTTTTCATTCAGATTTGGAAGAAGGGCGGAAGACCGCGCTCCTGGAGGATGCGCTCGCATATCTGGACGGCAAGGGCTACTTCTCTTTCAGGCTGCACTCGCTGGTCAGCTGATGATTCTTGACAGAATATAAAATGAACAAGTTGAAACTCGCCCGCTTCCTTTTTGTCCTGGCCCTCGTGCTGGCGGTGCTCTTCGCTGTCCTGCTCTTCATTCAGGACGCGAAGGACAATGTTCTCGGCACGGTCGGGTTGTGGTGCGGCCTGATCTCGCAGCTTCTGCTGGCCGGGAGCGTGTACGCCGAGATCAGAAAAGGACATCCGTTTTGACCTATGACAAACATTCTCATGATTCCTGCTGGCTCTCTCGTCCTGATGGCTGTCAACGCCGTTTTGGGTATCGCCATCCCTGTCTGCCTGGCTGTATATCTGGTGCGGAAGCACCATGCCAGGTGGTCCACCATTCTGATCGGCGCCGCCACGTTCCTCGTTTTCGCGCTGGTGCTGGAAAGCATCATGCACCAGCTGGTCCTGAAGGGGCCGCACGGGCAGGCCATCCTGGGCAACACGCTTTGGCTCGCCCTCTATGGCGGACTGGCTGCCGGTATCTTTGAGGAGAGCGGCCGCTTCCTCGCGATGAAGCTCCTGATGAAAAAGGAGGCCTCCACGCCGCTTCCCGGCGTGGCTTACGGTATCGGTCACGGAGGCGTGGAGATGATCGTCATCTTCGGCATTACCATGATCGGCAATCTGGTCCTGTCCCTCATGATCAACTCCGGCCAGGCGGATACCATCCTCTCCCAGGTTCCGGCCGAAGCCGGAGCCCAGCTGCAGGCCCAACTGAATCAGTTGCAGGCGCTGGGCGCCGGAACCCTGCTTATCGGGCTTTGGGAGCGCTTCTCAGCCCTGCTCATCCACGTGGGCCTCTCCATGCTGGTCTGGGTGGCCGTCCGCAAAGGCGGCAAATGGCTGTGGCTGTTCCCTGCCGCGATACTCCTGCATGCGCTGGTCGATGCCGGAGCCGTGCTGCTGCAGAAGTCAGCCGGCATGGTGCCGCTGGAACTCATCGTCACGGCTGAGGCCATCGCCATCGCCGCCATCGGATGGATGGTGGCAAAGAAACTGTCCTGCAAACCAACTCAATCTTTATCGATATGAACATTCTTCTTACCCTGCTCTTCGGAGCCATCGCCGGCTGGCTGGCCGGATTCTTCGTGGCCAAGGAAAAAGGCGGCCTGCTGTGGAACATCATCATCGGCCTTGTCGGCGGTTTCGTCGGCGGCTGGCTGCTGGGCCTGCTGGGCGCCAACGGGTCCTTCTGGTCCCAGTGGTACGGCCAGATCGTCTGCGCTGTCATCGGTGCCGTCGTCCTGCTCTTCGTCTGGAATCTGATCAAGAAGGCGATCAAGAAATAACCCTGTCGTATCTGATTTTTTCCTATATTTGTAGTTGACCTTTTGTGTACGTAAACTGCAAACCAATGGAAAAGATCATCGATCCCGTGGACAGGGCGCTGCTCTGCGCCGAACTGACCCCGGAAAAAAAGATACAGGACACCAGCCACGGCAACAACGAGTTGTACGTGGTGGACGGGCATGACTCCCCGAACGTCCTGCGTGAAATCGGCCGCCTGCGCGAGATCTCCTTCCGCGCGGAGGGCGGTTCCGTGGGCCTGGCGCTGGACCTGGACGAGTTCGATACGATGGAGACGCCCTACAAGCAGCTGATCCTGTGGGATCCCGAGGAGCAGGCGATCATCGGCGGATACCGCTACATCTTCGGATCGGACGTGAAGCTCCGCGAAGACGGCCAGCCGCACATGACCTCCTCGCACCTGTTCCACTATTCCGACACCTTCATCAAGGATTACCTGCCCTATACGATGGAGCTGGGCCGCTCGTTCGTCGCGCCGGAGTACCAGAGTTCCAAGGCCGGAGCGAAGGCGATCTTCGCCCTGGACAGCCTCTGGGACGGAATCTTCGCCGTGATGCTGGACCATCCCAAGGTGATGTACATGATCGGCAAGGCGACGATCTACCCGACTTACGACAAGACGGCGCGGGACCTGATCTTCCACTACCTGGACAAGTATTTCGGGGACAGGGAAGAACTGGTCCGGCCCTACCATCCTTTCTCCGGGGGCGGGGATCCGCGCATGATGGACCTCATCCTCAAGGACGGGAACCTCAAGGACGACTACAAGAACCTGAAGGCCGCGGTGCGCCAGCTGGGCGTCAGCATCCCGCCGCTGGTCAATTCCTACATGACCCTGTCGCCCACGATGAAGGTATTCGGAACCGCCGTCAACGACGAGATGTCCGACATCCTGGACACCGGGCTGATGATCTGCCTCGACGAAATCTATGACGACAAGCGCGGACGCCGTCTCGAGAACTACGTCCACGAGCTGATGAAGCGGGCCAAGCGTCGCTGGCCGCAGATGGATGAGGGCTTGCGTGAGCGGATCGTGGCGCGCCTGCTGGGCCGCCGCTCGGACTCCCGCGAGAAGCGTGAGAAAAAGATCTCCCGCCGCCAGCGGAAGGAGATGGAGAAGCAGGAGAAGAAACTGAAGAAGGAGCAAAAGCAAAAGGACTGATCCACCGTCGATGTCTGAGGAACTGAATCTCGTACGGGACCTGGCCGTCATCCTGATCGGCGCCGGGGTTTTTACCATCATTTCGCGGGCGCTCAAGCAGCCGCTGGTGCTGGGGTACATCCTGGCGGGCATCCTGATCGGCCCGCACATCGATTTCTTCCCGGGCATCTCCAGCCAGCAGGCGGTCAGCGAATGGTCCGAGATCGGTGTCATCTTCCTGATGTTCACCCTGGGCCTGGAATTCTCTTTCAAGAAACTCCTCAAGGTGGGTACCAGCGCCCTGGTCGTGGCGGGCAGCAAGTTCATCGGCGTCTTCGTCATCGGCTTCCTGGTGGGCAAGGCCCTGGGATGGGACTCGATGGAGAGCGTGTTCCTGGCCGGCCTGCTGTCCATGTCCTCGACCGCCGTGGTCATCAAGGCCTACGATGACATGGGACTGAAGCAGCGCCCCTATGCCTCGCTGGTCTTCGGCACCCTGGTCATCGAGGACCTGATCGCCATCCTGCTGATGGTGCTCCTGTCCACGATGGCGGTCTCCCGCCAGTTCTCCGGGCCCGAGATGCTGTTCAACCTCGCGAAACTCGTCTTCTTCCTCATCCTGTGGTTCCTGGTGGGCATCTACCTGATCCCGACCGTGCTGAAGAAGGCGCGCAGGTACCTCAACGACGAGATCCTGCTGATTGTCAGCATCGGCCTATGCTTCGGCATGGTCAGCCTGGCGACGACCGTGGGATTCTCCTCCGCGCTCGGCGCCTTCGTGATGGGATCGATCCTGGCGGAGACGGTCGAGAGCGAACACATCGGCCGCCTGGTCACCGGCATCAAGGACCTGTTCAGCGCCATCTTCTTCGTCTCCGTGGGCATGATGGTGGACCCGGCCGTTATCGCGCAGAACTGGGCGGTCATCCTGCTGCTGACCGTCATCGTCATCCTGACCCACATCCTATTCACCGCCGGGGGCGGCATCCTGTCCGGCCGCGGGCTGGACAATTCCGTCCATGCCGGATTCAGCCTGGCGCAGCTGGGCGAGTTCGGATTCATCATCGCCGGCGTGGGAACCAGCCTGGGCGTGATGCGGGGCTTCATCTATCCCGTCATCGTGACCGTTTCGGTCATCACGACCTTCACGACCCCGTACATGATCAAGCTCTCCGACGGCGCCTCCGCCCTGGCGGCGCGCAAACTGCCTTCGCGCTGGCTGGACTGGATCCGGCGCAGCGAAGAGGCCTCGCACCCGCAGTCCAGTGCGGAACGCAGCGAATGGCGGCAGTACCTGCGCCAGTACTTCCTGCGTCTGGCGCTGTACACCGTGGTGATCGTGGCCATCATGATCGGGTCCCGCCTGTATCTGGATCCGCTGCTGGGCAAATGGTTCAGCCACTGGTCCGAATCCGCGGTCAAGCTGGCCAGCGCCGGCATCACGCTGCTGGTGATGGCACCCTTCCTGTACGGAATCGCCGTCGGGAAGAACAACACCGAATCGGCGCACAAGCTGATCCGCGAGAAGGAGAGCAACCGCCTGCCGCTGCTGGCCCTTATCTTCCTGCAGATCTTCCTGGCCATTTCCTTCGTCCTGATGACGCTGGCCAGCCATTTCCACATGGCGGGCTGGACGGTCCTGGCCGTCGTCGCCGCGATCCTGGTGTTCACGGTGATCGCCCGGCGCTCCGCCACCCGCTTCTCCGCGATCGAGCGCCGTTTCATCGAGAATCTCAACGCCCGCGAAGCCCGCGCCAAGGAACTGGCCCCCGTCACCACGTCTTTCCGCGACAAACTGGCGGGATATGACGTCCATCTCGAGAAGGTGCAGCTCTCGCCGGATTCCTCCTTCGTCGGCCGGCCCCTGAAGGAACTGCCGTTCCGGACGGAAACGGGGGTGAACATCGTGAAGATCATGCGCGGCAGCCGCACCATCACCATCCCTTCCGGGGATGAACTGCTGTATCCTGACGACGTGGTCCTGGCGGCGGGTACCGGCGAACAGATCCAGGCCTTCCGCAATCTGGTCGAGGCCTCCGTGCAGGAGCAGCCGCGGGACACCGAGGTATTCGACGTGGTTCCGGTCCGGCTGGGCGAAACGTCCTACCTGACCGGCAAGACCCTGCACAACCTGCGGATGCGGGATTACCGTGTCATGGTGATCAGCGTGCTGCGCGACGGCGAATTCCTGGCCAACCCGGCCGCGGATTTCAAGTTCCAGGCGGGGGATACGGTCTGGCTGGCGGGCGAGCGCGCCTCCATCGACTGGTTCAACGAGGCGGGGCGGGACTAGCCTTTCCGCGCGCCTTTTATCCGAAAATGATCGTCCGGTTCTTGTAAGAGAGGATCTTGCGTTCGATGTGCTTGGTCACGGCCCGGCTCAGCACGATTTTCTCCAGGTCTTTTCCCTTGAGCACGAGGGATTCCGGCGTATCCTTGTGCGTGATGCGGACGACGTCCTGCTCGATGATCGGGCCGGCGTCCAGGTCCGCGGTGACGTAGTGGCTGGTGGCGCCGATGATCTTGACGCCGCGTTCGTAGGCCTGGTGGTAGGGGCGGGCGCCGACGAAGGCCGGCAGGAAGGAGTGGTGGATGTTGATGATGTGGTGCGGATATTCCCGGATCATGTCGTCGCTGATGATCTGCATGTAGCGGGCCAGCACGATGAAGGAAATCCGTTCCCTGCGCAGGAGCTCCAGCTCCGCCTGCTCGGTCTGCGCGCGGTTTTCCGCCGTGATGGGGAAGACATGGTAGGGGATGCCGAACTGTTCGGCTACGTAGCGCAGGTCCTCGTGGTTGCTGATGATGCAGGGGATGTCCACGTTCCATTCGCCGGCGTTGTACCGGGCCAGCAGGTCGTACAGGCAGTGGCTGAGTTTGCTGACGAAGATGGCCATACGGGGCTTCTCGTCGCTGAAGAAGACATTGATGCTCATGTCGTAGCGGTCCGAGAACAGGGCGTTCACATAGGTCCGCAGCCCCTCGCGCGGGATCAGGAATCCGTCCAGTTCCCATTCGATGCGCATGAACAGCATCGAATCGACGGTGTCCACGTACTGGTCCAGGTAGACGATGTTGCCGTGGTTGTCGCTGATGAAGCGGGTCACGTCGGTGATGATGCCCTGTTTGTCCGGGCAATGGAGCAGCAGGATGGCGGTCGGATTCTTCATATACACTACTATTAACGCCCCAAAGATAGCAATTCCCTGATTTTTTCGTTAGCTTTGTAGAAACAAGTGTATTACCATGCTCCTGAAAATCCTCCTACTCGTCTTCTTCTTCGCCGTGATGGTCGCGGTCGGCATCTACTGCCGCCGTACGGCGACGAACGTCCAGGGCTTCGTCCTGGCGGGACGCAACGTCGGATCCTGGCTGACGGCCTTCGCATTCGGCACCTCGTATTTCTCCGCGGTCATCTTCGTCGGCTATGCCGGCCAGTTCGGCTGGCGCTACGGCCTGGCGGCGACCTGGATCGGCATCGGGAACGCCCTGATCGGATCCCTGCTGGCCTGGCGCATCCTGGGCCGGCGCACGCGCCTGATGACCCAGTACCTGCACAGCGCGACCATGCCGGATTTCTTCGGACGCCGTTTCGGATCGAACGCGCTGAAGGTCGCGGCCTCCGTCATCGTCTTCATCTTCCTGATTCCCTATACCGCGTCGCTGTACAACGGACTGTCGCGTCTGTTCAGCATGGCCTTCGGCATCGATTACCTGTGGTGCGTGCTGGGCATGGCCGTCCTGACGGGCGTCTACGTCCTGGTCGGCGGATACATGGCGACGGCTGTCAATGACTTCATCCAGGGCCTGATCATGCTCGTGGGCATCGTCGCGGTCATCCTGTCCGTGCTGAACGGCAACGGCGGCTTCACCGCCGCCGTCGAAAGGCTGTCGCAGATCCCCAGCGAGACGGCTCCGGCGCTGGGCGGCGCCTTCACCTCCTTCTTCGGTCCCCAGCCCCTGTACCTGCTGGGCGTCGTGCTGCTGACTTCGCTGGGTACCTGGGGCCTGCCGCAGATGGTCGGCAAGTTCTATGCGATCCGCAACGAAGCGGCCATCCGCAAGGGAACGGTCATCTCGACCTTCTTCGCGCTGGTCGTGGCCGGCGGCTGCTATTTCCTCGGCGGTTTCGGCCGGCTGTACGGATCAGTCATCGAATATACCCCGGCCGGGACGCCGGTCTATGACAGCGTCATCCCCTCGATGCTGCAGACCCTGCCGGACCTGATGATCGGCATCGTCATCATCCTGGTGCTGTCCGCCTCGATGTCCACGTTGTCTTCGCTGGTTCTGACGTCCGGGTCCACCCTGACCCTGGACATCATCGTGCCGGCGCACGCCGCTACGCACAAAGGGGCGAAGCTCTCCGACAAGACCCAGCTGCTGTGCATCCGCCTGCTGGTGCTGTTCTTCATCGCCGTGTCCTCGCTGATCGCGATCGTCCAGGCGCGCAGTTCCGTCACCTTCATCGCCCAGCTGATGGGTATCTCCTGGGGCGCGCTGGCCGGCGCTTTCTTGGCGCCGTTCCTGTACGGGCTGTACTGGAAGCGGACCACCCCAGCGGCCGTATGGGTGAGTTTCGTGTCCGGCGTCGCGCTGATGTGCGCGTGCATGTACTGCAATTTCACCGGGAAGACCTTCCTGTCCCCGTTCTTCTCCTCCCCGATCAATGCCGGCGTGCTGGCGATGGTCCTGGGGCTGGTCCTGGTGCCCCTCGTCAGCCTTTTCGGCCGGGTGCAGAACCGCGGGGAAGTGGACAAGATGTTCTCCTGCTACGACAATACGGTTACCGTCCGGGCTTCCACGTCGCTGGTTGACGATACCGAATAATCCGAATATCCTTATGAAAAAGACCCTCATCGCCCTCTGCGCCGGACTCCTGCTGCTGTCGTGTGCACCCCGCACCCCGCAGTCAGCGCTCCTGCGCCATGAAAAAGAAATCGACCGTATCATCGCCGGCATGTCCCTCGAAGAGAAGGTGGAAATGCTGCACAGCAAGACCATCATGTCTTCCGAAGGCATTCCGCGCCTGGGCATTCCCGAGATCCGCTATGCGGACGGTCCTTTTGCCATCCGGGAAGAAGTCGGGGACCGTTTCCGCCCGCTGGGCTGGACGACGGATTCCGCCACCTACTACCCGACCGGATCGGCCCTGGCGGCCACCTGGTCCCCGGAGATGGCCCGCCTGTACGGCGAGGGCATGGGCACCGAGGCGCGTCGCCGCGGCAAGGACATCATCCTGGGCCCGGCCATCAACATCCAGCGCCTGCCGGTGGGGGGACGCAGTTATGAGTACCTCAGCGAGGATCCCTTCCTGTCGGCGCGCCTGACGGTGGGATACACCCTCGGTGTGCAGTCCACGGGGACCGGCGTCTGCCTCAAGCACTACGCCGTGAACAACCAGGAGCTCAACCGCGGCAGCGTCAACGCCGTGGTGGACGAGCGGACCCTGCGCGAGATCTATCTCAAGCCCTTCGAGGCCGGTGTCCGCGAGGGCGGCGCCTACAGCGTCATGACGGCCTACAACCGGGTGAACGGGGATTACTGCTCGGAGAACCCGCACCTGAACAACGAGATCCTGCGCGGCGAGTGGGGATTCAACGGCCTGACCGTCTCGGACTGGGGCGGTACGCACAGCACGATGGGTGCGGCCCTGGGCGGTCTGGACGTGCAGATGACCGGAGACAGCTATCTCGGCCCGGCGCTGATCGATTCCGTTCGGGCGGGCAAGGTGAGCGAGAGCGTGGTCGACGCCAAGGTCCGCGAGATCCTGCGGGTGCGCTTCACCGTGCCGGCCGTTCCGCCGGAGCAGGCCAATGTCGAAAAGACCTCCCAGCCCGAACAGCAGCGGACCGCCTACGAAGTGGCGACCCGCTCGATCGTGCTGCTGAAGAATGAGGGCCGGATTTTGCCTCTGAACCTGGCCGGACTGCACCGCATCGCGGTTGTCGGTCCGCGCATCGAGACCCGCACCGCATCCGGCGGCGTGGGGGCCGGTGCCAAGTCCCCGTATGAAATCACCGCCCTGCAGGGCCTGAAGGACCGCATCGGTGAGGAGGCTGAAATCGTCTTCAGCCCCGATGACATGGGCATAGCCGAGGGAGCGGATGTCGTCATCTTCGTCGGCGGCACCACGCGCGAGCAGGAGAGCGAGGGGCGTGACCGTCGGGACATCTTCCTGCCGGACGGCCAGGATTCGCTGCTGCGCGCCCTGGCTGCGGTCAACCCGAACATCATCACGGTCATCCAGTCCGGCGGTCCCTGCGACCTGTCGGTGGCGAAAGCCGTATCGCCTGCCCTGGTGCAGGCCTGGTGGAACGGTCTGGAAGGCGGGCACGCCCTGGCGGATGTGCTGCTGGGCCGGATCGCCCCTTCGGGCAAGCTGCCCTTCACCTTCCCGGCGCGGCTGGAGGACAGCCCCGCCTTTGCGCTGGGCGTGTATCCCCAGCTGAGTCCGGATGCCGGCGATCTCTTTGCCCGGATGTACCGCCAGGACCGCCAGGAGGGCCGGCAGACCGCCCTCGATCCCCGCATTCCGACGGCCCTGTACAGCGAGGGCCTGCTGGTCGGTTACCGCTGGTACGATGCGCAGAACCTGGCGGTCAGCTATCCTTTCGGATACGGGCTGTCCTATGTCCATTTTGAATACGAGGATATGTCTCTGGACCGTGCAAGCTACGGTTCGGGCCAGACGATCCGGGCCAGTTTCTCGCTGACCAATACGGGGGATATGGACGCCGAGGAGGTCGCCCAGCTGTACGTGGGGCGTCCGGACGGGCAGGTCCAGTGGCCGGTCAAGGAACTCAAGGCATTCGCGCGCGTGGCGCTGAAGGCGGGACAGACGCAGCGCATTACCCTGGAGGTCCCGGTGGACGATCTTCGTTACTGGGATGAGGAAAAGGGCTGGACGCTCGAACCGGGCCGCCTGGATCTTTTCGTCGGCGGGTCTTCGGACAATCTGCGTCTGTGCAAGCAGTGCCGGATTGGAACAAAGTAAGTTTTTTTTCCTTATATTTGTATACCAAGCACAAACACTAAACTCTCATATTATGGCATTCAATCTCAGTGATCTTATTGCCCAGCAGGTCAAGGCCGCTGCCGGCAACGTGGAAATTCCTTCCAATATCCAGAACAAGGTGCTCGGCGGTCTGTCCGAGTCCATTCTCGGGAGTCTGACCCAGACGGCGACCAAGGCCGGCGGCCTGGACCAGCTCAAGAACCTTTTCACCGGCAAGGCGGATGTCGCCAGCAGTCCGGTTACGGCCCTGGCCGGATCGTTGTTCTCGAACAACATCCTGAAGAACCTCAACCTGGGCAATGCCCTGAGCAGCAAGCTTTCGGGCCTCATTCCGGTCATCCTCAGCAAGGTTTCCGGATTCATCAAGGACCAGGACGGCGACGGTGATGTGGACCTGAACGACATCCTGATCACCCTGCAGGGTGGCAAGAAGGGCGGAGCCGGCATCCTCGGCGCCGCGACCAGCATCCTCGGAGGCCTTTTCGGAAAGAAATAAGGATTCAGGCTAAGCCTTAGTCCATCGGGAAGTGGACGCCCCATTCCGCACGGAGGGCGTCCATTTGCTGCATCATGGCGAGGGTCTCGGAATGCGGCATGTAGGGGGATTCCAGCAGGCCCTGGGCCAGGGCGTCGCGGCAGGCCAGCATCTCGTATTCGTATCCGCTCAGCTGGGTGGCCGGACGCTTGTATTCCTCGACGATCTGGTAGTTGTCCCACAGGGCGACGCTCTCCGGGCAGTTGATGTTCTCGACGGTGATGAACTTGCCGTCGCCGCAGATGACGCCGCGGCGGTCGCTGCGGGCGATGCCGCTGGTCCAGAGGTTGGCCACACGCCCGTCACGGTAGTTGAAACTGATCGTATCCTGGATGTCCACCCCGGACGGGTGCATCTGGCAGGTCGAGACGGTCTTGGCGATGTCGCCGCCGAAGTACATCCGCGCGAAGTTGATGCAGTAGACGCCGACGTCCAGCAGGGCGCCGCCGGCCAGTTCGGGCTGGAACAGCTTGACCTTGTGCGGCATGGGAATGCAGAGGCTGGCGGAGAGGAAGAGGGGTTTGCCGATGGCGCCCGCATCGAGCAGCTCCTTCACCTTCAGGGACAGCGGCATGTAACGCGTCCACATCGCCTCGGTCAGGAAGACCTTGCGCTCGTGGGCCAGGTCGATCAGGGCCTTGGCTTCGCGGGCGTTGGCGGTGAAGGACTTCTCGACGATGACGGGTTTGCCGGCCTTGATGGCCAGGCGGGCGGCGTCATAGTGATGCGAGTGCGGGGTGGCGACGTACACCAGGTCCACCTGGGGATCCTCGACCAGTTGTTCGTAGCTGCCGTAGGCCTTGGCAAATCCGTTCTCGCGGGCAAAGGCGTCCGCCTTGGCCTGGTCGCGCGAACCGATGGCATAATTCACGATGTTTTCGGACTTGTCGATCCTGTTGATGGTCTGGGCCATCCATCCGGCGATGCGGCCGGCGCCGAGCATTCCAACTTTCATGAGGTGTTCGATTGTTTTGGTTCTATCTTTGCAAAGATAATCTTTTGTGTTTATTTTTGTTCAAACAATTTGTAAGATGAAACAGATGATCCGAACCCTGACCGCCGCGGTCCTGCTGGTGACCGCACTGACTTCCTGCGGAATGGCATATTCCTCCGCGTCTTCCACTCCGTCGTCCTCTTCTTCTTCCTCGCAGACCGGCACGACCCAGATCAGCCGGCAGAACCAGGAACAGCTGCAGGTGACGACGCGTGTGCTGCGCGCCCTGTCTTCCGGCGACCTGCGCATCGCAGTCAAGCAGGCCTATTCCTCGAGCGGGCAGATGGTCCCGCTGAACAACGGGTATGAAATCCGCATCCAGGACGGGAAGATTGAATCGCGCCTGCCGTTCTACGGCTCCAGCACCCGCGCCAGCCTGGGCGAAGACGTTTCCATCGTGTTTGACAAGGCGCCCATGCGCGATTACAACGAGGACAACAGCAAGTCGATGTCCGGCAAATTCGTCCGCACGTTTCGGGCCGCCGGGGCGGACGGCGACTATGCGGTTTCGCTGACGGTGTGGGACAATGCGAAGGTGGACATCACCTGCCAGAATTCGGATCGCTCCCTGATGCGATACGAAGGCGAACTGCTGATCGACTAGCCTCCGTGATCCGCAGGGATTCGTCCATCCGGACGCCCAGCAAGGCATAGACGTGGCTGTCTTCTCCGCAAGGTGCGGCGATGACAGCCGCTTCTTTTTGCGGCCGGGACCACTTCAGGTCCGCGAACAGGTCGCTGAGTTTCTTGCGCCCCTGCATGCCGAAGGGCTGCATCCAGTCTCCCTCGCGCCAGCTCCGCAGCTGGAACGGGAAGGGGAGCGCTGCGGCGTCCGCGACCAGCACGCCGGGCGTGTCCAGGGCTCCGGCCGGCTCTGCCTGCTCGATACGTATCGTCCGGCCCCCGAAGGCATAGTCTCCCGGACCGGGGATGCAGACCGGTTCCGGGACGGTGGGTTCTTCCAGCGGCAGGATCAGCAGGCTGTGCTGCGTGATCACGATGCGGTGGGTGGGCGAGCGGAATTCCTTGCCGCTGCGGGTGAGGGTCCCCTCCAGCGTGCGGCACAGCGCATCGAAGGTCTGTCCGTCCAGCTTGCAGCGCTCGGTCAGACGGAACAGGACGTAGCGCCAGTGTTTCAGGCCCAGCAGCGTGTCCAGCGGGATATCGTCCGCTTCCGGGGCGATGCCGCAGCCGCGGAAGTAATCCTCGGCGATGTCGTTCTCCTGGGCGAAATGCTGCATCTCCCGGGCGAAGGTCTGCAGGTAGGACGGGTTGAGCTCCCGGAAGACCGGCAGCACTTCGTGGCGGAGGCGGTTGCGCCGGAAACGGGTGTCGGCGTTGCTCGCGTCTTCGCGGTAGGGAACGTCGTGCTCCCGGGCGTACGCGCGGATCTGTTCCCGGGACCAGCCCAGCAGCGGGCGCAGGATCCGTCCTTCGGAAGAGAGGCCGCGCAGGCCCCGTCCGCCGGTGCCCCGCAGCAGGTGCAGCAGCAGGGTTTCGACATTGTCCTCCGCATTGTGCGCGACGGCGACCGCATCGAAACCGTGCGTCTCGCACAAGTCCCGGAACCAGGCGTAACGCAGTTCGCGGGCGGCCATCTCGATGCTGATCCCCCGCCGGGCGGCGTATCCGGCCGTGTCGAAGTGCCGGACGAAGCAGGGAATCCCCCGCGCGTCGCACCACGTCCGGACCAGCGCCTCGTCGGCGTCCGAGTCGGCGCCGCGCAAGCCGAAGTTGCAGTGTGCCACAGAAAAACCAGACTCCCGAAAAAGTTCGGGAGCCATGGTTGCCATGCACATCGAATCGATGCCGCCGCTGACTGCGAGCAGGATTTTCATTATTTCTTCCCGCCGATGGTGTAGACGAATTTCAGTTCGAGGAATTCCTTGAACTGGACACGGGCCTTGCCGTCGGGGAACTGGGCGATGTCGGCGTCATCCTTGATCATCACGATCGGGTCGTGGATCAGCCAGGTGCTCAGTTCGAGGTTGATGAAACGGCCGACCTTCCATTTGATCTTGTTGTCCCAGTTGACCCGCAGGTAGGGTTCGTTGAGGTAGTCGGTGAACAGGACCAGCTGCGTCTCGAAATTGAACACGTCGTTGACCGTCCATTTGGCCGTGGACTTGACCTGGGCACCGAACATGAATCGGAATGCGGCCCAGGACCCGTCTTTCATCTCGGGCATGCCGTAGTCCTTGCGCAGGTTGGGCGAGGGCTTGTTGTAGGAGACCGCCACCAGACCGCCGGTGAACGGCGAGATGTTCATGTTGAACCACGGGGCGGGGTCCCAGTCCATACCGAAGGCCAGGTTGGCGTATGCAGGGGACATCAGGGTGGACTTCAGGGTTCCGATCCAGTTGCCCGTCCCGTCCTGGACATACTTGCTGAAGTTGTCCGAGAACTGCGAACGGAAGTCGAAGGAAGCGGAATACTTCCATTTGGAATCCTTCTGGGTCTGGTAACCCCACTTGCTCTCCAGGTAGATGCGGTCCTTGCTTTTCTGCAGCAGGTTGTACTTGTCCGCCGACCAGAGGAAACCGTAGTCCAGCTGCAGGCGGTTGTCCCAGCTGGCCAGGTCCTTCTTGTAGCTGGCCTTGGCGTCCAGCCCGGCGCTGAGCGAAGCATTGTTGTATCCGCCGGCCGCCCAGCTCCAGAGTCCGGTATGGTTGAATCCCAGCGAAACCTCGCAGGAGCTGGTCCAGTAACGGACCTTCGCCTGTTCGGGCTGGGTCTGGGGCGCATTGGCCAGCGCCTGGGCGGCCGCCTGGGCGGCCTGCTGGATGTCATCCTGCGCCGTCATCGGAACGAGGGCGCAGAGGAACAGTGCCAGGGAGATGAGATGCTTTTTCATAGCCGTATCAATAAGAAATGGCGAACACGACCCGGCGGTGGGAAGGTTTGCCGGAGTAGATGTCCGTGCCTTCCTCTTCGCAGACCACGCTGTCCATGGGGATGCAGCGGATGGTCGCCTTGGTCTCGTCCTTGATTTTCTGCTCGGTTTCGGCCGTGCCGTCCCAGTGGCAGAGCAGGAACCCGCCCTTCTGGATTTCGGTCTTGAACTCCTCCCAGCTGTCGCACTTGCGGATGTTGGCGTTGCGGAAGGCGAGGGCCTTGTCGTAAATGTTCTGCTGGATGTCGTCCAGCAGCGCGATGATGCGCGCTCCCAGCCCTTCGATGGGGACGGTGGTCTTCTCGAGGGTGTCGCGGCGGGCGATCTCGACGGTCCCGGACGCCAGGTCGCGGGCGCCCATCGCCAGGCGTACGGGCACGCCCTTCAGCTCCCACTCGGCGAACTTGAATCCCGGCCGCAGCGTGTCGCGGTCGTCGATGCGCACGGAGTGTCCCTGCGCTTCGAGTTCGGCCTTCAGGACGGCGAATTTGTCCAGCACGGCGCTGCGCTCCTCGTCGGTCTTGTAGATGGGCACCATCACGACCTGGATGGGGGCGAGCTTCGGCGGCAGGACCAGGCCGTTGTCGTCTCCATGGGCCATGATCAGCGCGCCCATCAGGCGGGTGCTGACGCCCCAGGAAGTGGCCCAGACGTATTCCTGCTTGCCTTCCTTGTTGGTGAACTGCACGTCGAAGGACTTGGCGAAGTTCTGGCCCAGGAAGTGGGACGTACCGGCCTGCAGGGCCTTGCCGTCCTGCATCATCGCTTCGATGGTCAGGGTGTCCAGGGCGCCGGCGAAGCGCTCGTTCGGGCTCTTGTGGCCGATGATGACCGGCAGCGCCATGACGTTGCGGGCGAAGTCGGCATAGACGTTCACCATCTCGTTCGCCTTGGCCTCGGCCTCCTGGGAGGTGGCGTGGGCGGTGTGGCCTTCCTGCCAGAGGAACTCGGCCGTGCGGAGGAACAGGCGGGTGCGCATTTCCCAGCGCACGACGTTGCACCACTGGTTGCACAGCACGGGCAGGTCACGCCACGAAGTGATCCAGTTCTTGTAGGTGCTCCAGATGATGGTCTCGGAAGTCGGGCGGACGATCAGCTCTTCCTCCAGTCTGGCATCCGGGTCCACGATGACGCCCTTGCCTTCCGGGTCGTTCATCAGCCTGTGGTGGGTGACCACGGCGCATTCCTTGGCGAAACCCGCCACGTGCTCGGCCTCGCGGCTGAAGAAGGATTTCGGGATGAAGAGCGGAAAATAGGCGTTCTGCACGCCTGTACGCTTGAACATGGCGTCCAGGGTGGACTGCATCTTCTCCCAGATCGCATAACCGTACGGCTTGATGACCATACATCCTCTGACTGCCGACTGCTCGGCCAGATCCGCCTTCAGGGCGAGATCGTTGTACCATTGCGAGTAGTTTTCGGCTCTGTTGGTAACTTCCTTTGCCATTTTATTTCAAAATACTGCGAATTTTTACGAAATTTGCATCTATAATATGACGATACGTCAACGGCATAGATATTGCGAGAGCAAAGATACAAACTTTTATTTATAAGACAGGAGGTTTATTATGAAACAGAGTGCACCACTTCTTCTGCTGACCATCTTGCTGGTCGCGGCTTCTTGCGGGACCACTGCACAATATTCCTCACAACAGCGGTTCCCGGATGGAATTTACTACAGGCAGGCGTACGACCCTGCCGTGGTTTTGCTCACACCGGAAGAAATAGAAGCAATGGCAGCGCAACGTCTCGCCGCGACCCGTGATGTGGACCGGCTGGACAGTCTGCTTCGCAACTATAACGGAACGGTCAACGTCTACGTGGGAATGACCCCGTACATGTACGGTCCCTATTACGATCCCTGGTATCGCAACTGGCTGTACGACTGGGATTTCTACGGACCCTGGACCTACAGGTACTGGGGATCTTCGTGGTACCGTCCCTGGTACGATCCCTGGTACGACCTGTGGTACGGCCCCGGCTACGGTCCCTGGTTCGGTCCCTATGACTATTACTACGGCGGCTACTACGGTGGCTATTACCCCGGATACTACGGCTACTACGGCTATTATCCCGGGTACTACTACGGCGGGTACTATCCGTACCACTACGGATATTACGGCCACCGTTACCATTACTACGAGCCCAGCCCTGAATCCCGTGGCGGCACGTCCCGTCCCCGCATGATCTCGATCGGCGGAGGCAGCGGAGCCCACAGCGGCGGCGCCGGCACGATCGACAACACGCGCGGCATGGCCCGTACGGGCAGCAGCGGATCGCGTGTGTCCGGCAGCAGCGTGGCCCCCGCATCCGGCGGCCTGGGCGCGAGCAGCAGCGTCGGAACCCGCACGGGCGGATCCATCCTGCGCCGCGAGGGCAGCTCCGGCGGCAGTTCGACCATCAATTCCCGGACCTCCGGCAGCACGTCCCGTAGCAGCGGCAGCACCGGCAGTACGGTCCGCAGCTCCGGTTCGACCTCCCGCAGCAACAATACGGGCGGTACGGTCCGCAGCTCCGGAAGCACGGTCCGCAGCAGCGGCAGCACAGTCCGCAGCAGCGGCGGCAGCACGGTCCGCAGTTCCGGCTCGACCACCCGCAACAACAATACGGGCGGTACGGTCCGCAGCTCCGGCAGCACGTCCCGCAGCAGCGGCAGCAGCGGCAGCACGACCAGCCGCAGTTCCACTCCCAGCTCCAGCAGTAGCAGCTCCCGCTCCGGCGGCGGCTACAGCAGCGGCGGTGGCGGCTCCTTCGGGGGCGGCGGTGGCGGCGGTTACAGCGGCGGAGGCAGCTCCGGCGGTGGAGGCAGCCGCGGAGGCGGTGGCGGAAGGCGTTGATTCCTTTTCCAGCCTTTCATCCCAACCCCGTATTATTCACCATTAAAAAGAGATTTGCCATGAAAAGGATATTACTTACCATTGCATTGATGACTGCGGCGCTTGTCGCCACGGCACAGGATATCTACTCTTCCGTGGATATCAGCCGGAACCAGTATACCGGAACGGCCCGGACGATGGCCCTGGGCAACGCCGTCACCGCTGTCGGCGGCGATCTGGGTGCCGTCAACGTCAACCCTGCCGCTTCGGCCGTGTACCACTACGGACAGTTCGTGATCTCCCCGGGATTCTCGCGCAGTACCAGCACCGCGTCCTTCGCGCTTACGTACAGCGCTTCCCGCGGACTCTCCGATTCGGACTTCTTCGGGGCCCAGTCGCAGTATGCGAACAACTTCGGCCTGCCGAACATCGGTGCGTCGATGTACATCGGCACAGGCCGTGACGCGGGCCTGACCGGGTTCTCGTTCTCGTTCGTATCGAACACGAGCGCCAATTACCTGAACGCCGCCCAGGCCGGCGGCATCAACGACGAGACCTCCATCAGCGGCGCCTTCGCCTCGATGGCCTTCGGCATTCCCGAGGTGGACCTGCAGGCTGCGGATGCGGTCAGCAACTACAACCTGAACACGGTCGCCGCCTACCGCTCCTACGTGATTTCGCCGCTGCCCTACGCCAACGACGAGTATTACGGGGCGGCTGAAGTCTTCGACGGCAGCTCCATCTATACCGGCGGACCGCTGAACCAGATCTCCAGCCAGCAGACCTACGGCGTCAAGAAGGACATGGAGTTCAACGTGGGCTTCAACTTCTCCGACCGCTGGATGCTGGGCGTCTCGCTCGGCGTTCCCCACTCCTCCTACGAGTATATCGAGCGCTTCGTCGAATCCGCCCATGACTACCGGGATTTCCCGCTGGACGACACCTACCTGGACTACATCACGTACCAGTACAAACTCAACCGGGATGTCTCCGGTGTCTACGGCAAGTTCGGCGTCATCTGGCTGCCGACGGATAACCTGCGCCTGGGCGCATCCTTCCGCACGCCGACCCGCTACAGCATTTCCGAAGAGTATGATGTGTACCAGTCGCTGGATCTCAAGAACAAGACCTATACGGAGGATTCGGAGTTCGGCGAGTTCGAATACCGTCTCCGTTCGCCCTACACCGCCAGCTTCGGCATCGCGACGACCCTGGCCTCCCGTGCCCTGCTGAGCGTGGACTACGAGCTGGCTGACTACAGCATCATGAAGTACAGCGGCCGGAGCCGCGAGTTCGAGGCGCGCAACGTCGAGAACTCCCTGTTCGGTGGCCTGCAGCATGCGCTGCGTGCGGGTGCGGAACTGTTCGTGACGCCCGAGTTCGCCCTGCGTGCCGGTTACACCCTGACGACTTCGCCGCTCCGTTACTACGACTACGGCAACGGAGGAATCGTCTCCGCCGACAATTTCAGCTACTCCGACTTCAAGACCGGACGGCTGGCCCTGGGAACCCCGCATGCCTTCACCGACCGGACGCAGAGCGCCAGCTTCGGTTTCGGCTATGCTTCTCCGGGATCCTTCTTCATGGATGCCGCCGCCCGCTGCACCTTCCGTCCGAAGTACGACTTCGTCCCGTATGCAGATTATATCTTTGACGAATATGGAGATGTCTCCGTGCCGTCCCCGACGGTACGCGTGAACGGCAAGCTCTGGGAGGTCGTGCTCACCTTTGGATGGAGGTTCTAGCCGATGGAGCTGAGCGCGAAACAACTGGCCCAGATCCTGCACGGAAGCGTGGAGGGGGACCCTGAAATCATCGTCAAGTCATTCGCAAAGATTGAAAACGGCCGTCCCGGCCAGCTCAGTTTCTTTGCCAATCCCAAATATGAACAGTACGTGTACACCAGCAAGGCTTCGGTCTTGCTGGTGAATCGCGATTTCGCCCCCAAGGCGCCGGTAACCCCGACGATGATCCGGGTGGAGAACGCCTACAGCGCCGTGGCCGAGCTGCTCAAGTATGTCGCGGACCAGCGCCGGACCTTCCGGCGGCACCGCGGCCGCTGCCACATCGCCTGCAGCGCCCGGATCGGCCGGCAGGTCTATGTCGGAGACTTCGCGTGGATCGGAAAGAAGTGCACGGTCGGGGACCGGACCCACATCGGCGAAAACGTCTATGTGGGCGACGGCACCCGGATCGGGAAGAACTGCATCCTGTATCCCGGCGTGCGCATCTATCCCGGCATGGTGATCGGCGACAACGTGATCCTGCATGCGAACTGCGTTATCGGCAGCGACGGATTCGGCAATGCGCCCCGGCCGGACGGCAGCTGGGAGAAGATCGAGCACCTGGGCAACGTGATCATCGGTGACGACGTGGAGATCGGGGCCAACACGACCGTGGACCGCGCCGAGATGGAATCGACCGTCATCGGCAACGGCGTCAGGATCGACAACCTCTGCCAGATCGCGCACAATGTCCGGATCGGTGACAACACGGCCATGGCCGCGCAGTGCGGCATCGCCGGATCCACCGTTATCGGGAAGAACTGCCTGCTGGGCGGACAGGTCGGGGTGGTGGGCCACCTCCGGATCGCGGACAATACGACGGTTGCGGCCAAGGCCGCCGTCATCGGCCACGTGCGCCGGAGCGGTCAGACCCTGATGGGATCGCCGGCCATCCCGCATCCCACTTACCTGCGCGCCTACGCCAAGTTCAAGCAGAGCGGCGAAGAATAGGAATTGCAATGTTCGCAGAAATGCGTATCTTTGCAAACTTATTATGAATCAGAGAACTCTTAAAAAACCCTATACATTCGAAGGCAAGGGTCTGCATCAGGGCCAGTTCGCCCGCATGACCCTGCTCCCGGCGGCCCCTGACAGCGGAATCCGCTTCTTCCGGACGGATCTCGGCATCGAGATCCCGGCACTGGCGGAATATGTCAGCAGCACCGTCCGCTGCACCACCATCGCATCCGGGGCAGCCTCCGTTTCCACCATCGAGCATCTGGTGTCCGCCATGACGGGCCTGGGCGTGGACAACGTCCGCGTCGAAATCGACAACCTCGAAGTGCCCATCCTGGACGGCAGCGCCCGCCCTTACGTCGAGGCGATCCTCCCCGACGGCCTGCAGGAGCAGGATGCCCCGCGCCGTTACGTCGAGGTCCGGGAAGAGATCGAAATCCGCAACGAGCACGGTTCGTTCGTGCGGATCAGCCCGGCCGATGATTTCAGCTACGAGCTGACCTCCGATTTCGGATCGCGTGTCCTGGGCGTGCAGACGGCCTCCTGGGATGCCCGTACGGATTATACCGCCGAGCTCGCCCCCTGCCGGACTTTCTGCTTCTTCCACGAACTGGAATACCTGGCCGGTCACGGCCTGATCAAGGGCGGGGACGTGGACAATGCCATCGTGGTCGTCGAGCATCCGGTTTCGGACGCCCAGATTTCCTCGCTGGCGCACATCTTCGGCATCCAGGACATCCAGGTGAAGGAAAACGGATACCTGAACAATCTCGAGCTGCATTTCCCCAATGAATGCGGCCGTCACAAACTGCTGGACCTGATCGGCGACCTGCGCCTGTGCGGCGGATTCCTCCGCGCCCGTGTCGTCGCCTACAAGGCCGGCCATGCAATCAACACCAGCGCAGCCCGGGCGTTGCGCGAAAGCATCCGATAGAATCATGGCAATCATTCATCCGCTGGCGATCGTCAGCCCCAATGCGAAACTTGGCGAGAACGTCGAAATCGGTCCGTACTGCTATGTCGATGACAATGTGGAGATCGGCGACGGAACCCGTCTGCTGCCCCATGCCACCGTCTTTTCCTATGTCAAGATCGGACGTGACTGCACCATCTTCCCCGGAGCCGTGGTCGGCGCCATCCCGCAGGACCTGAAGTTCGACGGGGAGATCACCTATGTGGAGATCGGCGACCGCGTCACCATCCGGGAATGCGCCACCATCAACCGCGGCACCAAGGCCAGCGGCAAGGGCGTGACCCGGATCGGCAACGACACCCTGCTGATGTCCTACGTGCACGTCGCGCACGACTGCCGGATCGGCAACCACTGCATCCTGGTCAGCTACGTGGGCATCGCGGGCGAGACGGACATGGATGACTGGGCCATCGTCGGCGGCGGCACCAAGGTGCACCAGTTCACCAAGATCGGCACCCATGCCATGGTCGGCGGCGGTACCGCCATCAACAAGGATATCCCGCCGTACTCCATCTGCGGCCGCGTTCCCATCGTGTTCGCCGGCGTCAACCTGGTCGGCCTGCGCCGCCGGGGCTTCGACTCGGATGTCATCCGCAACATCAAGGACATCTACGACATGCTCTACTACCAGGGCTACAACTTCTCCGATGCCTGCGCCCGCGTGCAGGAAGGATTCCCGGACAGCGTGGAGAAGCAGGTGATCCTGGACTTCATCCGCAACTCCAAGCGCGGCATCGTCCGGGCCGGTGAATCGCACGAAAAGGGCGGTATCGAGTAGCCGTGGTCCTGCCCGTCGCCTATTGTCCTCCCATCGAATACTTCGCTCTGCTGGCGAAGTATTCTTGTGTTCAGATGGAGGCATGGGAGCATTATCAGAAACAGACGTACCGCAACCGCTGCCGCATCCTGACGGCGGGCGGCGTGATGGACCTGCGTTTCCCGGTCGTGCATGACGGGGCCATCCGCATCACGGACATCCGGGTGGACTACTCCACGCCCTGGGTACGGCAGACCGAATACGCCATCGAGACGGCCTATTATTCTTCCCCCTTCTTCCTGTACTACCGGGATGCGATGTTCGCCATCCTGGATGCCCGTCCCGCGACGCTGTGGGACCTGGACCTTGCCCTGATCCGCTTCTTCTGCGACAAGATCGGCATCGACCCGCGGCTGGAGCCGACGGGGGAGTACCTCGGTGCGGACGTGGACATCCACCCCAAGCATCCCAGCGCCTACGTCCCCAGGCCTTACAGCCAGGTCTTCGCCGACCGCTTCGGTTTCGTCGGGAACCTGTCCGTGATGGACCTGCTGTTCAACGAGGGCCCGGATGCGATTTCCTACCTGATTTGGTAGATTCAGAAAAAAGCCGTATATTTGTAGTCGTGAAAGAGATATAGGAGACCGAGAGGCCGCCTATTTTTATTTATGTTTCCGGTATGAAACAGGAAGAATTGATGGAAGTCGCCCGCGGGGCGGCAGCGCAGCGGGGCTGCGAGGTCATCGGACTGGATTTCAACGATGACGACAACATTTTCGAAATCACCCTCGGCAAGACCGGCGGGGATGTGGACCTGGACGACTGCGAGGCCGTGCACCGCGCCGTCCTGGCCGCCTTCGACCGGAACATCGAGGATTACGCCCTGACGGTGGGATCCGCCGGGATCAGCGCCGAAGAGGCGGACGAGTTGCTCAAAACGATAAAAGACAATCAATAAAATGGAAAAAGAACAAGTTATCACGCTCATTGACGCGTTCAAGGACTTCAAGGAAGAGAAGAACATCGACCGTCCGGTGATGATGGGTGTGCTGAAGGACGTGTTCCTGACGCAGATCGCCAAGACCTACGGATCTTCCGACAACTTCGACGTCATCGTCAACGTGGACAAGGGAACCTGCGAGATCTACCAGAACTTCGAGATCGTCGAAGAGGTGGAGAATCCCAACGCGGAAATGACCCTCGAAGAGGTCAAGGCGGACAGCGGCGACGACGATTACGAGATCGGCGACACCTACACCAAGATCGTCCCCCTCTCGTCCTTCGGCCGCCGCGGTATCCTGAACCTGCGCCAGAACCTCCAGGGCCGCATCATGGACATCGAGAAGGCCAACGTGTACAAGAAGTACTCCGAGAAGGTCGGCGAGCTGTTCTCCGGCGAGGTCTACCAGACCTGGTCCAAGGAAGTGCTGATCCTCGACGAGGACGGCAACGAACTGCACATCCCCAAGAGCGAGCAGATCCCCGGCGAGCGTTTCAAGAAGAGCGACAACGTCCGCGCCATCATCAAGAGCGTGGAGATGCGCAACAACACCACCCCGTACATCATCCTGTCCCGTACTTCCAACGAGTTCCTCGAGCGCCTGTTCGAGCAGGAGGTCCCCGAGATCGCCGACGGCCTGATCACCGTCAAGAAGGTGGTCCGCGTCCCCGGCGAGCGCGCCAAGGTGGCGGTCGAGTCCTATGACGACCGGATCGACCCGATCGGCGCCTGCATCGGTGTCAAGGGCGGCCGCATCCTGGGCATCGTCCGCGAACTGCGCAACGAGAACATCGACGTGATCCAGTGGACCCAGAATCCCAGCCTGCTGATCCAGCGCGCCCTGAATCCGGCCCGCGTCTCTTCCATCGACATGGGGGAGAGTCCCGAGGACAAGGTCAAGGTGTTCATGCAGCCCGACGAGGTCCGCAAGGGCATCGGCCGCGGCGGCTGCAACATCCAGCTGGCCGGCATGCTGGTGGACCGCGAGATCGAGGTCTGGCGTGAACTGCCCAAGGACGAGATCGACGACGAAGAGGATGTCGCCCTCGAGGAATTCACCAACGAGATCGACGAGTGGGTCATCGACCGCCTCAAGGCCATCGGCTGCGACACCGCCAAGGACGTGCTGGCCATCTCCAAGGAGGACATCGCCAAGCGTGCCGACCTGGAAGACGAGACCGTCGAGGAAGTCCTTTCCATCCTCCGTGCGGAATTTGAAGACTAGTTTATAAAAAGGAGTTTTAAATGGCAGAAATCAGACTCAGTAAGATTTTAAAACAGTACAACATCGGCCTCCAGGACCTGGTTGCTTTCTTGCAGAAACAGGGCGTGGAAGTCGCGGAGAACCCCAATGCCAAGATCTCGGACGAGCATCTCGGCGCCATCGACAAGCAGTTCGGCAAGGACCTGGCGATGAAGGAGGCCTCCGAAAAGGTGGACATCAAGCTGGCCGAGATTCTCGAGAAGACCAGCCGCCGGTCCGACCGTCAGGACGCTGACGACGAGGAGATGGAGCAGGAGATCCGCATCAAGAGCAACACCTTCCTCAACAGCAAGCCCGAGCCCGTTCCCGAGCCGGAACCGGAGCCCGAGCCGGAACCCGAGCCCGAACCGGAGCCGGAACCCGAGCCCGAACCGGAGCCCGTTCCCGAGCCGGAACCGGAACCCGAACCGGAGCCGGAACCCGAGCCCGAACCGGAACCTGAACCCGAGCCTGCTCCCGAACCGGAGCCGGAGCCCGAAGCCGAAGCTGAACCGCAGCCGGAGGAGCAAAGCCCCGCTGTCCCCGTATCTTCTGATTCTGCCAACGGGGATCAGGCCGCGTCCGCTCCGGAACCGGCCCCCGCAAGCCGGGAGTCTTCCGCCGGCCAGCTGAAGGTGATCGGCAAGATTGACCTGAGCCAGTTTGACAAGAAGCCCGCCAAGAAGCGCGAGCGCATCGCCAAGGGGACCCAGAAGGTGGATGTCGCCAAGGCGGGCCAGAATATCGAGCGCTCTTCCGGCAAGGATGCCCGCGGCGGCCGCGGTGCCGCCCAGCAGCAGCCCGCCGGCAGCGGCAAGGGCCGCAAGCGCGACCGCTTCAAACCGGCCATGACCGAAGCCGAGCAGGAAGAACTGCAGAAGGAGATCCAGAAGCAGGTCAAGGAGACCTACGCCCGGATGAACGAGACCAAGAAGAACAACTTCGGCGCCAAGTACCGCAAGGAAAAGCGCGAACTGGCCGCCCAGCGCACCCAGGAGGAACTCGAGCAGAACGCGGCGGAGAACCGCATCCTCAAGGTCACCGAATTCGTGACCGTCAACGACCTGGCCACCCTGATGAACAACACCCCGGTGGTCAAGGTCATCGGCGCCTGCATGAGCCTGGGCCTGATGGTGTCCATCAACCAGCGCCTGGATGCCGAAACCCTGGTCCTGGTGGCCGAGGAATTCGGTTACAAGGTCGAGTTCGTCACGGCGGACATCTCCGAGGAGATCAACTCCAGCGAGCGTCCGGACCGTCCGGAAGACCTGCTGCCCCGTCCCCCGATCATCACGGTCATGGGCCACGTCGACCACGGCAAGACCTCCCTGCTGGACTACATCCGCAAGACCAACGTCATCGCTGGCGAGGCCGGCGGTATCACCCAGCACATCGGTGCGTACAACGTCAAGCTGCCCGACGGCCGCCACATCACCTTCCTGGATACGCCGGGTCACGAGGCCTTCACGGCCATGCGTGCCCGCGGCGCCCAGCTGACCGACCTGGCGATCATCATCATCGCGGCGGATGACGCCGTGATGCCGCAGACGGTCGAGGCGATCAACCACGCCCAGGCCGCCGGCGTTCCGATGGTCTTCGCGATCAACAAGATCGACAAGCCCGGCGCCAATCCCGAGACGATCCGCCGCCAGCTGTCCGAGATGAATATCCTCGTCGAGGACTGGGGCGGCAAGTACCAGTGCCAGGAAATCGCCGCCAAGCAGGGCCTGAACGTGGACAAACTGCTGGAGAAGGTGCTCCTCGAGACCGACCTGCTGGAACTGAAAGCCAATCCGAACAAGCTGGCGCTGGGCGCGGTCATCGAGTCCTCGCTGGACAAGGGACGCGGCTACCTGGCCACCGTGCTGGTCCAGGAGGGAACCCTCCGCCAGGGCGACGTCATGCTGTGCGGCAGCTTCTACGGACGCATCAAGTCGATGTTCAACGAGCGCGGCCAGAAGGTGACCGAAGCCGGCCCTTCGACGCCGGTCTCGGTGCTCGGCCTGAACGGTGCTCCCGCCGCCGGCGAGAAGTTCAACGTCCTGTCTGACGAGCGCGAGGCCAAGAGCATTGCCAACAAGCGCGAACAGCTGATCCGCATCCAGGGCATCAAGACCCAGAAGCACATGACCCTCGAGGAGATCGGCCGCCGCATCGCCATCGGCAACTTCAAGGAGCTCAACGTCATCGTCAAGGGTGACGTGGACGGCAGCGTCGAGGCCCTGTCCGACTCGCTGATCAAGCTCAGCACCGAGGAAGTCCGCGTGAACGTCATCCACAAGGCCGTGGGTGCCATCTCCGAATCCGACGTGCTGCTGGCCGAGGCTTCCGACGCCGTCATCATCGGCTTCCAGGTCCGTCCTTCCGTCGAGGCGCGCAAGTCCGCCGACCGCGAGGGCATCGAGATCCGCCTCTACTCCGTCATCTACGACTGCATCAACGAAGTCAAGGACGGTATCGAAGGTATG
>JAFTDE010000057.1 GCA_017454335.1 Bacteroidales bacterium | reverse complement strand
GGACCGCAGCGGCGCCTATGCCGCCCGCTACATCGCCAAGAACCTCGTCGCCGCGGGCGTCGCGGATGAATGCCTGGTCCAGATCGCCTACGCCATCGGCGTGGCCGAGCCCGTCAGCATCTTCGTGGACAGCTATGGCAGCGCACATGTCAGCGCCCCGCAGGGCAGCGGCATCTCGGAAGAGCACGGCGAGGCCACCGACGCCTGGATCGCCTCGGTCGTGGGACGCCTCTTCGACCTGCGTCCCGCCGCCATCGTCCGGAAATTCGGGCTGAAGAACCCCATCTACGAACCGACCGCCGCCTACGGCCACATGGGCCGCAAGCCCTACGTGAAGGACGGCATGCAGTTCTTCGGATGGGAATTGCTGGATTCGGTGGACCGCATCCGCGAAGCCTTCGGAATCTAAACCTCCACCCAGTGGATCACGGTTCCGCTGCGCTCCATGCCGCGGAACCAGGTCATCTGCCGTTTGGCGAACTGGTGGATGGCGGTGGACAGCTGGGTGTAGAGTTCCTCCTCCGTCAGTTCTCCCAACACATACCGGGTGACGAACTTGTATTCCAGCCCGTATCCGATCAGGGTCTGGGCCGGGACGCCGGCTGCCAGCAGGCCCCGAATCTCTTCGACCAGCCCCCCGTCCAGGCGCTCCCGCAAGCGTCTGTCGATGCGCTCGATGCGGGTCTCGCGGTCCACCAGGGTGCCGATGAAAAAGGTGTTGCGGGGCAATCCCTCGGTGGGGTCGGCATGCGTCGCGCCCGCCTCGCTCAGGGGCTTGTGGGTGCGGAAGTCGTATCCGGTGGTGACGGCCTGGATGTACAGCCCGGTTCCGCCGCACAGGATGGGCAGGGCGCCCCTGGCGCGGATGTCGGCGTAAGCCTTGAGAAAGTCCTCACGGAACTGCCAGACGTTGTACTGGGTCCCGGCGGGGACGACGTCGATGATGTGATAGGGAATCCCGCCGTACTCGTCCAGGTCCTTTCCCGTGCCGATGTCCATCCCGCGGTACACCTGGCGCGAATCGGCGGAGAGGATCTCGGCGGGAATCTCCGGAGCCATCCGGCGGGCCAGTCCTACGGCATAGCGGGTCTTGCCCGAAGCTGTCGGGCCCAGCACGCACACCAGGTCGATCCCGCCCGCCCGGTACGCGCGCACCAGGTCGGCGGGGTCAACGACCTCGGGATCGGGCAGGGGCGCGATGCGCGGCATCCTGCTGTGCGTGGCCGCGCCGGTGGAAACGGACTTTCTCATCGTGACGTGAAGATAGCAATTTCCCGGGGATTTCCGTATCTTTGCCGTCGTTATGCCCAAAGCGAAGAGCAAAATCCAGGTCAGCAACAAGCGGGCGACCTTCGACTACGAGTTGCTGGAAACGTACACGGCGGGAATCGTGCTGGTGGGGACGGAGATCAAATCCGTCCGCGCCGGCAAGGTGTCCCTGCAGGACTCGTACTGCTATTTCGCGAACGGTGAGTTGTACGTCAAGGGCATGAACATCGCGCAGTATTTCTGGGGCTCCTGGGGCCAGCACGAACCCGCCCGGGACCGCAAGCTTCTCCTGCAGAAGCGGGAACTGCGGCACCTCGCCCAGGCTGTGAAGACCAAGGGCCAGACCATCGTGACGGTCAAGTTGTTCGTCTCTGAAAACGGTTATGCCAAGCTGGTCATCGCCCTGGCGCGGGGCAAGCGCGAATTCGACAAGCGCCAGACCATCAAGGAAAAAGACATCCGCCGCGAGATGGAGCGCGACTAGAAGCGGAGGTCCGCTTACGGCACCTGGACGAACTTGCGGGGACCTTCGACGCTGCGCCAGTAGGCGGCGTCAAAGTCGGTGGGGTAAACGAAGTCCCCTTCGTGGTCAATGCAGAAAGACAGATATGTAATCTTGTAGCCCTGCGCCAGGAACATTTTTTCGTAGAAGGTCTGCACTTCGAACAGCTCCGGACGCTCTTCGCGTGAAATCCCGCCGTCTCCGTACAGGTCCGCCGTGCAGGCCGGCATCACCAGGCCGTTCGCCTCAACCACCGCCCGCGTGTACTCATGCAGGAAACGGCTGTCCGTCTTGAGGTGGACGATCCCGCCCGGCCGCATGAAGGAACGGTAGCGGTTCAGGAACAGGGGCGAAGTCAGGCGCAAATTCTCGCTGCCCAGCTGGGGATCGGAAAAAGTCAGCCAGATCTCGTCGATCTCGCCGGGGGCGAAATACGCCGTGATGAACTCGATGCGGGTGCGCAGGAAGGCCACGTTGGGAAGGCCCTCTTCGGTCGCCGTCTTGGCCCCGCGCCACAGCCGGGCACCCTTGATGTCCACGCCGATGTAGTTGCGCTCGGGATGGCGGCGTGCCAGGTCCAGCGTATACTCCCCCTTGCCGCAGCCCAGTTCCAGCACGATGGGTGCAGGCCGGGCGAACATCCTTTCGTTCCAGTGCCCCTTGATGGCGTGGTCCTGCAGGTTGAAATACCCCCGCGCCAGCACTTCCTGCGCGGAAGGCTGGAGCAGGCAGGAGAACGTCTCGTTCTCGGCGAATTTGCGCAGTTTATCGTGTCCCATGTCTGTGGCAAATGATTCCCAGTCCGCGGAAACCCCGGTCCGTATCCCGGGGCGTGACCTGCAGCGTCCAGGTCCCGGATTCCGCCATCATGCAGTCGCGCCGGTACGGTTCCACCCGGCCGCGTTCATCGCCGCTGCGCAGGTACACCCGCTCGGACCAGGACTCCCCCGAAGGAGCCGTCCATACGATGTCCAGCGGCACGGAGCAGTCTTCCGCCCGCGTCCACAGCGATGTCTTGTCGTTGCGCAGGTAGAAGGTGAAATCGTACAGGGCCGTCGAATCGGACAGGTCCATCTCGAACGCATACACGCCCCCGGGTGCGTCGGCCGTCCGGATGAACTGTTCCCAGGTATCCGGCCGGCTGCAGGCAGCCGCCAGGAGCAGTGCCGCCAGCGGCATCACCCAGCGGAGTGTACGGAGCATCACTCCCCCTTGGGGGCATTACCGCCGCCTCCCGGACGATGGTTGTTCTGGCCGCCGCGGCCCCGGTTCCGGCCCCGGTTGCGACCGCCGCCGTTGCCTCCGCCCTGGGCTTCGCGGCCGGATCCGGCCGCATTACCGCCCTGGGCCTCCCGGTTTCCGCCGCCCTGGCCCTTGCCGCGGTTCCGCTTGCGCTTGCGCTTGGGAGCATCGAAGCGGGAAATGCTGTCATCCCCGACCGAGGTGACGAATTCGGGTTTGGCCGGTTCAGGTTCCGTCCGCAGCGACTCGGGCTTCTGCCCGTTGCGGTTCATCTGGATGATCTCCCGTACCTCGGCCGCATCCAGCGGATACAGGTCCGCGTCGGAAGACTTGTCGTACGAGAAATACATCACTTCCTGCAGGATGTCCGTCTTGCGCAGCCAGGCCTGTCCGTCCTGGAACTCCAGCGGCTCGCTGACCCGCGGGATGCGCGACTGCGCGTCCAGATAGGTCGCCACCTCATAGTTCAGGCAGCACTTCAGTTTCCCGCACTGTCCCGCCAGTTTCTGCGGGTTCAGCGGAATGTCCTGGCACTTGGCCGCCGAAGTGGAGATGCTCTGGAACGAGGTGATGTAGTTCGAACAGCAGAGCTCCCGTCCGCAGACGCCCAGTCCGCCGATCAGGCCGGCCTCCTGGCGCGCGCCGATCTGTTTCATTTCGATGCGGATGCGGAATTCCTCGGCGAAAACCTTGATCAGCTGGCGGAAATCCACGCGGCCATCCGCGATGTAGTAGAAGATGGCCTTGGTCCCGTCGCCCTGGAACTCCACGTCCCCGATTTTCATCTCCAGGCCCATCTCGGCCGCGATGCGGCGGGCCTTGATCATCGTATCCTGCTCGCGGGCGATGGCCTCCTGCCACTTCGCGATGTCCAGCGGACGGGCGCGGCGGTAGATCTTCTTGAACTCCGCCGTCGCCGGATCGACCCCCTTGCAGCGCATCTGGCGCAGCACAATCGGGCCTTCGAGGGTGACGATTCCGAGATCGTGGCCGTTCGCCGCCTCGACGATGACCATGTCGCCGGTCTTGACCCGCTGGCCGGAATCGTTGCGGTAGATTCCCTTGCGGGTGTTCTTGAAGCGGACTTCGTACAGGTCCGGGCAGGTCCCGTCATCGACCCCCTTCAGCCAGTCGCGGGCGCTGAGCTTGCAGCAGCCGGCACGGTAGGCGCAGACCGGTTCACCGGTCTGGCCATCGTGCGACACCGCACAACCGCGGTTGCAGTCGTATTGTATGTTTTCGTTTTCTTCCATCATAATCAAAGCGATAAAAACATCCGGTCCACCAGGTCCGTGAACAGGATCTTGGGGTTGACATTGCGTTCTATCAACTGGTGCGCACGGTCCAGGGCCGCCATCGCGGTCCGGGGAAAGGTACGCTTGGCCTGGGCGGCCCAGCTTTGCGTGCGCTCGTCCGCACCGGCGGCCAGCTGCGGAAGTCCCTGCTGCAGCAGGAATACTTCGCGGAGGCGTTCCCCGGCAAATTTACAAAAAGCTTTGGCACTTTCGCGCGAAGGCAGCGCCGCAAGCTGCTCGGCCACCTCCAGCGAACGGCTGACGCTGCGCCGCAGCAGCGCATCCATCAGATCGCCGAAGAGTCCCGCAAAACGGGCGTTCTCCTCCGTCACGACCGAATCCGCCGCCGGAGCGAAACCGGCCGGCAGGATGCGCAGGCGCTGGCAGCGCGAGGCGATCGTCGGCAGCACCCGTTCGGGGGCATGCGTGACCAGCAGGAACTGCGTCAGTTCGGGCGGTTCCTCGATGACCTTCAGCAGGCGGTTCGCCGCCTCCTGGTTCATCCGCTCCGGCAGGTAGATCACGACGGCGCGGTATCCGCCTTCCAGGGCGCTCAGGGACAGGCTGTCCAGCAGTTCCTTCGCCTCGCCGACGGCGATCAGCGCGGACTTGCCCTCGATGCCCAGCGCCGCGTTCAGGTCCGCCTCGGTGAATCCGGGGTTGGACAGGACCAGCTCGCGCCAGTATTTGATGTACGAGAGCGAGGTCGGTTTCTCGGACGCGGCGATCCTGGATCCACCGCTGACCGGGTAGATGAAATGCACGTCCGGGTGGATGAGCTTGGCGATGCGGTTGCAGGTCGGGCAGACCCCGCAGGCATCCCCGTCGTGGCGGTCCTCACAGAACAGGTACTGCAGGAAAGCCAGGCACAGGGCGATGCCGCCCCCGCCGTCGTCCTCGTGGAAGAGGATCGCGTGCGGCACCCGGCCGGCATCCACCATCCCGGCCAGCGCGCGGACCACGCTCTCATTTCCTGGTATCTGTTTGAACGTCATACGTTTCTGAAACTGTTATACCGTGCGATTTCCGCCAGGCTTTCCCGCTCCGGCGTATCGGGCAGCGCCTCCAGCGCGCGGAGCGCCTCCCCGACATATTCTTCCAGCCGCTCCCGTGCGTACGCGATCCCGCCGTGTTCCAGCACGAAATCCCGGACGTACGCCCGGTCTTCCGGATGGGCGGGAATCCCGTGGACCCGGGCGCGGATGTCAGCCTCCCGGTCCGATCCGCGCAGCGCACCGATCAGCGGCAGGGTGATCTTGCGTTCGGCCAGGTCCTGCCCGACGGGCTTGCCGCTATCCTCCCCGCAGTAATCCAGGATGTCATCCCGGATCTGGAACGCCATGCCGAAAGCCTCCGCATAGGCCCGGGCGGCTTCGGCCAGGGGCTGCGGGGCAGCGGCCGAACGGGCCGCGGTCTCCCCCGTGAACGCGAACAGCGAAGCGGTCTTGCAGGAAATGATCCGCAGGTAATCGGCCTCGTCCGTATCACAAGATTCCGCCTTCTGCAGCTGCAGGATTTCCCCTTCGGCCATCTTCACCAGCAGGGCGGACAGCAGGCGCAGGGCCTGCGGGTCGTCCCCCTCGCCCATCATCAGTTCGACAGCACGGGCCAGCCAGTAATCGCCGACCAGCACGGCCGCCCGCGGTCCGACCAGCGAGCGAAGCGTCGGCATTCCGCGCCGCTGCGAACTGTCATCCGCGACGTCGTCGTGGATCAGCGTGGCGTTGTGCAGCAGCTCGGCCGCTGCCGCATAGCGGATGCCGGCCGGGGTGAGAGCGCCGCAACAGCGCGCCAGCAGGAGCGAAATCATCGGCCGCAGCAACTTGCCCGGATGCGCCAGGATCCCGTCGTTGATCTCGTTGGCCAGGGGCACATCGGAGACCAGGGCGCTGCGGATCAGCTCCGTCATCCGGGTCCAGTCCGCTCCGAGCAGTTCCAGTACTTTTCCGCGGTTCATTCCTCTCCGATCAGTTTGGAGAACTCGTCCACCGTCTCGGGAAAGGAAATCAGCGCACGCGAAGCGGGATCCAGCATCTGCGTGGCGACATACTCGTCCAGCAGGCGGACCAGGCTGTCGTAGAACCCTTCGAAATTGTAGGCGACCACCCGCCCCGGATAGCGTCTGAGCTTGGCCAGGGTGTAGGTCTCGAAGAGTTCGTCCAGCGTCCCGATACCCCCGGGCAGGGCCACGGCCAGGCTGGTGCCCGCCCGCATCCTTTCCTTGCGTTCGGCCATCGTGTCCGTCCAGACCAGTTCGCTCAGGCGGGGATACTCCAGCCCCTGCATGAAGCGGGGCAGGATCCCGATGCTCCGGCGGCCGCAGCGGATGGCCTCGTCGGCCACGTGCAGCATCGTTCCCTTGACCGTTCCGCCGGAAACGATGTCATACCCGCAGGCGCAGGCCGCATGGACCACGTCACGGGCGGCCCGGTTGTACTTCGGGTCGATGTTGTAGCTCGACGAACAGAAGAATACGGCTTTTTTCTCGTCCATATCCGTCAGAAGAGGAAGGCCACGGAAGCCGAAATCCCGTTACAGCGGTTGTTGGCGATGGCCCGGGTGATGTTCTCGACCGTAATCGTATCCGCGTAGGCGTATCCCAGATTCCAGAAATACCGGACAGACAGCTGGATGTGCCGGAACAGTTCCAGGCCGCCTCCCAGGCCGACGCCGTATTCGAAACGCTTGCGCAGGTTGTCCCAGGTCTGTTCGGGGGAGGAGTCGACGCACACGGAATTGCTGAGCGCATATCCCAGGAACGGTTCCGCGAACACATAGGGCCGGAAACCGCCCAGGTCCGGGCCCCACTGGAACTGCACCGGCAACTCCAGGTACCCGGTCCGCATGTCCGCCCGGAAAGAGCGCTCCCAGATGTCATCGGTCATCGTCCCGAGGCAGGAGCCCTTGACATTGTAGATGATCGACGGCTGGATGGCGAATCCGAACAGCAAGGGGATCTTCTGCGTAACACCGACATGGTACAGGTTGATGTTGTACGCATCCTGGACGGCACCGGCCAGGTCCGGACGGGACGAGGTCAGGCCGCCGACGATACCCGTCTGGGCCCGGCAGACGCCAAGCGAAAGCGCCAGCGCAAGAACGCAGAGCACCCACTGTCTCATGGCCGGCGGGAATTACATCAGGGACTCGAGCTTCGCGGCGATCTCTTCCTTGGAGACGACGCCGACCAGGCGGTCGACCATCTGGCCGTCCTTGAAGAAGATCAGGGTCGGGATGTTGCGGATGCCATACTTGAAGGCGACATCCTCGCAGTCATCCACATTGCACTTGGCGACGACGGCGCGGCCTTCGAACTCCGCGGCGATCTCGTCCACAGTCGGCGACAGGACGCGGCAGGGGCCGCACCAGGTTGCCCAGAAATCCACCAGAACAGGCTGGCTGGAGGAGATGATCTCCTCGACATTGGTATTTGTAATAATCTTTTCCATACTCACAAATATACAATTTTATATCATATCTTCGACATTCCATGTGAAAGCGCGCAGGCCCAGTCCGGGCGTCGCCTCATCCTTGGCGCGCAGCTGCTCCAGGATCGGAGCCGCCTTGTCATCCGGGACGACCGCCAGCAGGCCCGCATTCATCGCCGGCCAGGCGTGGTTGCCCATGTGCGGCAGGCCGTCGACGTGGCCCCGGCCGCGGATGTCTTCCCAACGGGTATATCCCCGCTGGCCGTTTTCCTCCAGCACCCCGACGATCTCCTCGCCGTAGGCCTGGTCGTATGCTATGAATATCGCTTTCATTTCTTCTTGCTTTGACGTTTTTCTTCCCGTGCCGCGAAGACGCAGTACACGGTCGGGATGAGGACGAGGGTGACCAGCGTCGAGATCGACAGGCCCCAGACGACCGTCATACCCAGGGATTTCCACATTTCAGCGCCCTCACCGTTGCCGAGTGCCATCGGCAGCATACCCAGCACGGTGGTCAGGGTGGTCATCAGGATCGGACGCAGACGGCTGCGGGCCGCGGTCACGGAGGATTCGATCACGTTCATGCCCCGCTCGCGGCAGAGGATGGTGTAATCGATCAGCACGATACCGTTCTTGACGACGATACCCAGCAGGATGATGATGCCGATCATGGCCATGACGCCCAGCGGCGTGCCCGTGCTCCACAGGCCCAGGAAGACGCCGACCAGGGCGAACGGGACCGAGAACATGATGACGAAGGGCGCCATGAAGGACTCGAACTGCGAAGCCATCACCATGTACACCAGGATGAGGATCAGCACCATCAGGGTCAGCAGGTCGGAGAACATGTCCTGCTGGTCCTCGTAGTCGCCGGAGATCACCACGGACAGGTTCGAGGGGATCTCGGTGGCGGCGATGGCCTGGTTCGCCACGGCCACGGCGTCGCTGAGCGCAGCCCGCTGGGCCACGATGCCGGTGATGGTCACCAGGCGCTCGCGGTTCTTGCGCTCGATGGTCGGCGGGACGCTGGTCTCGATGACCGTTCCCAGCTCCTTGATCTTGACCGGCCGCCCGGAGGCGTTGTACACGGTCACGTTCTCCATGTCCTCGATGCTGGTGCGGAACTGCGGCGCATAGCGGACGCGGATGTTGTATTCCTCACCGTCCTCGCGGTAGAACGACGCAATCGTTCCGCTCATCGCCGCACTGAATGCGGCGCCGGCGGTCGAGGAATTCAGGCCGTTCAGGGCCAGCTTGGTGCGGTCGAAGTCGATCTGGTATTCCGGCGTGTACTCCTCGCGGCTGAGGTTTACCAAGGCGAACACCGGGCTCTGCGACATCTTCTCCTGCAACTCGCGTGCGGTCGCATCCGTCTCTTCGAAGTCGTATCCATACACCTCCACGCTGATGGTCGAGGCGCCGCCCATCATGCCGCCGCCCTCGGTGACGCTGACTTTGCGGATCTCCGGGTACTGCGCCACGATGCCCCGCACGACGTCGGCGATGTCGGAGGTGCTGCGCTTGCGGGTGGTCTTGCCGCCCACGTTGATGTTGAACGAAATGATATGCGTTCCGTTCGACTGCATGTTGGCGAAGGTATTGTCGGAATCCGCCTGGCCGAAGGTGAAGTTGCAGATCTGGATCTCGGGCACCTCGTCCACGATCTGGTCATATACCCGCTGGGCCAGGTCGCGCGTGACGTTCTGGCCGGTACCGATCGGCAACTGGATGTTGACCGTCAGACGGCCCTCGTCCCCGCGGGGGAAGAATTCGCTCTTGACGCGCGGAGCGACCAGGGCAAGGACCAGCACGAAGATGCCCAGCGCGCCGAAGATGACCTGCCGGCGGTGGATAACGGCCCAGCCGATCAGGCGGGCGTACCCGCGCGAAACGGCGTCCAGGCCGCGGTTGATCGGGCCGAAGACGACCTTGTAGAACTTCCCGGCCTGGAAGTTCCCGCGCAGGAAGCGCGAACACAGCATCGGGACCAGGGTCAGCGCCGCCGTCGTGGACACGATCATGATGATGCTGACGATCCAGCCCAGCTGCTTGAACATGATGCCGGTCATGCCCTTGATCAGGGTCAGCGGCAGGAACACGCTCAGCATGGTCAGGGTCGAGGCGATGACGGAGATACCCACCTCCGAGGTGCCGTGGATGGCGGCCTCGCGGGGCTTCTCGCCCTTCTCCAGGTGCGTCGTCACGTTCTCCAGCACGACGATGGCGTCGTCCACGACCATGCCGATGGCAATGGCCAGGGCGGACATCGAGATGATGTTCAGGGTGCTGCCCGTCGCGAACAGGTACACCAGCGAGGCCAGCAGGGCGATCGGGATGGACAGGACGATGATGAAGGTCGCGCGCCAGCGGCCCAGGAAGATGAACACGACCAGCATGACCACCAGGAAGGTGATGATGATCGTATCGCGCAGGGTGTTGATGGTCCGGATGATGTTGTCCGAGGAATCGACGATGGTCGTGATCCGGATGTCGGACGGCAGGGTCTTCTCGATTTCGGCCAGCTGCTTCTTGACACGGCGGATGACGTTGACCGTATTGGCGCCGGTCTGCTTCTGGATGATGATGCGCGCGGCGCGTTCGCCGTTGGTGTAGGATTCCTGCTCGCGCTCTTCGCTGCCGTCACGCAGGGTGGCGACGTCCCGCAGGTACACCGTCTGGCCGTTGTAGGCGCCCAGCACGATGTCCAGCATCTCGGACGGATCGTCGAACTCCTTCTCGATGCGCAGGGAATAGGTCTCGGAGCCGATGTCGATGCTGCCGGAAGGCAGGTTGCGGTTCTCGGCGCCGATGATGGCGGCGATGTTGGACACGCTCAGCCCGAAGGCTTCCAGGCGGGTGGGATCGCAGTACACCTGGATTTCCCGCGTAGGCGCACCGCTGACCGACACCGTACCGACGCCCGGCACGCGGGCCAGGGTCGTGGTGACCTTGTCGTCCAGGATCTTGTCCAGGCCCGGGAGGCTCTCCGTGGCCGTCGCGGACAGCATCATGATCGGCATGTCGTCCGCGCTGAACTTGAAGATGGTCGGCTGGGAGGCTCCGTCCGGCAGGATGGCGCTGACCATGTCCAGCTTGTCCCGGACGTTGTTGGTCGCCTCGTCGATGTCCGTGCCGTATTCGAATTCCAGGGTCAGCAGCGCGATGTTCTCCTTGGACTGGGAGCTCAGGTTCTTCAGGTCCTCGACACCGTTCAAGGAGTTTTCCAGGACCTTGGTCAGGTTGTTTTCGATATCGGAAGCGTTGGCCCCCTGGTACGAGGACATCACCATGATGACGTTGGCGTCGAACTCCGGGAACTGCGCGATGCTGGTGTTCATCAGCGAATACACGCCGAAGACCATACAGGCGATGAAGACCAGCGCCGTGGTGACCGGATGGTCGACGGCTGTTCTGTAAATGCTCATCAGAGTACCTCCACCGTTACGCCGCTCCGCAGGGCGGTCTGTCCCTTGACCACGACTTTCTCGCCCGGTTCCACACCGGAGACGATCTCATAGTTGCCGCCGAAATGACGGCCCAGCTCGACGACGCGCAGCGTGACGGTATTGTCCGCACCCAGGATGTACACGGCACGCTGGCCGGAACCCTGCTGCTTGACGATGGCGCCGTCCGGCAGGACGACCCGCTCGACCTCGTCGAAGGTCAGCGTCACGCGGGTGTACATGCCGGGACGCAGGAGCCGCTTCTCGTTGGGAACGCGGACTTCCACGTTGACCGTATGCGAGACGGGATCGACCGTCGGATAGATGCGGTAGATGGTGCCGCTGAAAGTCTGTCCGGGCAGCGCGTCGGCCACCAGGGACACCTTGTCCCCCTTGTGGACGCGGGCGTAGTCGGATTCGGACACGGCGACCAGGATCTTGACCGGGGTGATCTGCTGGACGGTGAAGATCGGGGCGGTCATCGTGTACATGTCCCCGCGGTCATAGTTACGGGCGGTGACCACGCCGGAGACCGGCGAACGCAGCACGGTGTTCTCCAGCAGGTTGTTGTACGAGGTACGGGCGACGTTCACGGACAGTTCGATGGCGTCGAGGTCCGACTTGGAGACCCCGCCCTGATCGTACAGCTGGCGGATCCGCTCCAGCTCGGTTTCGCTGTTGGCCAGGTTCAGACGGGCCTGTTCCAGCTGGACGCGGTCCATCTCGGCGACGGTCTGGCCGGCGTTCACGAAGTCCCCGACGTCCACCAGGATCTTCTGGATGCGTGATCCGGTCTGCGGGGCGATGTTGTTGGTGACATTGGCCTGGACGGTTGCGGAATAGACATTCTCGTGGGCGACCAGCTGGGTGGCCGCCACGGCGACCTCGACCTTGGGAGTCTGGGCCTCGATCACGGGGCCCTGCTGGGCATTGCGGGCGCAGCTGCTGACCAGCGCTGCGGCACACAGGATTATGATGGTTCTTTTCATGTTTCTGCTATTGTTCTTCTTCTTCGATTCCGAGGATCTGTTCGAGCTGGGCCTGGGCCGTCACGAACGAGTAGATGGCCTGGGAGACACTCAGCTGGGCCTGCGTCAGGGCCAGCTGGGCGGCGTTCAGGTCCGTCAGCGTGCTGCGGCCGACATCGTAGGACTTGGAGGCGATGTCGTAGGCCTTGGCCGCCGTCTCGACGGATTCCTTCGCCGCGGAGAGGCTGTTCATCGCCGTCTCCATCGTATTCAGCTGCTGGCGGATGGATATTTTCAGCTGGCGCTCGGTGTCCTGGCGCTGCAGTTCCAGTTCGCGTGACTGGACCTTGGCCTGCTTGATGGCATAGCTGCGCCGGCCGCCCGCGAAGATGGGGATGGCCAGGGACAGCCCGACATAGGAATACGGGGACCAGCGGTACTCGCTGAACTTGAAGTCGTTGGTCATCGCGTTCAGGCTGTAGGCGAATCCCAGGGACAGGGTCGGCAGCGAAGCGTACTGCTGCATCTTGACCGCATTGGCCAGCTCTTCCGCCTGGATCGCGATCTGGCGCATCGTCGCGTTGCGGTCCAGCGGGGCGCCGTCGTGCCGGTGGATGTCGTAGAACATCTGCTGGCTGTAGTCCTGCAGGGAACCGGAGACGTCCAGGTTCATGTCCAGGTCCACGCCCATCACGGCCTTGAGGCGCCAGAGCGCCAGGGCGATGGCGTTGTCGGCGTCGTACAGGTCGGGAATCGCGCTGGTCACGGCGGTCTTGGCCCGCACGAAATCCAGCTCCGAAGCCTTCTGGGCGTTGTATTTCATCCGGACCTGCTCGAAGTTGCGGACGGCGTTGTCGTAAACGCCTTCGTACACGGAATAGACCTCCTTGGCCAGCAGGACCCCGTAAAACGCGGACTTGACCTGGGTGATCATCTCCAGGCGCGAGGCGCGGGCCTTCTCGACGGCCAGCTCGACGTCCTGTCCGCTGACCGCGAGGCTCTTCCACAACTGGGCGTTGACCAGGGGCATCGACGCATTGATACCGGCCGACCAGGTATTCCAGCGGCCGACCTCGATGCCGCCGCTGTTGCCGCCGGAGGACGCCGTGGGCTCGATCCCTTCGGGCAGCTCGGTGTCATCCCCGCCGCCGAACATCGACCCCATGTCGAAATCCATGTACATCACCTGCTTCTTGATGGTGCGCTGGTAGGCAGCGGAACCGTCCACCTGGGGGAACAGCGAAGCATAGGTTCCCCGCTTGGCATACTCCGAACGCTCGATCTCCAGATCCGCCACTTTCACCGACACATTTTCACTCAGGGCGATTTCCATCGCCTGCCGGAGCGTGATGACTGTCGGGTATGTAGCCGTATCTGCCGGAGAGAGGGTGAGCGACAAGGCCACCAGACTCGAAAAAAGTATCATTACTAACTAAAAAATTACAAGATAATCCCGCAAAAATCATTCCTTCGGAAAAATCGTGTAAAGTTACTATATTTGTCCGGATAATTGTGTCATTATGCTGGATTTACTTTACGTTCGCTGGAACATCGACCCGGTCCTGATCCACATCGGACAGGGCGGCATCCGCTACTACGGCCTGATGTTCATTCTCGGATTCACGCTCGGCTGGTACATGTTCCAGTGGTTCTGCAAGCGGGAGAAACTGCCGGTATCCCTGCTGGACCCGCTGCTGATCACGCTGGTCGTCGCCACCATCGTCGGCGCACGCCTGGGGCACTGCCTCTTCTACCAGCCCGACTACTATCTGGGATCGTGGCAGGGTTTCCTGGAGATCTTCATGCCCTGGAAGGGCGGCCTGGCCAGCCACGGCGGCGCCATCGCCCTGATCCTCGCCATGTGGTGGTTCTCCGCGAAATACGGCAGGAAACACAATTTCGACTTCCTGTGGATCATGGACCACCTGGTCATCCCGGTCGCCTTCGTCGGCTGCTTCATCCGCCTGGGCAACCTCTTCAATTCCGAGATCTACGGCGACGTCACCACCCTGCCCTGGGGATTCATCTTCGAGCGCAACGGCGAGACCCTTCCCAAGCACCCCACGCAGATCTACGAAGCCCTTTCCTACCTCATCCTGGGCCTGATCCTGACCGCCATCTACAAGTGGCGGCTGGACAAGACCTGGCGCGGGACCTTCTTCGGGCTGTTCCTGATCGGATGCTTCGGCATGCGCTTCCTGATCGAGTTCATCAAGGAGCCGCAGGTCGGATTCGAGGAATCGATGGCCCTGAACATGGGCCAGCTGCTGTCCATCCCCTTCGTCATCGCGGGCATCTGCCTGCTGGTGTATGCGTACCGCAAAAAAATTCCGGCCGCGGTTGTCCATCCGGAAACCACGGCACGGAAAAAGGAGGCTACGCATTACGCCCGGAGCATCAACTCCGAGCGTCCGTAATCATTATTCGCGAATCGCTGCGATGCCCGGGAGCTCCTTGCCCTCGATGGCTTCCAGCATGGCACCGCCGCCGGTGGAGACATAGCTGACCTTGTCGGCATATCCCATCTTGGTGACGGCAGCCACCGAATCGCCGCCGCCCACCAGGGTGTAGGCACCGTTCTTGGTGGCCTCGGCCAGGTCCTCGGCGATCTGCAGGGTACCCTTGGCGAAGTTCGGAAGTTCGAAAACACCCACGGGACCGTTCCAGAGAATGGTCTTGGAGGCGAGGATGATCTCCTTCCAGCGCTTGAGGGACTCGGGACCGGCGTCCATGCCCTCCCAGCCGTCGGGAATCTCGTGCGAGGGGACCAGCTGGATGTTGGCGTCGTTGCTGAAGTCGTCCGCGACCTTGGTCTGGACGGACAGGCTGAGGTTGACGCCCTTGGCCTTGGCCTCGGCCATGATCTCGAGCGCATCGGGGATGAGTTCGTCCTCGTGCAGGGAGTTGCCGATCTTGCCGCCTTCGGCCTTGATGAAGGTGTATCCCATGCCGCCGCCGATGATCAGGTTGTCCACCTTGCCGACCAGGTTCTTCAGGACGGCCAGCTTGGAACTGACCTTGGATCCGCCGATGATGGCGGTCAGCGGGCGCTGGGCGTTCTTCAGGACATTCTCGATGGCCTCGATCTCGCCTTCCATCAGGTATCCGAACATCTTGTCGTTCGGGAAGTACTTGGCGATCAGGGCGGTGGATCCGTGGGCGCGGTGCGCCGTGCCGAATGCATCGTTGATATAGCAGTCCGCATACGAGGCGAGCTTCTTGACGAATTCCTTCTGGGACTCCTTCACAACCGCCTTGGCGGCCTTCTTCTCCTCGTCGGAGGCATCCTCGGCGAGTCCGCGGGGCTTGCCTTCCTCCTCGGCGTAGAAGCGGAGGTTCTCCAGCAGCAGGGCCTCGCCCGGCTTGAGGGCGGCAGCCTGCGCGTCAGCCTTCTGGCAGTCGTCGGCAAACTGGACGGGAACGCCCAGGCACTCGCTCACGCGGCCGACAATGTGCTTGAGGGAAAACTTCGGATCCACCTTCTTGGGACGGCCCAGGTGGGACATGATGATGAGCGAACCGCCCTTCTCCAGGACTTTCTTGAGGGTGGGCATAGCCCGGCGGATGCGGGTGTCGTCGGTGATTTCGAAGTTCTCGTTGAGAGGAACATTGAAATCGACTCTCACAATGGCTTTTTTGCCTGTGAAATCATAACTGTCAATGTACTGTTGCATAATATGAGATGTAAATGTATTTCAGGAACGGCAAATTTAACAATTTTCTGCATATCTTTGTCATACTATGATCGAATATCCAGACCGACAGTGGCAAGACTACGAGCTGATTGACAGCGGAAACGGCGAAAAGCTGGAGCGCTTCGGCGCCTACTGCCTCGCCCGGCCCGAACCCAAGGCCCTTTGGGACAAGAGCCTTCCCGAAGCGGAGTGGCAGCGCCTCGCGCACACCCGTTTCACCCCCGGCGCCGGTTTCGGCAAGGCCGGCAAGGAAGACAGCGGCACCTGGAACCGCCTGCACCGCATGGAGGACCAGTGGTACATCCGCTACCCGCTGCAGGGAAAGGATATCTCGCTGCGCCTCGGGCTGACCTCGTTCAAGCACGTCGGGGTCTTTCCCGAACAGGCCCCGAACTGGGAATACATCTACGCCCGGACCCGCGAGCTGGGCCCGCACCCCCGGGTCCTGAACCTCTTCGCCTACACCGGAGCCGCTTCGCTGGCCGCCAAGGCCGCCGGGGCCGACGTCACCCACCTGGATTCGGTGCGCCAGGTCGTCACCTGGGCCCGCACGAACATGGAGAGTTCACAGCTGGACGGCATACGCTGGGTCGTCGAGGATGCGATGAAATTCGTCCGGCGCGAAGCGCGGCGCGGCAACCGCTACGACGGCATCATCCTGGATCCGCCGGCCTATGGGCACGGCCCGGACGGGGAGAAATGGAAGCTGGACGAATGCCTGTTCGAGATGCTGCGTACCGTAAACGAGATCCTGTCCCCGGAGAACAGCTTCCTCGTGCTGAACCTCTATTCCAACGGCTATTCCGCCCTGCTGGGCGAGACCCTCGTGCGGGAGGCCTTCGGCGTGCAAGACGATTCCGCCCGCATAGAAAGCGGAGAGCTTTCCCTGCGCGACCGCTTCGGAAAAGCCCTCCCCTTGAGTATTTTCGTCCGGATGCGCCGTTAATCGTCTGCAACGGCTTTCTCCATGGACAGCATCGCCGAGAAGCGGTTGCGGAAGTCATCCGAGGCTTCCTTGTCGCCGCCCTTCGCCATCACGTCCGCCAGGTAGTACAGATAGCTGGCGCAATCGTCGAATTCCCGCTGGGCCACGTCGTAGTACGACAGGAAGAAGACCGCGGACTTCATCAGTTCCTCGCCGAAAGGCTTGGCCAGGGCTCGCGCCTTGTCCGGCTGGCCGAGCTTGTAGTAGTTGTCGATGATGCCCGCCACCATGTAGTCGTTGGCGGAGAATCCCAGGCAGATGCTCTCCAGCGGATAATGCTGCATCACCTCCACGCCGCGGTCCATCAGCGCCAGGGCCATCTCGTTCTCGCCCAGCTCGATGAAGGCGTTGGCCGTCACGTAGAACAGGCCGCGCAGGGACATCGTGCCCAGGTTGGTGTAGAGGTTCTGGTAGTCGATGAAGTAGTCGTCGCGCGCCACGGCGTCGAAGCGGAATTCCTTCGTGAACAGGCGGTCCAGTTCGACCGGATCGATCAGGCCGGCATCGATGGTGCTCACACCCGTCTTGACCGGCACGAACTTGTACGAATAGCCCTCGAACATCAGGTATTCCTTGATCCCGATGTTGATGTCGCCGCCCATGCTCAGGAAATGCAGCGGGCGGTCCCACTGGTAATTGTCCAGCAGGTCCAGGAAGAACAGCTCGGGTTTGGTGAGGTAGGTCTTGTCCGACGGGATGGTCAGGATGATCTCATCCGGGATGTACGGTTCGAAGTCCGCGCTCAGGATCCCGTACTTGATGACGTTCTCCTTGTTGACCGGCACGGAAATGCGCTGCGAGGGGATGTAGTCCACCCGGCGGCCGGAGGTCAGCGCGACCCGGGCGTCGGGATGGCGGAAGATCCGCATCACGTCGGAGATGGACATCACCTGGTTCCGGACGTCGTGGATCGGGATGTATTCGTTGTTGCCGTACAGGTACTGCTCGTGCGGGACGCTCAGGCGGAGCGGAGCGGACTGGTTCACGGCCCAGGTCATCTGGTCGATGTGCCAGTCGGTGCCCAGCAGCGAGGTGTTGCAGATGCGCACGTCGGTCCGGATGCCTTCCACCTCCTGGGCATACCACAGCGGGAAGGTATCGTTGTCGCCGTGCGTCACCAGGATGCCGTTCTCCCCGACCGAACGCAGGTAATTGCCGGCCATTTCGACGGCCGTGGCCCGGTTGGAGCGGTCGTGGTCGTCCCAGTTCTGGGCCGCCATCAGGGCGGGCACGCACAGGCAGACCAGCGTCGTGCCGGCCGCCGTGACCATCCGGCCCTTGCCGTGCAGCCACCCGTCCACGGCATCGTAGATCGCCGCCACGCCCAGTCCGATCCAGACGCAGAAGAAATAGAACGATCCGGCGTAGGCGTAATCCCGCTCACGGACCTGTCCGGGCGGCTGGTTCAGGTACAGCACGATGGCGATACCCGTCATGAAGAACATCAGGAAAGTCAGCCAGCACCCGCGCTTGTCACGCGCGAACTGGTAGAACAGGCCCAGCAGGCCCAGCAGCAGCGGCAGGAAGAAATAGTGGTTCTTGCCCTTGTTGTTCCGCAGCGCATCCGGCGCGTCGTACTGGTCACCCAGGCGCAGTTCGTCCAGGGCATCGATACCGCTCTCCCAGTTGCCGTAGAAGAGGTTGCCCGGGGTGGGGCTGTGGATTTCGTTCTGGCGTCCGACGAAATTCCAGAGGAAATAGCGCCAGTACATCCAGTTCAGCTGGTAATCGAAGAAATAGGCCAGGTTGGCCCCCATCGTCGGCTTGCGGTGTTCCGCATCCCGAACGAACTGGCCCTTGCCCTGGGTGTACGCCTCGTAGAATGAGATGTATTTGGGGTCGGCGGCGCTCCACATGCGCGGGAACAGCATCTTGCCCGTCGCCTTGTACTTGGGGGACAGCGGGCCTTCGACCTTCTTGTACTTGCCGTCCAGGGGCGCCCAGTAGTCCACGGTCTCCAGGTCGTACGGGGCGTCGAAATACTGGCCGTAAACGAGCGGCGCGCTGCCGTACTGTTCACGGGACAGATAACGGACCAGGGTGAAGGCGTTGTCCGGCTGGTACTCGTTGGTCGGGGTCTTGGCGCAGGAGCGGATGATGTCGATCGAGAACAGCGAGAAGCCGATCAGGATGGTGGTCATGCACAGCAGGGCCGTGTTCCAGAACACCTTGCGGCGCTTGTAGGTGGCCGACAGGCCCCAGAAGCACAGGACGAACACCGCCACCATGAAGAAGGCGGCGCCGGAGTTGTACGGCAGGCCGAAGACGTTGACGAACAGCAGGTCCACGTACGCGGCCAGCTTCGGGAGGTACGGGATGAACAGGAAGTTCAGCAGGCCCAGGATCACCACGCCCACCGCGAAGATCTTGACCAGCTCCCAGAAGCTGAACGGACGGTCCTCACGCTGGCGGTAATAGTACAGGAAGACGATGGCGGGAATGGCCAGCAGGTTCAGCAGGTGCACCCCGATGCTCAGACCCATCAGGAAGGCGATCAGCACGATCCAGCGGTTGGCGTGGGGCTCGTCCGCATGGTCGTACCAGTGCGTCATCGCCCAGAACACCATCGCCGTGAACAGCGAGGACATCGCGTACACCTCACCCTCGACAGCGGAGAACCAGAAGGTATCCGAGAAGCAGTAGGCCAGGGCGCCCACCAGTCCCGATCCGAAGATCGCGACGGCCTGCGCCGGGCTGTATGCATCCTGTTCCTTCTTGACGATCAGGCGCTTGACCAGGAAGACGATCGTCAGGTACAGGAAAAAGATCGTCAGCCCCGAGCAGATCGCGCTCAGCGCATTGACCAGCACGGCCGCATGCATGTTGTCGCCGAAGATCGTGAAGATCCGGGCGAACAGCTGGAACACCGGGTTTCCCGGCGGGTGACCGACTTCCAGTTTGTAGGACGAAGCGATGAATTCCCCGCAGTCCCAGTAGGACGCGGAGGGTTCTATGGTCAGCAAATACGTAACGGAGGATACTGCCAGGGCCACGAGGGCGCAGATCCGGTGCCACAGATCGAATTGTTTACGGTTCATCATAACTGACAAAGATACAAAGGAAATCCTTATCTTTGCAAAAATTATCCCATCATGGCCGAAAACGACTGGAAAAAACGCCTGGGCGTGGTCTATTCCACCAACCCGGACTTCGCTTACACCGAGGCTGAATCAGCCCCGGTACAGACCCTTGAGGCCGCGCGCCAGCGTCTCGTCGTCACGATCGACCGGAGCGGCCGGGCCGGCAAGCAGGTCACGCTGGTCAAGGGATTCGTCGGGACGCAGGAGGACCTCGCCGCCCTGGCCAAGACCCTGAAAACCCGCTGCGGTGTCGGCGGGACGGCCAAGGACGGGGAAATTACGGTCCAGGGCGACTGGCGCGACAAGGTGACGGACCTGCTGCGCGAGATGGGATACAACGCCAAGCGGGGGAACTGAGACCATGCAGACCGGCTTCCCCTTTACCCGCGGCGAGCTGCTGCTGCCGCAGACGCCCCCGGACCCGGTCCGGGACCTGCAGTGGCAGGACCTGACCACGAACCGGATCCTGGTCGTGGCCGCCGCCGTGGTCTTCCTGCTGTACATCGCGGAAATCATCCGCCTGCTGCCCTCGCTGGTCCAGGTCGCGTCCCGCTGGCGGGGCGCCGTCTACCTCGAGCACAGCGTCAACATGGCCCGCTCGCGCAACCTCAGCGCCATGGCGATGGCCGCGCCGCTCTGCCTGCTGGCGGACCGTTTCGCCCTGTACCGCCCGGACTGGTGGAGCGCAATCCCCCCGGCATGGTCCGCGCCGGCCTTCATCGGCATCTGGGGCGTTTTCCTGCTGGTACGGCGCGGCATCTCGGCCATCGTCCTCCCGCACACGCTGGATTCCGACAACCGCGGAGCAGTCAAATACACCCTGAATACGTTTACCATCCTCGCCGGCATCCTGATGCTTTTCACCGCCCTGGTCATGAAAGTTTTTCATGCCCCAGACGAGTCTGTACGCATGGTTCTGCTGGTCATGGCGGGCTTCTTCTGGCTGTTCTCCCTGCTGCGGACCGGACAAATTTTGGGTGCACATTGCGGTGGTTTTACAACAATTTTGTATCTTTGCGCCCTTGAAATCCTGCCCGCGGGCTTACTGGTCCTGAGTGCAGTCCTTTTTTAGATCAACTGAGCAGACGATGAAGATCCTGATATCCCAACAAGCCCCCTCCAACCGGGTGCAGTACGCCGCCCTGGAAGAGAAGTTCGGCGCCGAAGTGGAATTCCACCCGTTCTTCTGCATCGAACCCCTCAGCGCCAAGGAGTTCCGGGCCCAGCGCATCAACCTCCCCGACTATACCGCCATCGTGTTCTCCTCCCGCGTCGCGATCGACGCCTACTTCAAACTGTGCGAGGAAACGCGGTTCAAGGTCCCCGAGACGATGAAATACTTCTGCACCACAGAGCTGGTTGCGAACTACCTCCAGAAGCACATCGTGTTCCGCAAGCGCAAGATCTTCTCCGGAAACGGCACGCCGGAATCCGTCATCGCCCTGATCAGCAGCAAGCACAAGGCCGAGAAATTCCTCATCACCACTTCGGACAATGCCAATTCCGAGGCGATGACGCGCCTGTTCGAGCGCCAGGGGCTGGACTTCGCCACGGCCGTGATGGTCAAGTCCGTCAGCCAGGACCTCAAGGGCCTGGATCTCGCCGCCTACGACCTGGTCGCCCTGTACAATCCGTACGACATCAAGTCGCTGTACGAAAATCACCCTGATTTCCAGCAGGGGTCCATCCGCTTCGTCACCTACGGCAAGAGCATTGTCAAGGCGATGGACGAAGCCGGCCTGAGCATCGAAGTCAAGGCTCCCACCCCGGAAGCCCCCTCGGTCGCCAAGGCCATCGAGCTGTATCTCCAACAGAAGGCATAATGGCCGCCGGGTCCAATACCCTTCCCAGGGAGGAGATCCTCCGCGGGAAGACCCGTATTGAACAGCTGATGTCGGCCGGCAGGTGGGCGGTACTCCCCCACCTGAAGTATTGCTGGCTGTGCACCGGCGAGAACGGGGTGAACCGCATCCTGGTCTCCGTCCCCAAGAAATGTTTCAAGCGGGCCGTCAAGCGCAACCTGCTGAAACGGCGCCTGCGCGAGGCCTACCGCACCCAGAAGGGCCTGCTGGCGGGATCCGGCGTGGACATCCTCTTCGTTTACACCGACCGCGAACCCGCCCCCTTCGCTGTGATCCGGGACGAGGTCGCCGCCGCCCTGGGCGGAATCAAAGCAAAACTCCCGCAGGAATGACCCTCAAGCAGATTCTCGCCGCGCCGTTCATCCTGCTGATCAAGTTCTACCAGGTATGCATCTCGCCCCTCAAGGGCGGGCCCACCTGCCGCTTCACCCCGACCTGCTCGCAATATGCCCTGGAGGCTTTCCGCAAATACGGGCCCTTCAAGGGATTCTGGCTGAGCCTGAAACGCATCCTGCGCTGCCATCCCTGGGGCGGCAGCGGATACGATCCCGTTCCGTAGGGCTAGGAATCGAGTTTGAGGACGGCCATGAAGGCGCTCTGGGGCACCTGGACGGTTCCGATCTGGCGCATGCGCTTTTTGCCCTCCTTCTGTTTTTCCAACAGTTTGCGCTTGCGCGTCACATCGCCGCCGTAACATTTCGCAGTCACGTCCTTGCGGACCTGCTTGACCGTTTCGCGGGCGATGATCTTGGCCCCGATGGCCGCCTGGATGGGAATGTCGAACTGCTGGCGCGGGATCAGGTCCTTGAGCTTCTCGCACATTTTCCGGCCGAAGGTGTAGGCGTTGTCCTCGTGGATCAGCGTCGAGAGGGCGTCCGCGGGCTCGCCGTTCAGCAGGATGTCGAGTTTCACCAGGCGCGCGGGACGGTAGCCCGTAATGTGGTAGTCGAACGAGGCGTAGCCGCGTGAAATCGTCTTCAGCTTGTCATAGAAATCAAAGACGATCTCGGACAGGGGCATGTCGTAATTCAGCTCCACCCGGTCCGCGGTGATGTAATGCTGGCTGACCAGGGTGCCGCGACGGTCCAGGCAGAGTTTCATGATGGGTCCGAAGAATTCGGACTTGCTGATGATCTGCGCGCGGATGAAGGGCTCTTCGATGTGGTCGATCAGGGTCGGGGCCGGCAGACCGGACGGATTGTGCACGTCCTTGACCTCGCCCTGCATCGTATAGACTTTGTATGAAACGTTCGGCACGGTGGTGATCACGTCCATGTCGAACTCGCGGAACAGGCGCTCCTGCACGATCTCCAGGTGCAGCAGGCCCTGGAAGCCGCAGCGGCAGCCGGACCCCAGGGCGAGCGAACTTTCGGGCTCGTACACGAACGAGGCGTCGTTCAGCTGGAACTTCTCCAGCACGGCGCGCAGTTCCTCGAACTTGCTGGCATCCACCGGGTACATGCCGGCGAAGACCATGGGCTTGACTTCCTCGAATCCGGCGATCGCCTTCGCGCAGGGGTCCGCCACGTGGGTGATGGTGTCACCCACCTTGACCTCCGTGGCGCTCTTGATGCCGGTGATGATGTAGCCGACGTCGCCGCAGGGGATGCCCGCGGTCGGGACCAGCTTCATCTTCAGCACGCCCACCTCTTCGACTTCATACTCCTTGCCGGTGGCGAAGAACTTCACCTTGTCCCCCTTGCGGATGCTGCCGTTGCTGATCTTGAAATAGGCGATCACGCCGCGGAAGGAATTGAAGACGGAGTCGAAAATCAGGGCCTGCAGCGGACCGTCCGGGTCGCCCTTCGGCGCCGGGATCCGGTCCACGATGGCGTCCAGGATCGGGGGTACGCCCTCGCCCGTACGCGCGGAAACCTTGAATACATCGTCGGGGTCGCAGCCCAGCAGGTCGCAGATCTCGTCCGTGACGACATCCACCTGGGCGGACTCCATGTCGATCTTGTTCAGCACAGGGATGATCTCCAACCCGTGGTCGATGGCCATGTACAGGTTGGAGATCGTCTGTGCCTGAATACCCTGCGAGGCGTCCACGACCAGCAGGGCGCCTTCGCAGGATGCAATGCTGCGCGAAACTTCATAGGAGAAGTCCACGTGACCCGGAGTGTCGATGAGGTTCAGCTTGTACTGTTCCCCGCGGCAGTTGTAGATCATCTGGATCGCGTGGCTCTTGATGGTGATCCCCTTCTCCTTCTCAAGGTCCATATCGTCCAGCACCTGGTTTTCCATTTCGCGCGCGGCCAGCGTGCCGGTGAGTTCCAGCAGGCGGTCGGCCAGCGTGCTCTTGCCGTGGTCGATATGGGCGATGATACAGAAGTTCCGGATGTTCTTCATCGCCTAGAACAGCTTGTTTACCTGCTTGTAAACATTCTCGGCGGTGTATCCGAGCTTCTCGTCCAGCACCTTGTACGGAGCGGAGAATCCGAACGACTCCATGCCCCAGATGGTACCCTCGGAAGCGGGAACGAGGCCCTGCAGGGTCACGGGCAGGCCGGCGGTCATGCCGAACTTCCGGACGCCGGCGGGCAGAACGCTCTCCTGGTAGGCCTTGCTCTGCTGGCGGAAGAGTCCCTCGGACGGGACGCTCACGACGCGGACCTTCCGGCCGTCGGCACGGAGCAGCTTGGCACCGGCCTCCAGCGTGGAGACTTCGGATCCGGAGGCGACCAGGATGACATCCGGGTTCTCGTCGGAACCGGCGACGATGTAACCGCCCTTGGCGGCCTGGCTGTAGTCGTTGCCCTCGGGCAGGTTGGCGATGTTCTGGCGGGAGAAGATCAACGCGGTCGGGGTGCTGGTGTTTTCCATGGCCAGGGCCCAGGCTTCGGTGGTCTCCTTGGCGTCGGCGGGACGCAGGACCAGCACGGAGTTCTTGCCGTGGTGGTTCTTCAGCTTCTCCATCAGGCGGATCTGGGCCTCCTGCTCGACCGGCTCGTGGGTCGGGCCGTCCTCGCCCACGCGGAATGCGTCGTGGGTCCAGATGAACTTGACCGGCAGTTCCATCAGCGCGGCCATGCGGACGGCCGGCTTCATGTAGTCGGAGAAGACGAAGAAGGTACCGCAGGCGGGGATGACGCCACCGTGCAGGGCCATGCCCATGCAGCAGCAGGCCATCGTCAGCTCGGCGACACCGGCCTGGAAGAAGGCGCCGTAGAAGTCACCGGACTTGAATGCGGTGGTCTTCTTCAGGAAGCCGTCGGTCTTGTCGGAGTTGCTGAGGTCGGCGGATGCGCAGATCATGTTCGGAACCTGCTCGGCCAGCGCGCTCAGGCACGCGGCCGAAGCGGAACGGGTGGAATCATTGTCCTTCTGGACGACCTTGCTCCAGTCGATCTTCGGAGCCTTGCCGCTGAACCAGTCGGCCAGCTGGGCCGCCTTCTCGGGATTGGCGTCGGCCCAGGCCTTCTCTTCGGCCTTGCGCGCGGCCACGATGGTCTCGAGTTCCTTTGCGCGGTCGGCGTACAGCTGCTTGACGTCGTCGAAGATGGCAAAGGGATTCTCCGGATCGCCGCCCAGGTGCTTGACGGTGTTGACGAACGCGTCGCCGCCCAGCGGAGCGCCGTGGGTCTTGCAGTCACGCTCGAACGAACTGCCGTCGGCCTTGAGGGCGCCCTTGCCCATGATGCACTTGCCGATGATCAGCGTCGGACGGCCGGCGGCCTTCTGCGCGGCGTCCAGGGCCTTGCGGATCTGGGCGACGTCGTTGCCGTCGATCTCGATGACGTCCCAGCCGAAGGCGCGGTACTTGGCCGCGGTGTCCTCGTTCATCACGACATTGGTCGCGGTGGACAGCTGGATGTCGTTGGAGTCATAGAACATGATGAGGTTGTCCAGACCCAGCACGGAAGCGATGCGGGCACCGCCCTGGCTGATTTCCTCCTCGATGCCGCCGTCGGAGATGTAGGCGTAGATCTTCTCCTTGGCGAAGGTCGGGTTGCCCGTACGGGCGGCGAGGAACTTGGCCGCAATGGCGGCGCCGATGGCCAGCACATGGCCCTGGCCCAGCGGGCCCGAGGTGTTCTCGATGCCGCGCTCAAGGTTCAGTTCCGGGTGGCCGGTGGTCGGGGAATCCCACTGGCGGAGGTTCGCCAGTTCGTCCAGGGTGAATTTGCCGGCCAGGCACAGCTGGCCGTACAGCATCGGAGCCATGTGGCCCGGATCCAGGAAGAAACGGTCACGACCGGCCCAGCGGGGGTCTTTCGGATCGTACTTGAGGTACTCGGAGTACAGGACGTTGATGAAATCTGCTCCGCCCATCGCCCCGCCCGGGTGTCCGGACTTGGCCTTTTCAACGGCGGCGGCCGCCAGGATGCGGATGTTGTCCGCTGCGTGGTTCAGTACGCTGATAGGATTTGCCATATATTTGTAGTTTAGTCGTTTCTACACGAATCCTACAAATTTAGCAAATATTTTTAACATGGAAGCCTACACGAAGCAGCCATCCTTCATCGTGGCGGTGCGGTCGCAGAGTTTGGCCAGATCCGGGTCGTGGGTCACGATGACGATGGTCTGGCCCAGGCGGTCGCGCAGGTCGAAGAAGATGCGGTGGATCTCCTCCTTGGTGACGCTGTCCAGGTTGCCGGTCGGCTCGTCGGCCAGCAGCACGGCCGGGTGGTTGACCAGGGCGCGGGCGATGGCGACGCGCTGCTGTTCGCCGCCGGACATTTCGGCGGGTTTGTGCCCGGTGCGCGCCGACAGCCCCAGTTCGTCCAGCAGCCGCTCCGCCCCGGCGCGCGCCTCGCGGGCGCTGCGGCCGGCGATCAGGGCCGGGATCATCACGTTCTCCAGGGCGGTGAACTCCGGCAGCAGGTGGTGGAACTGGAAGACGAAGCCCAGCCGGCGGCCCCGGAAGGCCGACAGCTCGTTACGGCCCAGGGCCAGCACATCCGTACCGTCGATCACCAGCGAACCGCTGTCCGGGGTGGACAGGGTCCCGAGTATCTCCAGAAAGGTGGTTTTTCCGGCGCCCGACGCGCCCATGATGGCGACGACTTCGCCCGCATCGACGCTGAAATCGATGCCCTTCAGCACCTCCAGCGTCCCGAAAGATTTGTGTATCTGGCTGGCTTGGATAATCATAAGGCCAAAGATAGGAATTTTTTCTATCTTTGCAGTCCTTCCGGGGTGTGGCGCAGTTGGCTAGCGCATCTGGTTTGGGACCAGAGGGTCGTGTGTTCGAGTCACATCACCCCGACCATAAAAAACGCGTACGAATGCATGTTCGTGTGCGTTTTTTTTGCTATCTTTGGAATCACATGCCGATTTCCCGTGCAGTTTCTATTAATAACCTATATTTTGCAAAGAAAACTAAACTTCTTAACCATCCTGGCCACGTTGCTGACCTTCGCCGCATGCGAGGAGATCAAGAACCTGGACGTCGGCCCGGAAATCAAGATTCCGGAAGCTAGCAAGGAAATCTTCGCCTCGGGCGTCAGATTCGAGGCTGCCGTTTCCGGACAGGGTCTAAACAAAACCGTTCAGTTCTCCGCAACCGATGCATGGTCCGTGGAAGTCAATGACACCAAGGCTTCCAGCTGGGTCACCGTCGTTCCTACCAGCGGTGCCGCCGGAGATGTCACGCTGTCCGTCACCGCCCAGCCCAACAACGAAGAAAGCGAACGCGCCGCGATCGTCACCATCACCTGCGGTCCGATCAAGACCACTTTCACGGTCCGGCAGGCCGCCAAGGCCCCCATACCCGTGGCCGAGGTCAAGCTGGACAAGTCCGAACTGAGCCTGGTTACGGGCGAGAGCGCCAAGCTCACCGCCACCGTCAGCCCGAGCGACGCCGGCGACAAGACCCTTACCTGGACCTCCTCCGACCCGAGCGTCGCCACCGTGACGGACGGTACCGTCAAGGCATTCGCCGCCGGAACCACCGTCATCGCCGTCCAGGCGGGTGACAAGACCGCGACCTGCACGGTCACCGTCACCGATCCCGTCGTCGAAGTCAGCGGCATCACCCTGGACCAGACCACCCTGGCGTTGATCGTCGGAGAAACCGGAACCCTGAACGCCACGATCTCCCCGGACAATGCCTCCGTCAAGACCGTCACCTGGACTTCCTCCGACCCGAAGGTCGCTTATGTCAGCGGCGGTACCGTCACGGCCATTTCCGCCGGTACGGCCACCATCACCGCCCAGGCGGGTGACAAGACCGCCACGTGCGAGGTGACCGTTTCCCTGCCGCCCGTGCCGGTTGACAACATCACGCTGGACCAGACCAGCCTCAACCTGGTCGCCGGCGATGCCGTCGTGCTCACCGCGACGGTCACCCCGGATGACGCCGCCGATCCGACCGTCACCTGGACCTCCTCCGACCCGAGCGTTGCCACCGTAGCGAACGGCACCGTCACCGCCGTCGCCCCCGGTACGGCCACCATCACGGCCAAGGCCGGTGAGAAGACCGCGACCTGTGCCGTCACCGTCAACGAGAAGGCCATCGAAGTCGAGTCCGTCACCCTGGACCCGGCCGAACTGAATCTGACCACCGGCGAGACTGCCACCCTCAACGGCAAGTTCTCCCCGGATAACGCCACCAACCCGGCCATCAGCTGGACCAGCTCCAACCCGGCCGTCGCCACCGTAGCGGACGGCACCGTCACCGCCGTCGCCGCCGGTACGGCCACCATCACCTACCAGGCCGGCGAAAAGAGCGCGACCTGCAAAGTCACGGTCAAGGACCCCGTCATCGAAGTTACTTCGCTGACGCTCAGCAAGACCGAAACGGAGATTGAAGTCGGCCAGAGCGACTACGTCCTCGCCCGGATCATCCCGTCCGACGCCACGGACCAGACTGTTACCTGGTCCACCTCCAACAAGGCTGTCGCAACGGTTGCCGACGGTGTCATCCAGGCTGTTTCCGTCGGAACGGCCACCGTCACCGCCAAGTCCGCCAACGGACTGACCGCCGACTGCAAAGTCACTGTCGTCGCACCGGCGACTCCGCCGGCACCGCCGGTCGAAGTCAGCTCCGTCTCCATCGACAAGGATACGCTGAAGCTGGAAATCGCAGCCAGCGAGACACTGACGGCAACGGTCCTGCCGAATGACGCCACCGATCCGAGCGTTACCTGGACCAGCACCGACGCCAGCGTCGCCTCGGTCAGCAGCACCGGCTCCGTGACCGCCATCGCCGCCGGACAGACCTATGTCATCGCCCAGGCCGGCGAGCAGAAAGACACCTGCGTGGTCGTCGTCGCGGCTCCCAGCCTCGTCCCGACCTCCATCTCCCTGAACAAGACCTCGCTGGGTCTCACGGTGGGAGGCGCCTATGACCTCGTCGCCACGGTCGGGCCTGCCAGCGCTACGGACAAGTCCGTCACCTGGGAGAGTCTCCAGCCTACCACTGTCTCCGTCGACAGCAACGGCCGCGTGACCGGACTCGCCATCGGCACCGCCTACATCACTGCCACGACGGTGAACGGCCTGACAGCCACCTGCACCGTCACGGTACTCTCCTCCTCTGTCGACCCGGGCAGCCCGGATCCTTTCAACGCTGAAGAGAATTGGTAATCAGTAAAACGAAACGATTATGAAAAAAATAGCTATACTGATTCTGTGTGCGGCAGCCGCCCTGACGGCCTGCCAGAAATCCCTGCTGGTTCCGGCCGAAGAACAGGCAGGCAAGAAAGAACTGACCTTCAAGATCGACGTCCAATGCGATGACGACAGCCGTGTCGCCAAGACCGACTGGACATATGGGGATAAAATTTACATCTTCTTCGACAAAGAGTTCCTGCCCGAAATACCGACCATGGACATCTCTTATGGTCCGTCGGGATGGAGTGTTTACATCAGCCAGGAGTGCAAGGACAGCCTCGCCAACCGGACTTCCGGCACACTGTCTGCCGTCTATGTCCCGTACTGGGGGTCGGTGGGAATAGGATTGAACATGGCAGGGGATGCCTATTCCCTGCAGTTCGACGACCAGGTCTGGAGTCCTGCCTATGAGTACCAGCCGTACGCCCAGCCCGTGTATTCGTATTACATGACCAGCGAAGACACACCCTATACCATCACGGACGGGGTGCTGAGTACCACCTTGACCATGCGTTTTCCGGCAGACAAGGACTTTGTCCATTTCTTCATCCCGGATCTTGCTTCTACCGGCTTGCATGCGGGACGCTACCTATTGACAAGCTCCCCGGCCATTCCCAGCGTGACGGTTGACGGCCTCACTGCCAGCGGATATACCACCAGCTCGGCTGACTACATTCCCGGCTATGAATACGCTGGCGGATACTCTTTCTGCGGTGTCCTGCCAGCAGCCCTGAAGGGAGTGGCGCAAAACTACACCTTCACCCTGCGGGACCTCCGGACGGATCATTTGTACAGCTACTCGGTCAGCGGCAAGACCCTGACCCGGAGCAGCGCCGTCGTATTACCGGAGCTGGCGTATTGGACGGATGAGGGGACGGAAATCCCGGAACTTCCCATGTATGAAAAAGACGGGAATATTTACGTTTTCGCGACCAAGAACCTGGGTGCCCTGCGGGATAATGAACCGGGCCTATTCTTCGCCTGGGGCGAGACCACCGGTTACACCCTGAAGGAAGTCATGAGTGCAGGTCTGCATACTTTTTCCGAAGCGGAATACGCCTTCCGCGTTTCCGGATCCGGTGATGGTATAACATTCAACCGGTACGTCCCGGCCACGTCCCCTTCAGCTTGGGGCGACACGGGCAGTCCGGACGATCTGCACCAACTGGTGCCGGGCGACGATGCCGCCTCCCAGATTTACGGCATGCCCTGGCGGACGCCGACCATAGAAGAACTCACGGGATTGTATACCTATTGCACCTGGGAGTATGATCCATATCGTTACGGTTACACCGTCACGGGCCAGGGTGCGTATTCCGCCAACCAGATGTTCATCCCGCTTGTCGATGATATCGCGTATAGCTCTTACTTCATCACGGGGAAGACCGGAGCCCTGATGGCCAGGAACCTGCATTTCTCGGGCGGGGCTTATGATCCGTTGTGGGTCGATCACCTCTCCTTCAAGGGAGATGGCACACGGACGACCGGATATCACCGTCGCTACATGGGCTTCAACATCCGCCCGGTGAAGGTGGTTCCGGCTTCCTAAACATTCAAGGTGTCATGCCCGGCCTGACCGGGCATCCCTTCTCAAAAATATGGACTACTCGTGTACAAATGACCACGAGTAGTCCATATTTTTTGTGTCCGGCAGACGCTATTCCGGGCGGACGTAGCGGTCGCCGGTCTGGGCGTGGACGGCGTCGATGAAGGCCGGGGCGTAGGCCGGCGAAGTGTGCCGGCCCGGAGCGATGGCGCCGCCCTGGCTCGGACGCATGATCTGGTCGTTGTGCTTGACGATCAGCAGGCGGGCCAGCTTGTCCCAGCGGCTCATCATCCGCTCGGTGTATTCGATGGTCTTGCGGGTCAGGTAGTCCGCCCGGTCGGCGGGCGTCAGGGCCTTCGCGCGCTCTTCGACCTCGGGCTGGTCGGCGGCGTAGTAGTCCTCCAGTTCGGTCTGGGCCTCCTTCAGGTCCCCGATCATGGCGCTGTAGCGCGGATAGACCATGTTCGCGACGAAATTGTTCATCCAGAAGGCGCTCTCCGTGCTGAATTCGCTGATGTTGTTGTTCTCCGCACGGAAGGGCTCAGGAACGCGGTTGATGCCGCAGTAGACCGGCACATAGGCCACCATGCTGGCGTCATCCATATTGAAGTAGGTCACTCCGCCGACGGCATCCGGCAGCCAGGAACGCATCTGGCATACCATCGTCATGCCGCTCTGCTGGCACCCGATGGGACGCTCGCGGAACATGGCCGTTCCCTCGCTGTCCTGGAAATTCACGGGCTGGTTGCGGTACGGCGAGGCCCAGGGTCCGGCGCTGACGTCCGTCGTCATGTCCAGGGCTGTGCCTTCATAATGGTCACGCATGTCGTTCATCAGGTCGCGCACGGACACGGGCGCATTGGGCTGGATCCACAGCGGCAACGCATCAATGACATTCGTCTGCCCGTTGATGAAGGGCAGGTAACTGTCGATGACGGCGGTATCGTAGTGGTGGCGGAAGAAGCTCCACACGCGGGCTTCGCAGTAGCGGATGGCGCTGAAATCCAGCGGTCCGTAGGCTTCGCGGAAGCTGAATGCGGCATCCGGCCCTTCGTAATACCCCATCTCGCGGGCGAAGGAGATCACGTCGGCGGAGTACATGCTCTGCCCTTCGACAACGCAGAATCCCAGTTTCTTGTCAGCACGGCGTGCCTGCGGGAACTGGCGGATGCGGCTGGAATTGGCGTAAGCGCAGATGGCATCGTCCGGCACGCGCAGCGCCACCCAGACCCCGCCCTTGCGGCCCGGTCCCTTGCCGATCAGCTCCATGATCCAGGCCTCCTCGGGGTCGCAGACGGCGAAGGACTCGCCGGTGCTGTTGTACCCGTATTCCCGAATCAGGGCGTCCATGATGGCGATCGCTTCGCGGGCCGAAGTCGCGCGCTGCAGGGTCAGGCGCATCAGGGTGAAGTAATCCAGGTACCCCTCCGGGTTCCGGAGCTCTTCCCGGCCGTCCCAGGTCGTCTCGACGATGCTGACCTGGTTCTCGTTCATCAGGCCGACGACGCCGTAGGTGTATTCCGCCTGGGCGACGAAGCGGCCGTCCCCGCGCAGGGCGATCAGTTCGCCGGGTGCGTGGCGTCCGGGAGCGTAATAGGACAGCGGCGAAGCGAATCCGAACCCGTCGCAGTTGTAGGTGCACATGACGCTTCCGTCCGCGGAAGCTTTCTTGCCGACGATGAGGTTCGTGCAGGCGAATGCGGCCACCGCCGAGCACAGCAGGAGGGCCGAGAGGATCAATCTTTTCATAACCGTTGTGTTTCGGGGTAAAAATACAAAAAATATGGACTACTCGTGTACAAATGACCACGAGTAGTCCATATTCTGGGAAAGGGATGCCTGGTCAGGCCGGGCATGACGCCGCGGGACAGGGGCCCTGCAGCCTCAAACTAGAAGCGGGCGACGACGTCGATGTCGGCGCTGTTGTTGCCGCGGGTGCGGACCCACAGGCGGTGCGCCTCGGCATCATAGAACCAGCCCTCGCCGGCCTGAACGGCCTCGGCGGAGTCCAGTTTCGTCACCGGAGCACCGTTCTCGGTCACGGCCGTAGGGGCCTTGTCCAGGAAAGCCTTCAGCACGTAGTTGCGCTTGACGGGGGTGTACTTGCCGGTGGTCTTGCCCATCGTCATCTTCCAGCTGCCGTCGGACAGGGCGCTCTTGAACTCGGTCCAGGCGCAGATGCCTTTTTCGTACTCCATGCTCATGCCGTCATCCTCGTACAGCTTGTAGGAGGACTCGCCGGCCGGATAGACGTCCAGGGTGATGAGGTCGCGCGGTTTCTCGTTGTAGTACTGGCGTTCTTCCTGCATCGGGATGATGGCGCCGGCCTTGATGAAGATCGGCATGATCTCCCACGGGCTGAGGAAGGACTTGTACTGGCGGCCGGAGATGCGCTCGCCGGTCCAGTAGTCGATCCAGTCGCCGCCGGGGAAGTACACCGGACGGCTGAGGGCGTTCTTGGTGACGACCGGGCAGACCATCATGTCGCCGCCGTACATGTACTGATCGCAGATCTGGTAGGTGTTCTCATCCTCGGGATAGTCCATCACCAGCGGGGTCATGATCGGGCGGGCGGACTTCCACAGGTCGTACGAAGCGGAATAGATATACGGGATCAGCCGGTAGCGGAGGTTGTCGTACTGGCGGAAGATCGCCATCGCCTCCTCGCCGTAGGTCCAGGGCTCGTGGTAGCGCGGGTGGTCCATGCCGAACAGGGTCGCCATCGGGGTGAACAGGCCGAATTCGCACCAGCGGACGTACAGCTCGGTGTCGTAGGCGGAATACTGCTCGAATCCGCCCATGTTGTGGGCCCAGTAGGTCACGCCGGACAGGGCCAGGTTCAGGCCGCCGCGGACGACGGGCTCGAACCACTGCCACTCGCTGCCCCAGTCACCGGCCCAGATGTACGGATAGCGCTGGATGCCGGCGTATCCCTCGCGGGTCTGGTTGAATCCACGCGCCTTGTTGTGCTGGGCGAATTTCTCGTACGGAGCCTTCGCATAGGCGATCGGGAAGACGTTGTGCAGGCGCTCGGGCTCTTCACCGACCTTGAATTCCTGCTGCGGACCGAATTCGGCACCGCGGTAGAAGCGCATGCCGAAGGCGCTGCCGACATCCGTCTTGAAGAACATGCAGCCCTTGTCGACGACCAGCTTGGCGGCGTTGTCCCACCACCAGTCGACGGCCTTCTTGTCGAAGAAATTCACGATGCCGCCGCTCTCCATGCCCGGATAGACGACCCCGCCGTGCGCGAGGGCCTTGTCCAGGATCTTCAGTTCGGGACCGTTGTCCAGGATGGAACGGATGTGCAGGCCGAACGCCGCGACGTTGTAGTCATAGACGCGGTCGAACATGTACTTCGGATCCTTGAAGGTCGGACGCCACTCGAAGGTCGCGCCGCCGTTGCCGAAGCCGCCGGGCTGGCCGGGAACACGCTCGGTATTGAAATAACGCCAGGTCGAATCCAGCCACAGTACGTCGAAGGGGATCTTGTTGTCGCGCATCTGCTTGGCCAGCTGGACGGGGTACATGTCGGAGGTGTACTGCTCGTTGTTCCAGGTACCGCCGGAGTAGGATCCCAGGTGCAGGCCGAAGGCATATTCGGGCATCATCGGGGACTTGCCGGTCAGGTCCGTGTACAGGTCCAGGATCTTGTAGAAATCACCCTTGAAGAAGTAGTAGTCCAGTTCACCGCCGGTGGCTTCGAAGGAGTACTCCTCGGTGTTGGTCCAGCCCATGTCCCAGACATTCGGGAAGGCGTTGTGGAAGAAGATGCCGTAACCCTTGGTGCTCATGAAGAAAGGCACCGGGCAGTAGTTCGCGCGCAGGATGTCCTTGCCGCCGACGGCCGGCTTGGGACCGAAGCCCAGGCCGACGTTCAGGCTGACGCGCTTGCCGCGCTGATCCAGGAAATCCATGCGCTCGCCGAATCCGAAGAAATGCTCGCGCGGATCCATCTCGACGTGGTTGATGATGGCCTTGGCGTCCTCGAAATGCGGGGCGCCGGTCTCCTTGTACAGGCTCTTCCCGTCCAGGTCGAAGACCTCGATCGCATAGTTGGACTTGTCGATCGCGATCTTGAGGGCGGAGGTGGTCAGGATGGTCTTGCCGTCCTCCTGGGACTCCTTGACCGGGACATTCGCCCAGTTGTACTTGATCACCATCCAGGGCTCGTCCGCCTCGAACGCATTGCTGCGGCTGCGGCGCACGCGGAACATGTCAGGTGTGCAGAACTCGACCTTCATGGTCCCCTCCGGGGTCTTGTAGGTCATGGTCTTGGGCGCGGCTGCCGGAGCGTCGGCGGCACGCGCAGGCATCTGGGCGAACGCCATCAGGCAGAGCGCCGCTACCAGAACCGTACGGAAAATGTGCTTCATAGGTGTATGATTAAATGATTGGTTATTGCTTTTCAAAGACCAGCTGGTCCGTGGACGGGACCGGATCGACCAGCTTGCCGTCCTTGTACTCATAGACCTGGGTATGACCGTCCTCGGTCTTGATGGTGAGCCGGTTGCCGCGCAGCTTCCAGGTTCCGCGGGCCGTAGTCTCCGAACTGCTGCCCGGGATGGTGTCGATGCTCCCGTCCGGATTGACATAGGTGGCCGGATGGGACGGCATCACCCATTTGTACGTATAGATGCACTCCCTGGCGGAGATGAAATCCAGCGTATAGGTCTCCTTCATGACGCCCGCGTCGAGGACGAGGACATTGTGGAAACAGATCCACTGGGTATTCTTGAGCACGGGCTTCTTCGCCTGCGCGGTGAAACAGGACGGCACCAGCAGGGACAGGAGGGTCCCGAAAATGGCGAAACGGGTTTTGCGACTGGTCATCTTATGTGGAATTTTCCGTAAATATAACGATAAATGGTCAGTATTGACACGGCGACGCCGTGGATTCAAAAAGAAAAAACTTATTGAACGGGTGTGAACGTGTAGCTCTTGATGACCGCTTGCCTGGCTGTGGTGGGCGGCGATCGGCCTGACATCCCCTACTCCCAGGTTTCGCGGCGGTCGAGGAAACGGAACGAGGCCGCCTCGAGAAGGTGCTCGGACTGGATATTCCCCGCTCCGGCGAGGTCGGCGATCGTCCGCGCGACCTTGATGATGCGGTAGTAGGCGCGCATCGACAGGCCCTGCCGGTCCATCATTTTGCCCAGCACCTCCCGGCAAGGCCCGTCCAGCGGGCAGAAGCGTTCCACCAGCCGGTTGTCCATCTCGGCGTTGCAGCGGATGGCCTCGGAGGCGAAGCGTTCCTGCTGGAGCGTCCGGGCGCGACGGACCCGCTCTGCGACGACGGCGCTGGGCTCGACCCGCCCGATCATCCCCAGCTGCGCGGACTGCACGGGCCGGACCCACAGTTGGATATCGATGCGGTCCATCACCGGACCGCTGAGCCGCGAGAGATAGCGCGTGCGCTGCCCCACCGTGCAGGTACAGCGGTCCCCCTCGCCGTAGTAGCCGCAGGGGCAGGGGTTCGACGCCGCGACCAGCATGAACGACGCCGGGTACCGCACCTTGTTCTTCAGGCGCGAAATCACCACCTCGCGGTCCTCCAGCGGCCCCCGAAGCGCTTCAATCAGCGCCTTCGGCATTTGTCCCAGTTCATCCAGAAAGAGGATCCCGTTGTGGGCCAGGCTGATTTCCCCGGGCAGGATCTGATCGGTGCCGCCGCCGATCACCGCCGGCATCGAGGCGCTGTAATGGGGCGAGCGGAAGGGCCGCGAACGGACCAGGCCATAGCGCAGGTCCCCCTTGCCCGCGATCGAATAGATCTTGCTGGTCTGCAGCGCCTCCCCCTGCGTCATCGGCGGCAGGATGCCCGCCATCGCCTTCGCGAGCGAGCTCTTCCCCGATCCCGGCGGCCCGATCATCGCTACATTGTGCCCGCCCGCGGCGGCGATTTCCACCCCGCGCTTGGCGCTCTCCTGCCCGATGATGTCCGCGAAGTCCACGGACGCCGCTTCCGCCGCGGGCCGCACGGGGATATCGGAATTGCGGACCAGCAGGTCCGTGCAGTCCTCCTCGCCCTCGAGGATGCGGATCACGTCCTCGAAGCGCTCCACCCCGTACACCTCGGTCCCCTCCAGCTCCACGGCTTCCAGTGCCGATCGCCGTGGCAGGATGCAGCCGTCAAAGCCCTCCTGGACAGCCAGCTCCGCGATCGGCAGCGCCCCGGGAATGTCCCGCAGGGACGCGTCCAGCCCCAGTTCCCCCATCATCAGGTACCGGCCCAGCCGCGGCAGTTCCCGCTGGCCCGACGCGGCCACGATCCCCACCGCGATGGGCAGGTCGTACCCGCTGCCGCTCTTGCGCAGGTCCGCCGGGGCCAGGTTGATCACGATTTTCTTGCCGGGGATCCTGTAGTCCAGCGACGTCAGCGCCGTGATGGTCCGCAGGAGGCTCTCCTTGACCGCCACGTCCGCCAGGCCGCACAGATGGATGCCGATGCCCCGGTCAATGTCAACCTCCACCGTCACCCGCACCGCATCGATTCCGATGCATTTTGCTCCGAATACATGTATCAGCATACTTTGAAATGTTTTAACTTTGTGCCGCTATGCGGCATACGATTGTCATACAGAACCTCGCAGGCATCGGCGCAGCCGCCGAGGCATTCCTGCGCGAGATCGGAGACCGGCGCCTCGTCGCCTTCTACGGCGAAATGGGAGCCGGCAAAACCACCTTCACCACGGCCCTCTGCCACGTGCTGGGCGTGCGGGACGACGCCGTCAGCTCCCCCACCTTCGCCATCGTCAACGAGTACCGCGCCGCAGACGGCAGGCCCGTCTTCCATTTCGACTTCTACCGCATCAAGGAAGCCGCCGAAGCCCTGGACATCGGGCTGTACGACTATCTGGACAGCGGCGAACTCTGCCTGATGGAGTGGCCGGAGAACATCGAGGAACTGCTGCCCGACGAGACCCTGCGCGTGCGCATCGAAGTCCGCGACGACGGGTCAAGGCTGCTCAGCTGGGACGACTGAGACCGCAATTCCCGTCAGATACCCGTCCAGGTCCAGGCGCTGCACCTGGGCGCCGCAGGACACCATCGCCGCCTCCGAAGGGTTGCGCGGCGAGAGCGCCGCATACAGCCGGCTGTCGAAATAGGTCGCGCAGCCGCCGTGAAAGAAGTAAAAGAGCGCCCCGATGCCCGTCGACCGGGAGATATCCAGCGCCGAAAAAGACGTCCCGTCCCCGTAGATGACACAGTCCGGCCCGCCCTTGCGTTCCAGCCGGCCGTCCCGGTGCAGCACGCCGCTGCCAGCCTCCCCGTCCAGCACATACTGCCCCGCCAAGGCCACCCCGCCGGGTTCCGGGAAGATGCGGGCATCCGTCCAACTGAGCCCGGGGCTGTTTCCTTCGTCACCGTGCAGCCCGTCCACGCACAGGTCGGCGCGGCCGGAAGCCAGGGCCAGGCTGTATACCCGGCCGTCCACGATCCTGGCATCCACCAGGCTGCTGCCGATCGGGACCGTTCCCAGCTGCTGCGCACGGTCGCCCCGCACCAGATGCAGGGTACGCGCGTGCGCGGGCCCGTCCGTAAAGAAAAAGCAGAAGTCCCCGGCATCCCGGCACAGCGCGCCCGTCCGCGGGAACGAGGCATCCGAGAGGCTGCCGACCACCTGGCCGGAGTTCCGGCTGAACAGCACGGCCCCGTTGCGGCGGAGCGAGAATCCCTCGCCGGAACGGTTCTGGCCCAGGGTATAGACCGCATCTCCCTCCGCCCACAGCCCGCACAGCCGCTCCCGCCCCGCCCAGCGGGCGACCAGCTGGCCGTCCCGCCGGACAACCGTCTCGTTCCAGGCGGCATACTCCGTATAGAGGTGCCCGTCCAGGATGTGGTGCATGTCCGGATCCGGACTGATCTCCCCGTCCGCGGGCAGGGTCAGCACCACTTCGAAATCCCGGTACAGGACCACCGAACAGGCGGACGCCTCGAAGCCGACATCCCGGCGCCAGTCATATCCGCCCGATACCCGGACGGCGGAGACGAACACGCAGGTATCGAAACGAGAACCGGTTTCCGGAACCTCCCCGGGGATGTCCACCCCCTTGCCGGGCCGGCCCGTCAGCCGCCCGCTTTCCAACACATCACACGCCACCACCGGCAGCAACAGGAGCAGCAGCTCCAACAGTCGAATCCTTTTCATTGCGTTTTTTTTCCGCAAAGCAAAGCATAAAAGAAAAAGCCGGAAAATTGTTTGCCACAATATTCCGGCTTTTGCCACAATTGTATGTTTCTTATCGGGATTATCTGTTTCCGAGGTCGAAGCGCAGACCCGCCTCGAAGGTGACCAGCAGGGGATTGTCGGTCCGGACGCTCTTGGGCTGCTGGCCCGGGAAGTAGTAGCGGACACCCGGATCGATGTAAACGCCCAGGCGGCGCGACAGCATGAACTCGACGCCCAGGCCCAGGCCGGCGGAGAACTGCAGGCCCCTGGCGGGTTCCTTCAACAGCTTCGGCGTCTCGACGCGGTCCAGCCGGAAATTATTCGCGATGCAGTATTCCGCGGATCCGCCGCCCTGTGCATAGAAGCGGATGACGTCCGTGGAGAGGATGTCGAAGAAGAGGTTGACGGGAACGCCGATGTACTGCTGGGTGTTGCTGACCGTACCGTAGAAATTCTGGTACTCGCCCGTGAAACTGCGGCTGAGCAGCGAGTAGTTGAGCCCGAATCCCACGGACCAGCGCGGCGCGAAACGCACGCGGGCGCCCAGACCGAAGGTGACGGGAATGCCGTAGTTGGAAGCCGATTTCTCCGTGACGATCTGGCTGGGGGATCCGGTACCGGAAGCGCCGTAGAAAGGTTTGAGCTGCAAGCCGCCGATTTCGCTGCGGTTGCCGGTGAAGGATCCCTGCGCGACCAGGGAGACCTGCGCCCGGCGGGCTTTGCGCGCGTCTTCCGCCGCCATGACGGCGAAGGGGTCGGCCTGACGGCCGACATTCGCATCATGATTATCATTGAGGGGAAGAGTCCCCTCAAACTCCCCTCGGTCGCTGCGCTCCGAGTCCTTCGTGGCAATGGCGTCACTCCCGACTTGATCGGGAGTCCCTTCCGTCACAGGAACCGCCTCTTGAATGGAAACGGTCCCTTCCGTCACAGGAACGGCCTCCTGCGCGGGAACGGTCCTTTGGGTCGCGGGATGCCCGATCGGGTCGGGCATGACAGCGGGAGCTTCGGACTGGACAGCCGGAGCATCAGACACGACGGCCGGGGTGTCGGTCACGACGGTGTTGTCCGCCACCAGCGGGGCCTCCGGACGGCGGTCGAAGGTGCCGGGCAGCAGCAGGGCGGCGGCCAGCGCACCCGCAACGGCAAGCGCCAGGCCGGCCCAGCGGGCCCAGCCCCACGGAGAGGCGGCCGCGACGGCCGACTCATCGAGCCTGGACGATACGGCACGCCAGACGCGCGAAGGTACCTTTACCTCCGCGTCCTGCAGCATTGACCTCACCTGGAGGTCAAAATTGTCGTTCTGTTCGTGTCGCATCTTACTACTTTTTGATCTTGCCCTGCAGCATCGCCCGCGCCCTGAGGAGCTGCGAGCGTGACGTCGTCTCGGATATTCCCAATTCTTCGGCGATCTCCTTGTGGGAGTAGCCTTCGACTACATACATGTTGAACACGGTCCGGAAACCCGGAGGCAGTTCGGCGATGCAGTCCAATAGTTCATCATAGGTTATTTTCTGAATGGGAGTCGGATCTTCGCTCAGCACGTTCCACGCGGTGTCCACGTCTTCACTCTGCTTCAGCACGTCCTTCTTCCGAAGACTCATCAGCGCAGTATTGACAAAGATCTTGCGGGCCCAGCCCTCGAAGGATCCCTCCCCGTGGAAACTGTCCAGCTTGGAAAAAAGGGTCACAAAACCATCCTGCAGTACGTCTTCCGCAGCATCCCGCTCGCCCATGTAACGCAGGCAGACGGCGAACATCTTGCGGGACAGCAGGTCGTAAATGGCTTTCTGCGACTTCCGGTCGCCCTTGCGGGCCCCTTCGATCCAATCCATTTCCCGAGTAATAAGATGCCGCTTCTCTCCAAAAAGTTGCATCGTTACTACAATTATGGCACGAAAATAGCCAAAATTTCTCTCAAAAATATAGTATTTTTGTAATTGATATGAACAAGGTCCTCGCTTTAGCCGTTTCCCTGTTGCTCTGCATCTGCGCGTCCGGGCAGGATATCCTGCAACCGGCCGTGGACGGCGTGCTGGTCGATGCCGTCAAAGACCACGAACAGGGGGACCGCCAGACCGCCATCAAGAAGCTCACGGCCCTGCTGGAAACGGCCCCTGACAACGATGCAGCCCATTATTACCTGGGCGCCTGGCTCTTCGCCGAGGGGCAGGCGGACGAGGCGGAATCGCACCTGCTGCGCGCCGTCCAGCTGGACACCACGAACCAGTGGTACCAGGATGCGCTGGCCCTGCTGTACATGCAGATCGGACGCGAAGACCGGGCTGCGCCGCTGTACGAAAAACTGGTGCGCAAGTACCCCTCGCAATACCACAACAGCTATATCCTGACGATCCTCGGGGACAGCCATGCCGCCCGGAACCGCCTGGACGAGGCCGCCGGCTGGTATGACCAGGCCCTTGAGATGGAGCCGGGCTATCCCCCCGCCCTGTTGGGCAAGGCGGACGTGCTGCGCCGCCAGCGCGACATGCCGGGATACTTCCGCCTGCTGGACAGCGTCGCGGCGGACCAGGAGCTGGTTCCCGAAGCGAAATGCAGCTATTTCAACGCCCTGTTCGGATCGTATCCGCCGCAGTTCTTCGAGAATTTCGGCCCGGAAATCTCCGGCCTGATGCAGAGCCTGCTGCGGGCGCATCCGGACAACAGCGCCGCGCATACCCTGAACCTGCAGGTTCAGATCACCCTGTCCGACTGGCCCGCCGTCATCCGCGAATGCCAGGACATCATCGCCCTGGACCCGCACGACACCACCGCCCTGCTGCAGAGCTACAGCCTGATCGGCGACAGCTACTACACCATGGGTGACGCCCGCAACGCTTTCAAGGCCTACGACAAGGCGCTGAAGATCCAGCCCGACTACCTGCCCGTGCTGAACAACTACGCATACTACCTCAGCCAGGAGGTCAAAAACCTGCGCAAGGCGCTGAAGATGAGCAAGAAGACCGTCGAAGCCGAGCCGGACAACGCGACCTACCTGGACACCTACGGATGGATCCTGCACCTGCTGGGACGCTCCAAGGAGGCCAAGCCGGTGTTCAAGCACGCCATGATCTACGGCGGCCGGGAGAGCGCCGTCGTGCTGGCCCACTACGCCCAGGTCCTGCACGCCCTGGGCGAAGAAGACGTCGCCACCTATTACGAGGGCCTGGCCCGCAACCTGTCCGGCAAGCAATGAAACGTTCCGCCTTCATACTGAGCGTCCTGATGCTGCTGGGCTGCCTGGCCGCCACGGCGCAGGATGTCTCCAAACAGCAGGGCGAGCGCGACCGTCTGCAGAAGGAAATCGCCATCCTGGAGGCCCAGATCAAGGAAAACACCGCCAAGAGCAACAATGCGCTGACCTCGCTGAACCTGGTCCAGCGGCAGGTCAAGGCGCGCCGCGAGCTGGTCAAGCGCAGCGACCGCGAGATCCGCGTGCTGGACGATTCGCTGCACGCGATGCAGCACGAGATCAACCGCGCCCAGGAGCGCCTGGACACGATGACCTTATATTATAACCGGCTGATCAAAAACGCCTACAAGAACCGGGATGCCCGCGTGTGGTACATGTACATCCTGGCCAGCCGCAACCTCAACCAGGCCACCCGGCGTTTCGCCTACCTGCGCGGCCTGTCCACGCAGATGAACAGCCAGGCGCGCCACATCCAGGAAACCCGCGCGGAACTCGAGCAGCGCCGCGCCCGCCTGGATTCCACCCGCGCCGAGGCCCGGGCCCTGCGCGCCGAACACCAGGCCGAACTGTCCAAGCTCCAGCAGGAAGAGGCTTCCTCGAAGAAACTCGTCAATCAGCTGAACGCCAACAAATCCCGCTACCAGTCCCAGCTGAATGCCAAGAAAAAGCAGGTGGACGCGCTGAACCGGCAGATCCAGCAGATGATCAACAACGCTATGGGCAAGGGCAAGACCACCACGACCCGGAAGACCACCAGCACGGAGATCGACACGAAGCTGGCGAACGAATTCGCCGCCAACAAGGGGAAACTCCCCTGGCCCGCCGCGGGCGTCGTGGTCGAAGGCTTCGGCCAGCACAACCACCCCGTGTACAAGAATGTCAAGCTGCCTTTCAACAACGGCGTCAACCTGGCGGTGGACAAGGGCACGGAGATCCGGGCCGTCTTCGACGGCGTCGTCAAGCAGATCGTCGTGATGCCCGGATACAACCAGTGCGTCCTGGTCCAGCACGGCAGCTACTTCACCTTCTACTGCAAACTCGCCTCGGTCTCGGTCAAGGCCGGACAAAAAATAACGACCGGGCAAGTGCTCGGCCGCATTGACACCATCTCCGGCGAGACCCAGCTGCATTTCCAACTCTGGAAAAACACCGACCCCCAGGACCCGGAACAGTGGCTGGTCCGCTAGAGGTTCGGGTTGAGTTTGTGCCAGTCCTTGATTTCGGGGATGATTCCCAGCTCGATGATTTCGTCGCGCATCTCGCAGAGATGCTCGTAGGACGCATGCAGGGCCTCATTTTCGGCCTTCGTTCCCACCGGGCAGGTGAAATGGACGCCCTTGGAATCGATCACGGTCGGCATAGCCATCATCACGTGCTCGTATCCGCAACTGTTCAGGTAGCGGCCGGCAGGCAGGGTGAACGGATCGCCGCCCATCGCCGCCGCGATCATCCGGACCGAATGGTGGGCCGGGCTCTGGAACGAGCTGCGTCCGCGGAGTTTGATGATGTTGGAACCGCCCTGGACCGTCTGGCGCTTGATTTCCTCCCACTGTTCGGGCGAAATGTTGAACTCGCTGAGCGGACGGCCGTCAACCCGCACGTGGCTGCCGAACACCGCCATCACCTCGCCGTGTCCGCCGTAGGTGTGCGCGTCGGTCACCTTGTACTGCGGGACATGCACCGTCGCGGCAATCGCCTCCTGGAAACGGGTGGAGTCCAGGGCCGCCAGGGTGGAGACACATTCGGGACGGATGCCGGAGTGCAGCAGCACGACCAGACCGGTCAGGTCGGCCGGGTTGAAGATGATGACGACATGCTTGACATCCGGACAGTATTTCCTGACATTCTTTCCGAATTCCTCGGCGATCTTACAGTTGCCCCGCAGCAGATCCTCACGGGTCATACCTTCCTTTCGCGGAGCACCACCGGACGAGAGAATGTATTTGGCGCCGGTGAAAGCCTCTTCCGGATCGGTGGTCCAGCTGACATTGGCCCCGTCGAAAGCGCAGTGGTTAATCTCGTGCGCGACACCGCGCAGACCGGGTTCGTACACATCGTACAGGCAGATGTTCGGGGTCAGCCCCTGGGTCAGGGCGATCTGGGCCATATTGGAACCTATCATGCCGGCGGCGCCGACAATGGTAAGTTTTTCATCAGTCAGGTATTTCATACTCTAACTATTTATCTACTAACTATCTTCTGTCAAATAACCTGCTATCTTCCGAAAAGCGACGCAAATATACAAAAAGATTATTATCTTTGCGACGTTATAAAACATTTATGGCACTATACCTCATCAAGGATCTCGACGACGACTATCACTCGTACCATGCGAAAATAGGCGTCTGGCAGGTCACGGAGTCCGAAGCGGAGCTTCGCGCACTCTCATCCATTCCATCTGACGAGCTGGAAGAAATTTCTTACATCAAGAGCGAATCGCTGCGCAAGCAGAAGCTTGCGGTGCGGGCGTTGCTGGATGCCATTTTCGAAGAAAAGGTCTATCTCAGCCACCACGACAACGGCAAGCCCTATCTCGAGAACAACGCAACCAATATCAGCATCACCCACACGGACAAGTATGTCGCGGTGATCATCAACGACAACGACGAGGTCGGCATCGACTGCGAGTCCCTGGACAGAGATTTCTCCGCCGTGGAGAAGAAAGCCCTGTCCGAGGATGAGATCGACGACCTGGACGACGAGAAACGCAACGAACAGCTGGCCATCTACTGGTGCGCCAAGGAAGCTGTCTACAAGAAACTCTCCCAATACAACGTGGACTTCGCGGAGCAGATCGAGATCTCCGATTTCCGCATGCGCACGGAAGGGGAACTGGAGGCCACCTTCATCAACAAGGACGGCTACGAGGAGGAACTCGAACTCCAGTACATCACCTTCGACCGGCACGTCCTTGTGTGGGTCGTCGCGTAATTCCTGCTAAAGGAACTTCTTGCAGAACTCAAGATAGTATATCCAGTCTTGGGGCATGACGCCGTGTCCGCCCTCGTGGATCACGTATCCCAGCGTACTGTAGATCGGCCGGTCCGGTGCAGGGACATGGTCCGGGTCCGCACCTGGGACCAGGGCGTCCTTGCCCAGCAGTTCATAGACCTTGGCGGCTTCGCAGGCAGCCACCCATTCACCCTTGGCATCCGACCAGGTATCGGTGGTTCCCGTCTGCAGCAGCAGCGGGCGCGGCGCGATCAGCGCGACCAGCAGGTTTGCATCCACCGGGAGTTCATCCACCCGGTCGGCATACTTGGAATAGTTGAAGCAGAACTGATAGCGATAGCGGCTCTCCGCTGTAATGTGCGCCAGGTTTTCGCCGAAATTGCGGCGGCTGATGGCCGCGCCGCCCTCGCCGGAACAGCTGGGGATGACGACGGCGAAGCGCGGATCGCGGGCGCCGGTCCAGATCGTCGTCTTGCCCAGACGCGAACAGCCGGTCAGCGCGACACGCCCGGCATCGATGTCGGCGTCCTCGACGAAGTAGTCCATCACATTGCTGATGCCCCATGCCCAGGCGGAAATGGCGCCCCACTCATCCTCGGCCGGCTCGGTCTGACCGGGTTTGAGGTACAGGCCGCGGATTCCCAGGGCCGCGGCATCCTTGAAATCGGGCTCCATGTCCGTATAGTTCAGCGTCGCGAATCCGATGCCGGCCTGGAGGAACATCCTGACCGTCTCGTTCATGCCGATGCGCATCGCCGGATTGGGAGCGAGCGTCGGGGGCGTCGGTATGACATTGGCCGTACGGGTATTCGGGTCCCAGCGCCGGCCCGGCTTGACGCCCGGTTCGAAGACGACCAGGTTGTTGGGCGAGAAGCTGAGGTTCAGCAACAGCGGCGAGGGGCCTTTCGCATCCCTGGGCAGGTAGATCAGCACATCCACCCGCGGGCCGTTGTCATCCGGAGAGAAATAGACCGTCACCTGTTTCCGGACGGCCATTCCCCCCAGTCCGAAATCTTTCTGGACGGCATAACGGAGTTTCGGGCGCTTGGCCGGCCACTTGCCGTACTCGTACTTTTCGAACAGCTTGACGATTTCCGGACGACGCTTGCGCATCCACTGGCGGGCGTTCCTGACCGGTTTTCCGTTGTTGAAGACCAGCGCGTCAGGCAACGTCGCCTTGTAATCTCCGACCTTGGATTCATCGTAGTTGACCGGAATGCCGGCAACCACATCCTGCTGCGCCCGGACGGACTGGACAAAGCCGATTCCGAACGCCAATGCGACCAGCAAGAAAAGCTTTTTCATAAGGCAGACAGTTTAGTGTTAATTCTCAACAATATTAACCATTTTTTGCTAAAAAACGAGTACTCGGGCACAATCTTTGAAATAGAATCAAGTCAAGTAAACTTTTATGTCTATGAAACTGATTAAAATCTTGTTTGTCGGCGTTATGCTCTCGGTGGGAGCACTCGTCGCAAAAGCCCAGCCCGGCGGCATGGGCCAGTTCGATCCTGCCCAGATGATCGAAATGCGTGTCAACCACATGAAAGAGGCGTTCAAACTCACGGATGCCCAGGTTCCCAAGGTCAAGGCTGTCTTCCAGAAGCAGCAGGACGAAATGGGAAAACTGATGCAGGGTGGCGGACAGCCTGATTTCAGCGCATTCCAGAAACTGCAGGACGACGCCAACGCCGAACTGAAGAAGATTCTTACGTCAGATCAGTACAAGGCCTACACCGAGGAGATGGAGAACATGCGCCGGAACATGGGCGGCATGGGCGGCCCCGGCGGACAGGGTGGTCCCCGTCCCGGCGGACAGCGTCCGAGATAAACGGCCACGGAAAGTTTAACTATGCGGAGGCTGCGGGTCCCACGGACCGGCGGCCTCTTTTTTATCTCGCAGAATTGCTATCTTTGCTATCGGTATAAAAGGAAACGAGCCATGAGTATTTGGACCATCATGATCCTGGTGATGCTTGCAAGTTTCATCGTCCAGGCACTGCTGCAGAGCAATTTCAACAAATACAGCCAGGTTCCCCTGGGCCTGACCGGCGCCCAGGTGGCCGAGAAGATGCTGCGCGAAAACGGCATCTCCGGGGTCAGGATCACCTGCATCGAAGGCCAGCTGACCGACCATTTCGATCCGTCCCAGATGTCCGTCAACCTCAGCGAGAGCGTGTACAACGGGCGCAACGTGGCTGCGGCCGCCGTCGCGGCGCACGAATGCGGGCACGTCATCCAGCACGCCACGGGATACGCCCCGCTGCGCCTGCGCAGCGCGATGGTGCCGGTCGTGTCCTTTGCCAACCGCACCGTCCAGTGGGTGCTGCTGCTGGGTATCGTGCTGATCAACGTCACCCCTGCCCTGCTGTGGTTCGGCATCGCGCTGTTCGCGCTGACGACCTTCTTCAGCCTGGTGACCCTCCCGGTCGAGTTGAACGCCAGCCAGCGGGCCATCCAGTGGCTGGAGGTCACCGGCATCACCGACTACGAGACGACCCCGATGGCCAAGACCGCCCTCAAATGGGCTGCCTATACCTACATCATCGCCGCCATCGGTTCCCTGGCGACGCTGTTCTACTACATCGGCATGGCCCGGCGGAGATAGCCCTTACGCCTTCTTCTCGCCCAGCAGCAACAGGGCGTCCCGCGGAAACACGAATTATCTTGTTTTTGGCGGAAAAAACGATACCTTTGTAAAAAAACTTTACACAAGGGATGGCGACGAAAAACGGGAAAATACTGGTCGTGGACGACAATCAGGGCATCCGGCGGGCGCTGGAGATCCTGTTGCCGCTGCGTTTTGCCGAGGTGCGCACGCTTCCCTCGCCCTCCACGCTGGTCGCGACGCTCGAGCAGTTCCGCCCGGAGGTGGTGCTGCTGGACATGAATTTCACGACCAGCATCAATACCGGCAACGAGGGGCTGTACTGGGCTGGGGAGATCAAGAAAATGTTCCCGGAAGTGGAGGTCGTGCTGTTCACGGCCTATGCCGATATCGCGCTGGCGGTCGAGGGGATGAAGCGCGGGGCGTTCGATTTCATCGTCAAGCCCTGGGAGAATGACAAATTGATGGCCGTCCTGACAGCTGCGCGGGACAAGGCGCAGAAGGCGATGGGACGAGATGGCCGATCAAAGGCGGCCATGACGGGAACAGGGATCAACGGCGTTACCCCCGATCCCTTGCAGGAAGGCGGCTTCTTCTGGGGAACCACCCCCGTGATGCGCACCATCCGACGGACCGTGGAGAAGACCGCCCCGACCGACGCCACCGTGCTGATTACCGGCGAAAACGGCACCGGCAAGGACGTGCTGGCGCGTGAGATCCATGCCCACAGCCTCCGGAGCGAGAAGCCGATGGTCGTGGTCGACGCCGGCGCCATCCCGGAAACACTCTTCGAGAGCGAGCTCTTCGGCCATGTCAAAGGCGCCTTCACCGACGCATACACTGACCATGTGGGCAAATTCGAACAGGCCGACGGCGGAACGCTGTTCCTGGACGAGATCGGCAACATCCCGCTGCACCTGCAGGCCAAACTCCTGCGGGTCCTCCAGAACCGAAGCGTCGTGCGTGTGGGCGGAACCCAGGCGCGCCCGGTGGATATCCGCCTTGTCTGCGCGACCAACATGGACCTGGAGGCGCTCGTGCGCGAAGGCCGCTTCCGCGAAGACCTGTACTACCGGATCAACACCGTGCACATTGCGCTGCCGCCGCTGCGCGAGCGCCGGGAGGATATCGTGCCCCTGGCCCGGCAGTTCCTCGGGCAGTTCGCCCGGAAATACCACCGTGCCCTGACCGGCCTGGCGCCGGAAGCGGAAGCCCTGTTGACGGCCCAGCGCTGGAGCGGGAACATCCGCGAGTTGCAGAACTGCATCGAGAAGGCGGTTATTCTTTCTGATGGCAGTGAGTTGACAGCGAAGGACATCCAGAGAGATGCCCGGTCGGGGCCGGGCATGACGGACACCGGGAATCTCCTCCATAATGCAGCCGAGGAAGAGCGGTTGATCCGGCAAGCGATGAACCACACGGATGGCAACATCTCCGCTGCCGCCAAGATACTGGGCGTCAGCCGCCCTACCTTGTACGCGAAACTGAAAAAATACGGCCTGTAATGCCCCTCTGGCAAGTCATATTGATCGTCGTCGGCGTCGCGGTTGTCGTGGCGGTGATCGCCACGCTCCGGACCCGCCGCCGGGACATCCGGAAAGTAGCCTATATGATGGACGCGCTGGAGGACGGCGAGTTGAACTTCCGCTTCCAGGACACCAGCCGGTTTAACCGCACGCTGAACCGCATCCGGACCATTTTCGAGAAGCAGCGGGAACAGCACGAACAGGACTCCTGGACCAAACTGATCCGCGTGCTGACCCACGAAATCATGAACACGGTGTCGCCCATCGCGTCCCTGAGCGACGCCATGGCCCAGTCCGTGGATGAGAACGGGCACAGCGAGCTGGACATCAAAGCCGGGCTGGAGACCATCTCCGATTCCTCGAAAAACCTGATCGAATTCGTGCAGACCTACCGGCAACTCTCCGGCATTGCCCGGCCCGTGCGCAAGGCGCTGGCCCTGCAGGAATTGATGGACAGCGTGATTGGACTCAACCGCGAGTTCCTCGCGTCCTGCGGCGCGGAGTGCGTTTTTCAGGCGGAATCCCCGGACCTGATGATCTACGCCGACGAGGGCCAGATTTCGCAGATTCTCATCAACCTCATCAAGAATGCCCTGCAAGCTGGGGCGAAACACATCGGAATCCGTGCCTGGATGGACAAGGATGACGAAATTGTCATCCAGGTGGCCAATGACGGCGAACCCATCCCGGTCTCGGCCCAGGAACAGATTTTCATTCCTTTCTACACCACCAAGAAGGAGGGGTCGGGCATCGGCCTGTCGATTTCCCGCCAGATCATGCGGAACCACAACGGCAGCATCGACCTGGTCCGCAGCGACCTCCACCAAACCATTTTCGAACTCCGCTTCCGATAGTCGTTGTGCAGGTCCGGAAAGACGGATGTAAAGGGGTTTTACAAAAGGTGTAAAGAAGTGTAAAGGTTTTTTACACTATCGCGGGCGCAGCAGTAGCCGCTTCATCCTGATAATCAATTGTTTAACCATTTTGGCACAGCAAATGCCGGGCCTCGGAGTTGTTAAACAATCATAGGATGAAGAAGAGTCGTTTCTTATTCTTTTTGGCAATCATGACTGGGCTCGCAACCGCTGCGACATTGCGGGCCCAGGTAATGACCCTGCGTGACTGCATGGCGTATGCGATATCCAATTCGACCAAGATGCGGATCCAGCAGGCGGATGTCAACGACGCCCGCATCGACCGGCGCAACGCCATCCTGGCCGTTTTCCTGCCGTCGATCAACAGCGGAATGTCCGCTTCGTACAGTTTCGGCCGCAACATCGACCCCGAAACCAACACCTACATCAACACGGTTTCTTTCAGCAACGGATACAACCTGTCGGCATCCATGACCCTGTTCAACGGCTTTTCCGCCGTCAACAATCTCAAGATTTCCCAGACAGCGCTCAAGATGGGCCAGACCAAAGAGAAACAGACCGAGGCGGACCTCTGCCTTGCGGTAATGGAGGCCTACTACAACGTGCTGTACTACCAGCAGATGGCTGAGGCCCAGGAGCGGCAGGCCGCCGTGGCGGAACGCTTGCTGGAAAAGGCCAGCCGCGAAGAAGCGTTGGGCCTCAAGAGCCATTCGGACGTGATCCAGCTGGAGGCCGACCTGGCCGACCGGCGTTACGATCTGGTCCGGTCCCGCAACATGCTGGACGACCAGCGGGTCAAATTGGAGGATCTGTTGTTTTGGCCGGTGGGGGAACCGTTGGTGATTGCGGAAGAGATGCCCGATCAGGTCGGGCATGACGCCGTTCCCGGCTGGACCGGGGGTCCCTTCCCCGAAGAGGCCCTTGAGGCCGCCCTGGCGCACAACCCCGCCGTGCAACTGGCCGCGTGGAGCGTGGAGAACGCCCGGCTGGACCTCAAAACCGCCCGGTGGCAGCTGCTGCCGACAGTCAGTCTGGGCGGCGGCTGGAGTACCAGCTACTATTCCTTCCAGGGGACCCAGCAGGTGCCGTACTGGGATCTGCTCCGACGGAACGGCGGTGAATATGTGTCCCTGTCCGTCAGCATCCCGATTTTCAACCGCCTGTCGCGCCAGTCGAACATCGCACGCAAACGGAGCGCCCTGGCGCGGGCCGAGGCCAATTACGACCAGACCCAGCGCGACGTGGCTTCGGAGATCCGGCGGGCCATCCAGGACTGTGACGGCGCCGCAGCCGCGTTCGAACAGGCGGATCGCAAGGCCGCCGTACAGGAAGAGGCTTACGCCATGCACACCCGTAAACTGGAGGAGGGGCTGATCTCGCCGCTGGAGTACCAGACCGCAGCGAACAACTACCTCCGTGCCGGCACCGACCGCCTGAACAGCCTGTACCAGTACCTGATCAAGCTGGCAGTGGTCCGGTACTACAACGGAATCGATTATATCAACCAGTAATGATGGGAGGCAAGAATATGAGTATGGACAGAATTATCGAGAAGAAAACCGGATGGCGGGTGGCGTTCACCCGCAAAGCCCTGCCGTGGTGGCTGGGAGCGCTGCTGGCTGCGTTCATCATCTACCTGATCGCCCGCCCCAACGCCAAAACCCTGCGCGTGGACGGCAGCACGGTCACGGTCGCAACCGCCGTGCGCGGCGAGTTCAACGACTACATCCGCATCAGCGGCAAGGTCCTGCCGATGACGACGGTCCAGCTGTCCCCGCAGGAGGGCGGCATCGTGGAGAAGATCCTCATCGAAGAGGGCGCGACCCTCAAGGCCGGCGACCCCATCCTGGTCCTCAGCAACGACAACCTGGACCTGCAGATACTGAACGCTGAAGCCGACCTGGCCGAGAAGGAGAACATTCTGCGCAACACCCAGATCCAGATGGAGCAGCAGCGGCTGGACGTGCGCCAGAACCAGCTGGAATACGGCACCCAGGTGGAACGTCTGATGCGTGCTTATGAACAACAGAAGGCCCTCTACGAAGATCAACTCATCGCCCGGGAGGAATACTTGAAGGCCGAAGAAGACTATCGGCTGGCCTGCCAAAAATACGACCTGATCCGCGAGCGCTCCAAACAGGACAGCCTCTACCGCGGCACCCAGATCAACCGCATGGAGGAATCGCTGGAGAACATGCTGCTGAACATGCAAATGATCCGCAAGCGGAAGAGCAACCTCATCGTCAAGGCCCCGATCGACGGCGAACTGGGCCTGCTGGACGTAGTCCTGGGCCAGAGCATCGCTTCCGGCACCAAGATCGGCCAAATCAACTCCGTGGGCACCTACAAGGTGGAAGCCCAGATCGACGAGCACTACATCGACCGTGTGGACGCGGGCCTGGAGGCGACCTTCGAGCGCCAGGGCGAGACCTTCTCGATGGTCATCCGCAAGGTCTACCCCGAGGTGCGCGAAGGCAAGTTCAAGGCCGATTTCAAGTTTGACGGGGCCCAGCCCGACAACATCCGCAGCGGCCAGACCTACTACCTCAACCTCCAGCTGGGCCAGAGCGAAGAAGCGGTGATCATCCCCCGCGGAACCTTCTACCAAAAGACCGGCGGAAAATGGATTTACGTCGTTAACAAAGAGGGCAACAAAGCCGTCAAAAGAGAGATCCGCATCGGCCGTCAGAATCCGCAGTATTACGAGGTCCTCGAGGGCCTGGAGCCCGGAGAGAGGGTGATCACCTCCGGATATGACAATTATGGTGACAGTGATGTGTTGGTGTTTTAAATTAGAAAAGATATGCAACTACTAAAGATCAAAACCCGCTGGTTCCCAGCCCTGATGAACCTCATCGGCCTGGGGATCGCATTCTCCATTTTCTTGATCCTGCTCAGCCAGGTCTGGTGGGATTTCCGCTACGACCGGTTTAAGGGCGGAAAGGATGTGTACATTGTGGAGACACCTCATCCTTTATACGAGGGCAAGTATGATGACCGGGTCCTCCGGCCGCTGATTCCGATGATCGTGGACAGTTCACCGGACATTGTGGCCGGATGCGATTTTACTGCATACAAAAATGACCCGAATGGTTTCATCCGATTTAAAGATGCACAGGGAGCGTGGCAGAAGGCCTATGGCGCCAATTATGCCAACACGGAAACATCCGTACTGGACGTTTTCAATGTCACCCTGGTGGAAGGCCGCAAGGAAGATTTTGTCAAAGCGGGCGATGCCCTGATTTCGGAATCTGCGGCTAAAACCTATTTCCCGAACCGCAATCCCATCGGGGAAATCATAACTTATCTGGAGCAGGACGAATATCGCATCACCGGCATATACAAGGACCGGCAGCAGAACGAAACCATGATCAACGGCTTTCTCCTGCATGAAGGGGAAGACGACATGAGCCTGCCGAACCATAGCCCGCACCGGGGTTATTTTAAACTAGCCCACGGCGCCGATCTGGTCGCTGTTCGGGAGGCCGTTGCGAAAGTCCAGTTGGTTAAAAGCCAGAGCGGATACCGCCTGACGCAAATCCACGAATCCTGGTTTGAGAAGGACGTGAATCCAGGAGGCTACAGCTTTGGCGGCAACCGGACCCTCTGCCTGATCCTGTTGTCCATCGCCGTGCTGTTCCTGCTGATCGCCGGGTTCAATTATGTCAATTTCGCCATGGCAGCCATTCCGTTCCGCATCCGGGACATCAACACCCGGAAAGTGTTCGGCTCCTCGCGCGGGGCGCTGATCCTGCGGCAACTGGTCCAGGCACTGGTTCTGGTGGGCGCAGCCTACCTGATCGGCGTGCTGGCTATGAAATCCATCAGTGGCACCCAATGGGGCACGTACCTGTCCTGGAACATGACCCCCGAGAAGAACACTGCCGTCCTGTGGATCGGGGCTGCCGCTGCGCTGGTGCTCGCCATCCTGGCAGGACTCGCTCCTGCGCTGTACAGCACGTCGTTCCAACCGGCGCTAGTACTGAAGGGCTCCTTCGCCCTGTCGGCGAAGGGTGGTGGGCTACGGACCGTAACGACCGTATTCCAGTTTGTCCTGTCCTTCATTTTCCTGATATGCGCCATGATGCTCCAGCGGCAGACCTCTTACATGGTAAACAACAACCAGTTGGGCTTCGACCACGACTATGTGCTGAAGATGGAGTCCCACATGTATACGAGGGTGGCGGACGTGGCGGCCGAGCTGAAGAATATTCCCGGGGTCGTGGGTGTCACCCGGGGCGAATCCCCGATGGTCCAGCACAATTCATCAACCAGCGAAATCCGGGAGGGGGACAGGGTTGTCGTATTCAGTTTCAGGGACATATTCCCGGAATACCCGGAATTCTTCCATCTGCAATTGGCAGACGGACGCATGCCCCAGCCGGGCGAGGAGTTTGTTGCGCTCATCAACGAATCCTTCCACGAGGCCCTGCCCAACTATGAAATCGGCTCGACAATCAATCAATTCACGGGCAAGCGAGAGTTTACCATTATCGGCATCCTGAAGAATTTCAATGCCAGAACCCTGGAAAATGATTATTCTCCGCTGGTTCTGTTTGTCCACGAGAATTACAATGCCAGTTCTTTCATGATGCGGATCGAGCCGAATGCCGATGCTGCGGCCATTTTGGATAAGGCACGCAATATTTACCACACGATGAAACCGCGGATTGATCTTCAGGAGATTGAGACGGGATTCCTTGACGAAGACTTGGAAAAACTCTACGAACAGGAGACCCGCCAGACGCGGCTGATCCGCATGTCGTCCATCCTTTCACTGATCATCACGCTGATCGGAATCCTGGGCCTGGTGTGGCTGGATTCGCGCTTTATGCGTAAGGAAATCGCAATACGCAAGGTCAACGGCGCGACCCTGCGGGACATCCTGACCCAGATCGGATGGAAGTACCTGATCCTCGCCGGGATCGGATTTGTCATCGCGGCGCCCATTGCACTGGCCATTTGCCGGCGCTGGCTGGAGCAGTTCGCCTTCCGGACCACCATCCCCGTATGGATCTTCGTCCTGGCCTTCGTGATCGTGATCTGCATCACGCTCGTCACGGTCGTCCTCCAGGCCTGGCGTGCCGCCAGCGCCAACCCCACCGAATCGCTGAAAACAGAGTAGAGATGCCCGATCAGGTCGGGCCTGACATTATTGAACAAACAAAATTAAAACCCAATAATCATGATTAAAGTTACCAACCTTTCCAAGATCTTCCGGACGGAAGAGATCGAGACCACGGCGCTCAATGGCGTCAGCTTTGAAATCAAGGACGGCGAGTTCGTCGCCATCATGGGCCCCTCGGGCTGCGGCAAGTCCACGCTGCTGAACATTCTGGGCCTGCTGGACAATCCGACCAGCGGCAGCTATGAACTCCTGGGCACCGAGGTGGCGAACCTCAAGGAGAAAGAGCGCACAAAATTCCGCAAAGGGAACATCGGTTTTGTATTCCAGAGCTTCAATCTCATCGACGAGCTGAATGTTTACGAGAACATCGAACTGCCGCTGCGCTACCTGGACATCAGTGCCAGCGAGCGTAAGGCCAAGGTCACCGAGATCATGAAGCGCATGGCCATCAGCCACCGCGCCAACCACTTCCCGCAACAGCTCTCCGGCGGCCAGCAGCAGCGCGTCGCCATCGCTCGTGCCGTCGTGGCCGGCCCGAAGCTGATCCTCGCGGATGAGCCCACCGGTAACCTCGACTCCAAGAACGGCAAGGAGGTGATGGACTTGCTGAAAGAACTCAACCAGGACGGCACCACCATCGTCATGGTGACCCACTCGCCAAAAGACGCTGCCTGCGCCCAGCGCACCATCGACCTCTTCGACGGCCAGATCGTCTCCGACGTCAAGAACGAACTGTAATCAAGCACCTTATGAAACCCTGGTTCCGTAAACGGATGAGCGCCGCAATCGGCCTTTTGGGACTCGTCATCTCCTTCTCGGTGTTCATCATCCTGATGGCCCAGGTGTGGTATGACGTGAGCTTTGACCGCAGCTGGCCGGGCAGCAGCCG
>JAFTDE010000056.1 GCA_017454335.1 Bacteroidales bacterium | reverse complement strand
TGGTTACAGATATAGTCTATGCTATATCCTTCCTCAAGCATCTTAATGTACTTGATTCGATCTTCAATGCTGTGCTTCTTGAACTTTTTTGACATAACAAAACCCCAAAAGTTTTTTGTCTAACTTTTGGGGTTCATGTCAAGCATTTCCGGGGCTTTCCGTATTTCCCTGGATGGCACCGGGGACACTGAAGCCCCAGCAATGCGAGGAAACCCCCTGGCGGGAAAGCATTGCTGGGGCTTGTAGTGTTCCCCGGCGGGACTTTGGGTGGCGCCGCGGTTTATTTCAGGACGCCGAGCTCGTGGCCGACTTCGATGAAGGCGGCGATGGCGCGGTCCAGCTGGTCGTGCGTATGCGCGGCGGAGATCTGGACGCGGATGCGGGCTTCGCCCTTCGGGACGACCGGGTAGTAGAATCCGGTCACGAAGATGCCGCGCCGGGCCATGGCGGCCGCGAATCGCTGGCTCAGCGGGGCGTCGTACAGCATCACGGCGCAGATGGCGGACTGGGTCGGCTTGATGTCGAATCCGGCGGCCAGCATCCGCTCGCGGAAGTACAGCACGTTCTCCTGCTGGCGGGTATGCAGTTCGTTGCTCTCTTCCAGCATCTTGAACAGTTCGATGCCGGCAGCCGCGATCATCGGCGGGAGGGAATTCGAGAACAGGTACGGGCGGCTGCGCTGGCGCAGCATGTCGATGATCTCCTTGCGGCCGGTCGTGAATCCGCCCACGGCGCCGCCGAATGATTTGCCCAGCGTGCCCGTGTGGATGTCGATGCGGCCGTAGCAGTCGAACTGCTCGGCGACGCCGCGGCCCGTGCGGCCGACGACGCCGGCGGAGTGGCTCTCGTCCACCATGACCAGGGCGTCGTATTTCTCCGCCAGGTCGCAGATCTTGTCCACCGGGGCGACGTTGCCGTCCATCGAGAAGACGCCGTCCGTGACAATGATGCGGAAACGCTGGGCCTGGGCCTGCTGCAGGCAGCGCTCCAGGTCAGCCATGTCGGCGTTGGCGTAGCGGTAGCGCACCGCCTTGCACAGGCGCACGCCGTCGATGATGGACGCATGGTTCAGCGCGTCGGAGATGATGGCGTCCTCGGCCGTGAAAAGGGGCTCGAACACGCCGCCGTTGGCGTCGAAGCACGCGGCGTAGAGGATGGCGTCTTCGGTGTGGAAGTAGGCCGCGACAGCCTGTTCCAGCTGTTTGTGCAGGTCCTGCGTGCCGCAAATGAAGCGGACCGAGGACATGCCGTATCCGCGGGCGTCCATCGCCCGTTTGGCCGCCTCGATCAGCCGCGGGTTGTCCGACAGGCCCAGGTAGTTGTTGGCGCAGAAATTCAGCGCTTTGCTGCCGTCAGCCAGGGTGATTTCGGCCCCCTGCGGCGAGCAGATGATTCTTTCGTTCTTGTACAGGCCGGCCTGCTCGATCGATGCGAGCTCCGCCGCCAGATGCTGTTGAAATTTTCCGTACATGGTATTGTTTAGGGTTGTTCGGCATTATTTTGCCTTGGTGATTTCCAGGTAGTCCGCCCGGTTGCCCATCTTGCGGTGGGTCAGCATCTCGATGCGGATTTCGTCGCCCGCTTTGAGGGAAACGGTGTTCGGATAGGCAACCAGGTGGTATTTGTCGTCGTTCAGGTCACCCGTGATCGTGCCGGCTTCGCGGCCGTTCACGAACAGCATGAAGACGCCCTGTCCGTCGCTCTCGTCCACATAGTTGAGGGCGATCTGATAGCGGCCGCTCTTGCCGCCCCAGATGCCGATGATGGACCCGGCGCCGGATTCGTCGCAGATGGCCACGAGATTGGCGGAGGCGACGCCGGACTGGACTTCCTCATAGATATAGCCGCTGCGGGCCATGTTCTCGCATTCATTGCGTCCTTCGACCAGGGTGACGATCTTGCCGGCGAAATTCCAGACTTCGCCCTTGACGACCTGGCCGTCGGCCTTGACGGCATCCACGCGCCAGTAATAGGTCTTGTTCTGTTTCAGCAGGCCCGGATCGAGGCTGCATTCACTGGTCGAACCGATGCTGCGGAGGCGGTTCGGGGCTTCGCCCAGATAGACGTCGTAGCGGACGGCATCGAAGGCCTGGCGCCACTGCAGCGGCTCGTTGACGCTGGGCTGCAGGCGGTTCACGGCGCGGCGCAGCCGGGCGTCCTTCTCACCGTTGGCCGGCAGGGGACGGTGCGCCTGGGCCGGCGCGGTGGTGAAGCAGTGCAGGGGAGAGTTGTCCTTGACGTCGCCGTAGTCCGCTTCGACGCGCCAGTAATAGGTCCGGCCGGGCTCGAGCGCGACATTTCCGTCCGGATACTCCTGCAGCCCGGCGGGATCCGTGCCCAGGAAGACCTTGACGCCCTGCAGCTTGTCGTGGCCGCCCCACATCAGTTTGGTGTCGGCGGGGATGTCTATGGCACCGTTGCCGGGGTAGAGGATGGTGCGGTATTCCAGTTCGGGCTGGGGACCCATCTTGGTGATCAGTTCCGGCATCGAGGCCGCCGGATCCAGGCTGAATTCATATCCGTAGTAGTCTCCGATCGGGAAGGAACGTCCGGTGGGGAGCTTCTTGGCGGTCTGCTCCAGCGGGGCGCCGAAGTAGCTGCCGCGGTCCTCGCAGTCGGCGTAGGCATAGGTCCAGGGCTCGATCCAGTACATCTGGTTGAAGGGCGATCCGGCATTGGCCGCAAAGTAGTTGTTCTCCGAAAGGACCTTGGCCCTGGAGTGGTAGCCGATGCAGTACTGGTGGATGTTGAAGTAGGCGTTGTTGTATACATGGGCCAGGCCGTATCCCACGCGGGGATTGCGCTGCTCGTTGTTGTAGAAGAGGTTGTGGTGGTAGGTCGCCCGCTCGCGGTCGTGGTCTTCGAAGTGGCCGGTGCCGGAGTTGACCAGGGTCACCTTGTTGTGGTCGTGGATCGTGTTCCAGGAAGCGGTCATGTAGCTGGAGGCGATGGTCAGGTCCAGCAGGCCGTCGTCACAGCTGTACAGGTCGCAGTGGTCCACCCAGACGTGGTGGCAGGTGCGGAAGGCGATGCCGTCGGGCTTGCCGTGGCCGATGGACAGGTTGCGAAGAATGATGTTCTCCTTTTCCGCTGCCTCCAGGCAGATGCCGTGGATCTGGCGGCCGGCTCCGGATCCGATGATAGTCTTGTTGGATCCGATCAGGATGCGGTCGGACTTGTCCTGCAGGCCCAGGCCGGCCAGGTCGGCGTCCAGGATAACCGTGCGGGGAACGTCATCCCCGACATATTTCTCGAAGTCGGCGCGGGAGCTGACCCGGACGACCTCACCGCCCATGCCTCCGGTGGTTCCGTTGAGCCCGAAATCCGGATAGGTTGCAAATCCGATGGGGGCCTGAGCATGCAGGGCGGCGCAGCAAAACAGCGATAGGACAGCTGCCAGAAGGATGCTTCTTCTCATGACTGAATCAAGGTTGGTTATGTCCCCGAATTTAGGAATTATTTCGCAAAAAATGACTAACTTGGCGTCCCAAATTCAACCACAGGCATGAAAAGAATCGCGATCTTCCTGGCCCTTGCACTGATGGCCTTCCCGGTCATGGCCCAGGCTGTGTACGGCTCGTTCGGGAACGACGAGATCGACGCCCTGCACGACCAGATTCTCAAAGGCATCACCGGTGCCACGCACCAGTTTGACTATACCGTCGACGTGACCCGCATGGGGGCGCGCCCGGACGGCGTGCGTGACTGCCTGCCGGCTTTCAAGAAGGCGCTTGCCCGGATCCAGAAACAGGGCGGCGGCCGGATCGTCGTGCCGGCCGGGACCTATCTGCTGAAGGGCCCGCTGCACCTGGTCAGCAATCTCTGCCTGGAGCTGCAGGAGGGAGCGACACTGCGCTTCGATCCCGATCCGAAGTACTACCTGCCGATGGTCAGGACTTCGTGGGAGGGGACGTTCGTCCAGAACTACAGCCCGTTTATCTATGCCTTCGGCCTTCATGACGTCATCCTGACCGGCCGGGGAACCATCGACGGCAACGCTTCCACCACTTTCTCCACCTGGCGCGCCGGACAGGATCCGGACAAGCAGGCCAGCCGCCGGATGAACCACGAAGAGGTCCCCGTGGCCGAGCGCAACTTCGGCGAAGGCCACCTGCTGCGCCCGCAGATGATCCAGTTCTTCGACTGCGAACGCATCACGGTGGAGGACGTCTTCATGACCAATTCCCCGTTCTGGTGCCTGCACCTGCTGCGCTGCGACAATGTCATCGTGCGCCGGGTCCGCTATGACGCCAAGCTGGTCAACAACGACGGCATCGATCCGGAATATACCCGCAACCTGCTGATCGAGGAGGTCGAATTCGACAACGGGGACGACAACGTCGCCATCAAGGCCGGCCGCGACAACGACGGCTGGGCTTCGGACCGCTGCTCGGAGAACATCATCATACGGAACTGCCGCTTCAAGGGGCTGCACGCCGTCGTGATGGGCAGCGAGATGAGCGCCGGCGTCCGCAACGTATTCATCGAGGACTGCACCACGCGCGGTTACACCAAGCGCGGGCTCTATATCAAGACCAACCCCGACCGGGGCGGTTTCGTCGAGAACATTTTCCTGCGAAACTGCTACTTCGAGGAAGTGGAGGACCTGTTTTACGTGACTTCGCTGTATGCGGGCGAAGGGGCGGACAACAACCATTTCAGCACGATCCGCAACATCCGGATCCAGGGCCTGACCTGTCCCAAGGTCACCCAGTCCGCGATCGCGCTTCAGGGGACCGTCGCCAAACCGGTCACGGACGTGGTCCTGGTGGGGGTGAAGGTGGGTTCCGCCGCCAAACCCCTGTCGATGGTCAACACCGGCATGGTGCAGATGTTGGACTGTGTGATCGGTGATGCCGTCGTCGGCGCCCCGTCGCTTGCATCGGACAAGGATAACCTGTTTAAATAATGAAAAATATCCTGGTTGTCGGTTCTACCGGACAGATTGGTTCGGAACTGACGCTTAAACTCAGAAAACTGTACCACCTCGACCACGTGGTCGCCGGATATGTCCCCGGCGCCGAGCCGCACGGACTCGTGCTGGAGAGCGGCCCTTCCGAAATCGTGGACGTGTGCAACGCACGCCAGATCGCGCAGGTCGTGGACCACTATCGGATTGATACCATCTACAACCTGGCGGCCTTGCTGTCCGCCACGGCCGAACGTGCGCCGCTGCGGGCCTGGGACATCCAGATGAACGGCCTGCTGAACCTGCTGGAAATCAGCCGCGAGAAGCACTGCGCGCTGTTCACGCCCAGCTCGATCGGTTCCTTCGGGCCGCAGACCCCCCGGGATGATACGCCGCAGGACACCATCCAGCGCCCGACTTCGATGTACGGCATCACCAAGGTCGCAACCGAGCTGCTGAGTGATTATTATTTCCACAAATACGGCGTGGATACGCGTTCCGTGCGTTTCCCCGGCCTGATTTCGTACACGAAACTGCCGGGCGGCGGCACCACCGACTATGCCGTGGAGATCTATTACTCCGCCGTCCGCGGCGAGGAGTTCGTCTGTCCGATCGCGGCGGGTACCTACATGGACATGATGTACATGCCCGATGCGCTGAAGGCCGCCGTTGAGATCATGGAGGCCGATCCCGCACGCCTGGTGCACCGGAACGCCTTCAACATCACGGCGATGAGCTTCGAGCCCGGCCAGATCTGCGAGGCCATCCGGCAGGAGATCCCGGATTTCCGGATGCGCTATGAGGTCGATCCCGTCCGCCAGGCTATCGCCGATTCCTGGCCGAACCGGATGGATGATTCATGCGCCCGGCAGGAGTGGGACTGGAAACCGGAGTACGACCTGCCGACCATGACGCAGGACATGATCCAGCATCTGAGGCAGACGTTTGAATAAAAAAAAAGAAGCAGGTTTTAAGCCTGCTTCTTTGCTTTCTGGGGATCCTTGAACAGGATGGCGAACAGGACGCCGACCACAAAGGAGTAGGCGGCGAACACGAACCAGGCACTGCTCCAGGACGGGTTGGCCGCTTCGTACACGAAATGGTTCACGACTTCGCCCGCGATCAGCGTTCCGATGGTGGCGCCCAGTCCGTTGGTCATCAGCATGAACAGGCCCTGCGCCGACGAGCGGATGTCCTTGTCGGTGTTCTCGTTGACGTACAGCGATCCGGAAATGTTGAAGAAGTCGAAGGCGACGCCGTAGACGATGCAGCTGAGGATGAACAGCAGCACTCCCGGCATGCCCGGATCACCCAGCCCGAAGAATCCGAAGCGGAACACCCAGGCGAACATGGCGATCAGCATCACTTTCTTGATGCCGAAACGCTTCATGCAGAAGGGGATCAGCAGGATGCACAGGGTCTCGGAAGCCTGGGATATGGCGATCAGCGCGTTGGAATTCTTGACGGCGAAAGCATCCGCATAAGCCGGATTCTCCGCGAAGGAACCCAGGAAGGTGTTCGCATATCCGTTGGTCACCTGGAGAGCGGCGCCCAGCAGCATCGAGAAGATGAAGAACACGGCGAACTGGCCCTGCTTGAACAGGGAGAAGGCCTTGAGACCGAAGGATTCGGCCAGCGAAGTGCTCTTTTTGGATTTGTCGATGGGGCAGGGGGGCATGGTCAGGGCATAGCCGCAGAGGATCAGGGACAGGATGCCGGAGGAGAGCAGCTGGGTGTAACTCTCCTGCATGGCCTTGCCGTCGATCCTGAGGAAGTTGGTGACCAGCATCGAGCAGATGAATCCGATCGTGCCGAAGACGCGGATGGGCGGGAAGTCCTTGATGGGGTCCTTGCCTGCGCGTTCGAGGGCGTTGTAGGCGACGGAGTTGACCAGGGCGATGGTGGGCATGAAGAAGGCGAGGCTCAGCGAGTACAGGGTGAAGAGCGGCGCGAAAGCCACGGCATCCCCGGCTCCGCGGGCGTACAGGCCGGCGCCGATCATGAACAGGCCGGCCAGTCCCTGGCACAGGGACAATACCTTCTGGGCCTGCATCCACTTGTCGGCCACGATGCCCATCAGGGTAGGCATGAAGATGGAGACAATGCCCTGCATGGCAAAGAACCATTTGATCTGGGGCCCCAGGCCGATTTCTCCGAGATACCGTCCCAGCGAGGTCAGGTATGCACCCCAGACGGCGAACTCCAGGAAATTCATTACGATCAGGCGGATCGTGATATTGCTGTTTTTCATACGCATTTTGAACTGATATGTAAATATATGTTTTTTTGACGGCTCTGCCAAAAAAATCATATATTTGCAGGCATGGGACCTAGACTGCTGATCAAGGACGTCCTTCTTGGAGAACGGACGACCAATGTACTGATTGCCGGCAATCGTTTTGCCGATCTGGCAGCGCCGCGTGATGCCGCTGCGGATGAGGTGATCGAGGCGGAGGGGATGGCCATCCTGCCGCCCTTCTACAATACGCACACGCATGCGGCGATGACGCTGTTGCGCGGGTATGCGGACGACATGCCCCTGGACGTCTGGCTGCAGGAATACATCTGGCCGCGGGAGGACAAGCTGACCGCGGATGACATCTACGAAGGTTCGCGCCTGGCAATCCGCGAGATGATTCGCTCGGGATCGGTCTTCTTCAACGACATGTATTTCGAGATCGGGATGACGGCCCGTGCCGTCGAACAGATGGGCGTACGCGCCTGCCTGGGCATTACGCTGATGGATGCGCACCCGATGGCGCTGCGTCAGGAGAAGGAGGCGTTCCTGCGCGGGTGGCAGGACCCGACAGGCGGCCGGATCAGCCTGGCCGTGGCCCCGCATGCGATCTATACCGCGGGGACGGAAACCCTCCGCTACGCCCGCGAACTGGCCCGCCGCTCCGGCGTGCGCCTGCACATCCACCTGTCGGAAACCCTGCAGGAGGTGGAAGACTGCCTGCGTGACCACGGCATGCGTCCCGTACCGTATCTGGACAGCCTGGGGCTGCTGGGACCGGACGTCGTCGCGGCGCACTGCATCCACCTGGATGATGATGAGATCGCCTTGCTGGCCCGGCGGGGCGTGACCGTGTCGCACTGTCCCTGCTCGAATCTCAAGTTGGGCAGCGGCCTGTTCCGCTACGACAGGATGATCGCCTCCGGCGTGCGTGTGACCCTCGGAACGGACGGCTGTTCGTCCAACAACAACCTGGACATGCGCGAGGAAATGAAGTTCGCTGCCCTGCTGGCCAAGTACCAGGCCGGGCCGGCGACCCTTCCCGCTGCGGAAGTCCTCCGCTGGGCTACGCGGAACGGGGCCGAAACCTTCGGCATCGATGCCGGCGAGATTGCCGCCGGCCGTCTGGCGGACGCCATCCTCGTGGACCTGTCTTCGGAACGTTTCCAGCCGCGTTACAACCTGGTATCCGACTGGGTCTATGCCGCCGACAGCAGTTGCGTGGATACGGTGATCTGCGACGGGCGCATCCTGATGCGCGGCCGGGAACTGATGGTATAACAAGTTGATAATATCGTGATTATGAAAAGATTTCTTTTGTCGCTCATTTCATTGTTGCTCGCAGGCGCCGCCTTCGCCCAGAGCCCCCTTGAAATCGTTTCCCTCATGGAACAGGAGATGAACAAGCACGAGAAGGAGGGGATGGTGATGACCGTTTCCATCAAGATTCCCATCCTGGGCACCATGAAAACGAAGACCTTTACCCTTGGGGATAAACTGCGCATGGATGCGTCCATGGCGGGCGCCCAGGTCGTCACCTGGAGCGACGGTACGACGAAGTGGACCTACGAGTCGAAGGAAAACAAGATCGAGATTGAGAACGAGAATCCCGACAAGCCCACTTCCGGAGAGGGCGATGCGACGATGTTCAAAGACATCACGGAGGGATATGACGTATCCATCAAGAAGGAGACACCCGACGCCTGGTATCTCCAGTGCAGGAAATCCAGGAACAACAAGGAAAAGGACGATCCCAGGAACATGGATCTGGTCATCGCGAAGGGATCGTACCTTCCCGTCAGCCTCAGCGCTTCGTTGCGGGGCGTGACCTTGACGATGAGTGATATCTCCTTCGGCGTCACCGACGCCCAGGTCACTTTCAATCCCGACGAATACCCCGGCGCAACGATCGTCGACAAACGCCAAGGCGAATAACCCTGTTTTTTGAGGCGGTGAGTGCTGTTACTCCTTCCCCTCAATGGTGGCTAGGCGCCTCCGAACGAAAAACGTCCGCTTCGAGGCGGACGTTTTTCGTTCGGAGGTGCCAAGCGGAATCGAACCGCTGTACCAGGTTTTGCAGACCTGTGCCTAACCGCTCGGCCATAGCACCAAAAGGATTACAAAGATACGGCAATTTGGCGAAAATCCAAGAAAAAACTTGCCTGCCCAGAAAAAACACCGTATTTTTAAGAAACAATTCACCTGGACGATGAAAACGTACGCCTGCCTGCTGTCTTTCCTGATGCCGATCCTGGTTGCCTGCAGCCCGGTCCACATCACAGACCTGCGCTGTGACTATCAGGAAGATCCCCTGGCCCTGGACAACCCGGATCCCGAGTTCGGATGGCGCTGGACGATCGATAGCCGGACGCCGCGCGGCCGTGGGCCGCACAGCGCCCGGGCACCCCGCGCCCACAGCATCGCTGACGGCGCGGCGACCCAGTCCGCCTATGCCATCGAGGTCCGGGATGCCGCCGGCAATCCGGTCTGGCAGAGCGGCCGCGTCGAATCGTCCGACAGCCAGCACATCCCCTACGCTGGGGAAGCCCTGCTGCCCCAGCACGACTACCGCTGGCGTGTCCAGGTCTGGGATGCGCGGGGAAAAGCCCTGCGCCCCTCGTCCTGGGCCCGTTTCCGTACCGCGCCGGAGGCCGGCTGGCTGGATGCTTCCTGGATCGGCGCCATCACCCGTGCGGATTCCCATCTGCCGGAGGGACGCAACTACGAGGGCGGAACGGTCGGCCGCGACCCGGTCAAGAAAGCCGCCTGGGAGGCGGCGGACCCGCTGTCCCGGCAGAGCATCCTGCTGCGCAGGGAATTCCGGACCACCCGGAAAATCACGGCTGCCTATGCCTACATCAGCGGTCTGGGACATTACGAACTGAGCCTGAACGGGCAGAAACTGGGCGCTGACCAGGAGTTCGCGCCGCTCTGGAGCGACTACGACAAGACCGTCTATTACAATGTCTTCGATGTCACGTCCCTGCTGCGAAGCGAAAATGCCGTCGGCGTGCTGCTGGGAAACGGATTCTACAATGTCCAGGGCGGCCGGTACCGCAAGCTGCTGGTCAGTTTCGGCCCGCCGACCCTGCTGTTCAGGCTGCATGTCGAATATACCGACGGCAGCTCGGAAGACATCCGCTCCGACGCTTCCTGGCGCTATGCCCCCAGCCCCGTGATCTACAACGACATCTATGGCGGAGAGGATTACGACGCGCGGCTGGAGCAGCCCGGCTGGGACCGTCCCGGATTCGATGACGGCGCCTGGCTGCCCGTCGTGGTCCAGGAACCCCCGCACGGGATCCTGCGTCCGCAGAGCGCCCCGCCGGTGCGCATCCGCGAGCGCTATTCCGTCCGGGACCGCTGGGACCGTATCCAGCCGGCCGCGCCCAAGCAGCGCATTCCCGAAGATGCGAAGGTCATCGTGCTGGACATGGGCCAGAACCTGGCCGGATTCCCGGAAATCCGCATCCGCGGCGCAGCGGGAAAAACCGTGCGCCTGACCGTGGGGGAGGCGCTGTCCGCGGACAGTCTGGTCAGCCAGAGCCAGTCCGGCGGACCGCATTACTATGAATATACCCTGCGCGGCGGGACCCGGCGGTGGCATCCGCGCTTCTCCTACTACGGATTCCGTTATATCCAGGTCCAGGGCGCCGTGCTGAAGGGCGATCCCAATCCGGACGGCTTGCCCGTCATCGAGGACATCCGCTCCTGCTTTGTTTATAATTCCGCACCGGTGACGGGATCGTTCAGCAGTTCGAACACGCTGTTTACCGACATCCACCGCCTGATCCAGATGGCCGTGCGCAGCAACATGCAGAGCGTCTTCACCGACTGCCCGCACCGGGAGAAGCTGGGCTGGCTGGAGCAGCTGCAGCTGAACGGGGAAGGCCTGCTGTACAACTACGACCTGACCACGCTCTGGCCCAAGCTGCTGCAGGACATGCGCGATGCCCAGCTCCCGGACGGCATGGTTCCGACGACCGCCCCGACCTATGTGGACTTCGGCGGCGGAGGCATCTGGGACAATTCGCCCGAATGGGGCAGCAGCGCCGTCATCCTGCCGTTCCTGTACTTCAATCGCTACGGCGACGACCGGCTGATCCGCAGCTGTTATCCGATGATGAAGGCCTACATCGACTTCCTCGAGCGCACGTCCGACGGTCACATCACCACCGTCGGGCTGGGGGACTGGTACGATTTCGGGGCCCAGCGCAGCGGATTCGCGCAGAACACGCCGGTTCCGCTGGTCGGTACCGCGCACCACTACCAGAACATCCGCCTGGCCCAGCGTGCCGCGGCGATGCTGGGGCTGCCCGGGGACGAGGCGTACTACCGGCAGTTGGGCGACGAGGTGCTGGCGGCGTTCAATGAGAAGTATTTCGATGCGGAGCAGGTCGTGTACGGTACCGGCAGCCAGGCTTCGTATGCGATCCCGCTGGCGATGGGCATGGTGGCCCCCGAGCACCGTGAAACGGCGATGCAGCACCTGCTGGATGATATCCGCGCCCATGGGAACCGGCTCAGCACGGGCGAAGTGGGGAACTGCTACATGTTCGAGCTGCTTGCCCGCAACGGATACAACGCTCTCATGTACGAGATGCACAACCACCAGGAGGTTCCCGGATACGGATACCAGCTGAAATTCGGGGCGACCACGCTGACCGAGCAATGGGACCCGCGCGAAGGCGCTTCCTGGAACCACTTCATGCTGGGCGCCATCGACGAATGGTTCTTCCACAGCCTGGGCGGCATCCAGGTGGATCCGGAGCGCCCCGGCGGCCGGCACCTCATCATCCGTCCCGAAGCCGTTGGCGACCTCGAATGGGTGGAATGCGGGACGGAAACCCTGTACGGGCCGGTCCGTGTCCGCTGGAAGCGTCAGGCCGGCCGCTTTGCCCTGACGGTCACCCTGCCGGGCAATACCAGCGCGGATGTCTGGCTGCCCGGCGAGTCGCAGCCCCGCCCGATGGGACCCGGGACCCGCACTTTCGTAAAACAGTAGGGAAAAGTCCCGGAAAGTGTTAACTTCGCATAAAGAGAATAAAACGATGAAAAGATCGATCCTTCCGTTCCTGCTCGCCTGGTTGGCCTGTTGCAGCCTCCACGCGCAATCCCGCACGGCCGTTCCGCTGCTCAACAACGCCGGCGCCTATCCCACCCGATCCCTCAACGGCCCCTGGCACTACATCGTGGATGTCCAGGAGGAAGGATATTACGATTACCGCATGCGGCCGTCTCCGTCGGGATTCTTCCGCAATGCCAAACCCCAGCGACCCGAGGACCTGGTAGAATACGATTTCGACCTGGCCCCCACCATGCAGATACCCGGTGACTGGAACACCCAGGACGAGCGTCTGTTCTTCTATGAGGGAACCGTCTGGTTCAAGACCTCCTTCGATGAGCGGCCTTCCGCGCTTCAGGAACAGCGCGTCCTGCTGTATTTCGGCGCCGTGAACTACGATTGCCGCGTCTGGGTCAACGGCCGCGAGGCCGGCCACCATGTCGGCGGATTCACCGCGTTCAATTACGACATCACCGATCTGATGCGGGACGGCGAGAACGTGGTGATCGTCAAGGTGGACAACAAACGCCATGCGGACCATGTCCCGACCCAGATCTTTGACTGGTGGAACTACGGCGGCATCACGCGCGACGTGATGCTGGTCATGGTCCCGCAGACCTATATCGAACAGTACAGCGTCCAGCTTGAAAAGGCTGACGCCCGGGCACGCCAGCGCGAAATCTCGCTGTCCGCACATCTCAATGCCCCGCTGGCCGGTCAGACGCTGACGTTCAGCATCCCCGAACTGGGCATACGGCACAGCTGCACCACGGATGAGGGAGGAAACGCCTCCGCCCGGGTGCAGGTTCCCTCCAAAAAGCTCTCGCTCTGGAGCCCGGACAACCCCAAACGCTACCGGGTTGAACTGAGCCTGGGCGACAACGAAGCCGTCGTGGATTCGATCGGTTTCCGCACCGTCGAGACCCGGGGCAAGCAGTTGCTGCTGAACGGCGAGCCCGTTTTCCTGCGCGGCATCAGTATCCATGAGGAAAAAGCCTTTGGCGGCGGCCGGGCCAATTCTGCCGAGGATGCGTCCGTCCTTTTGGGATGGGCAAAGGAACTCGGGTGCAATTTCGTCCGCCTGGCCCATTATCCGCACAACGAGCATATGGTCCGGGAAGCGGAACGCCTGGGTATCCTGGTCTGGAGCGAACTGCCTTGCTACTGGACGATTTCCTGGACCAATCCGGACACCTATGCCAATGCCGAGAAACAGCTCGACGAGATGATCGCGCGCGACCGGAACCGGGCCAACATCATCATCTGGTCCATCGCGAACGAGACGCCGCATTCCCCGGAACGCGACGACTTCCTGTCCCGCCTCGCCCGTCACGCCCGTGCGCTGGACGACAGCCGGCTGATCTCGATGGCGATGGAGGTGACTTCCGCTTCGAATTATCACAATCGCCTGCAGGACAATATGAACCAGTATGTTGATGTCATTTCGTTCAACGAGTACGTCGGATGGTACCGGGATGTGAACGACGCTCCGAAGATGGAGTGGGAGATTCCGTATGACAAGCCCGTCATCGTCAGCGAATTCGGCGGCGGTGCGCGCGCCGGCCTCCACGGCGAGGCGAACCAGCGCTGGACCGAAGAGTTCCAGCAACGCCTGTACGAAGAGAACCTGGACATGCTGGACAAGGTCGATGGCCTGGTCGGCACCACGCCCTGGATCCTCAAGGACTTCCGTTCGCCGCGCCGGGTGCTGGTCGGAATCCAGGACTACTACAACCGCAAGGGCCTCGTTTCCGACAATGGAGAGAAGAAAAAAGCCTTCTATGTCCTTCAGGACTGGTACGAGGGCAAAGGCGCCGTTACGCCCGGCACCGGAAAGAAACTGGTCTACTGCAGTTATTCCGCGACCCGCGTGGCGGGGCAGGGAAAGTCCTACTGCGAGCTGACCGCCGATTCGGGGAAGACGCCGAAAGTGCATGTCGTGCTGGACGAGGACTGTTTCTACGCGCCCGAGCGCAACGGGGAATTCAAGGCTGCCGCCAAGGATGTACAGGCCATCCAGGCGGCCCTGGACCAGGCCCATGTCAAACGTCTGGACGGGTATCTGGTGGACGAGCGCATCCTGGGCGGGACCATTTACCGCATCCACGTGGAGTACGACAACGGCGAACAGATCACGGCCCAGTGGTACGGCCACGACATCAAGGCCAAGGCGGAAGAGGTCTATGGCCTGCTCTACCGTTTCTTTGAACCCTGGCGCGGCAAAGTGGAGTCGCAGCCCGTCCCGGAGCGCAAATAGCACCATGCGTACAAACAGTATACTCAGACTCGTCGCGGCGGTTTTGCTCCTGAGCGCAATCGCCTGCCAAAAAAAGGTCGAAGATCCTCCTTCCGCGGGCAGCAGCCGGGAGGATGGCATCGCCGGCTTTTTCCTGCTCAATGAAGGTCTCGAGGGCAGCAACACCTGCTCGCTCGACTACTACAATGATGTCATCGGCTTATACTGGAGGGATGCATTCCCTGTTTCCAATCCCGGCAACGATCTGGGTGATGCCGGCAACGATCTCCAATGTTACGGGGCCCGGCTGTACGCCGTGGTCAGCGGTTCGAACCGCGTTGAAGTGATGGACATTGCATCGGCCCGGCACATCGGAGAGGTTAAGATCCCGAACTGCCGGTACATCGTTTTTCATGACGCTTATGCCTATGTCAGTTCCTATGCGGCTCCTAAGGAAAACGATTCCGATTACCCTCTCGGTTATGTCGCGAAGATAGATACGGCATCCTTGCAGATCGTCGATACCTGCACAGTGGGATACCAGCCGGAGGAAATGGTCATCTCGAACGGCAAACTCTTCGTAGCCAATTCAGGTGCCTGTCGCGATCATGATTACGAGCATACGGTTTCCGTGGTCGATCTGGAGTCTTTCCAGGAACTTCGGACAATCGACGTGGCGCCCAATCTGCACCGGATGGAAATTGACGCATACGGTAACATCTGGGTTTCGTCCAGGGGCGATTATTACGATATCCCTTCGACGGTTCATGTCGTCGACTCGGAACGTGAGTGCGTGGTCGATGTAATGGATCTTTTGACCTGCTCTGACATGACCATCTGCGGCGATACACTCTATGTCCTGGGCAACAACTGGAGTGAGTTCACCCAAAGCAGCACGGTCAGCTATGCCCTCGTGGACGTGAAGTTCCGGCAGATTGTCACCCGCAAATTCATTGTGGACGGCACGGACACCTTTATGGAGAACCCCTATGCCATTGCCGTCAATCCCCAAAGCCACGAGTTCTACGTCACCGACGCCTTCGACGGCGTCACCCCGGGAAAAATCTATTGTTATTCTCCGGAAGGCCGGCTGAAATGGACGGAAACTACGGGTTTTATCCCTTCCCGCATCGTTTTTACCAGGCAGCGACTGTTTTGAGTATGTCGCGATCAGCAGGTATGGCCACCATGTCAGAGAGGAAGACCGTAGAAGTAGCCGCCGCCATCATCCGCAGGGGTGACGTTTTTTTCGCCACCCAGCGCGGGTACGGCGACTGGAAGGATTTCTGGGAATGGCCCGGAGGCAAGGTCGAGGCGGGGGAGACCCCCGAGCAGGCCCTGGTCCGGGAAATCCGGGAAGAACTGGACGCGCAGATCCGCGTGGACACGTTCCTGTGCACGGTGGACTGGGACTATCCCGCCTTCCATCTGACGATGCACTGTTACCTGTGTTCCCTGCTGAGCGAAGAAGTGCACCTGAATGAACACGAGGCCGCCCGCTGGTTGGATGCGGACAGCCTCGGTGAACTTCGGTGGTTGCCGGCGGACGAGGGGCTGCTGCCGCTCATCCGGGCCGTACTTTAGAGCGAAATGGATACTCCTCCCATGAAGGTGGCGCCGGGCATGGGGAAGCCCAGGTTGATCTCGTACTGCTGGGCCAGGAGGTTCTCTCCGCGGACCCAGAGGGTGATCGTATTGTTCAGGCGGTAGGACACAGCCAGGTTCAGCAGGCAGAAGTTCTCCTTCTTCTCCTGGGCACCGACAGCCGTGTACAGACCGTGGATGTACTGCAGTCCCAGGTTGGCCACCCATTTGTTGATGTTGTAATCCACGCCGAGGTAACCCTTGTAGGTGGGGGCGGCGATGATGGGATTCCGCATCTTCAGGTAGGAGTGGTTCGTGTTCAGGGTCCAGTGGGAATCGATGAACCAGGAGGCCTCCAGTTCGGCGCCGCTGTTCTCGATCTTGCCCGTATTGACGTTCCTGGGCTTGCCGCCGACGGGAACCGTCTGGATCATGTTGTCACCCTTGAGGTAGAACAGGTTCACACCGTATTTCACCCGGTTGACGCGGTGGCGCCAGGAGAGTTCGTAGTTCCAGATCCGTTCGGGCTTCAGGTCTTCGTTGGAAGGCGGATAGAGGTACATCTCCCGCATGGTCGGGTTCCGGAATCCCTTGCTGACCATGGCCTTGATCTCGCCGGTCTGAATCGGGCGGAAGACCAGTCCGGCCTGGGGGATCCATTCGGTACCCGTGATGGAGTGGTGGTCGACGCGCAGACCGGCATCGACGGTCATCCAGGAGAGGAGATCCTGACGGAAGTCCACGTAAGCCGCGATTTCGTTGCGGTGGGATTCGCCGCTCTGCTTGTTGGGCGTATCCAGCACCTCGCCCGTCTTCTTGGAGGTATAGTAGGCATGGCCGTAGATGTGCTGGTAATCGAGGCCGGCCGTGATGCGGTTGCCTTCGAAGAACTGGAAGCTCTGGTACAGCGAAATGCCGGTCAGGGCGTCTTCGGAACGGAAGAAGCGCTGGGTCGGGGCATCGGGATTGGTCGTACCGTCGTCGATCTTGTGCCAGCCGAAGGTCGAATAGAGGCTCAGGGCACCGCTGGTATTGTCATAGTGGTTCTCCAGGGCGAGGGAAGCCACGCCGCGGGTGATCCACTGGTCGGCGCTGTACAACGGGGCGCTGACGGGCCCCGGGTTGCTGGCGTTGAAATGGGTCATGTTTGCGCTCAGGTAGGTGTTCCAGTGGGATGAAATGTCATATCCCAGCTTCAGGTCGCCGCCGAACTGCTCGAATCCCATGCGGGGACGGTGGTTGTCCGTGCGGTTGTACTGGGCGGACACCGTGCTGCTGAACTTGCCGCTACGCACCTGGTTGGACGCTTCCGCCTGCACCGTACCGTAACTGCCGGCGCCGAAATTGAAGGTCGTCTTGACGCCGTCTTCCTGCATCGAGCGCGTGACGATGTTCAGGACGCCGCCCATGGCGTTGGAGCCGTACAGCACGGAGGCCGGTCCGCGGAGGACTTCCACCCGCTCCGCCATCAGCGTCTGGTAACTGTCGCTGATGGGATGGCCGTAAATGCCCTGGTACTGGGGATGGCCGTCGATCAGGACCAGCAGCTGGCCGGCGCCTCCCGAGATGCCGCGCAGGTTGATACCGCCGGCGGCTCCGGTGGATACGCCGTAACCCATCGTGGAACGGCTGGTAACGAACAGGCCCGGGACCTGCTGCATGACGGTGGGCAGGACGGAAGTCTGGTGCTTTTCGACCAGTTCATCCCGTCCGATGACGGAAACGGTCATGGGAAGATGGCGGACGTCGACGGCTTCCCGTGAACCGGTCACGACGACCTCAGGAACCTGCAGGGTGTCAGTCTGGGCCGAGAGGGATCCCGCCAGGCCGGTCAGGAACAAAGCACAAAGAGCGAAAACTGTTTTTTTCATTGCAATGGTTGAATTCAAATTACGATTTCAAAAATAGTCCATGTGCGCGCGAGAAAAAACATCATGCGAATTTATATATAAATAATAAATGCAAAATATGCTGTATATTAGTCGACTGGCGATTCGTCCGATATTTTTTTGTAATTAAAAAACAGAAAATATATAATTTATTCGCCGATTGTCCTATCTTTGCCATATGGCACGGAAAACCCACGAAGACAGCGTTTACCGCGTGTCCGAACACCGGCTGGGAAAATATTCCTATGCAGCAACGCATCCCTATACCCTGGACGCCGACGGGCGTCGCAGGTATCGTGTCCTGCACTGGGGGACGCTGACGGCGGACCGGAAATTCATCCCCGGCAAACAATATTTCCAGGCTGCGGAGGAAGAGCGTTCCCGCCTGATCTTTCCGGTCGGCTGGGACCTGTCCGCCCTGCAGTCCGTGTCCGTGGCTGAGCCGCACCGTGCCGGCACCCCCTATGATCTTTCCGATGCGGGCAAGTCGTACGGCGCCGTCTGGCTGCTGGAGCGGATTGCGGAGAAACTCGGGATCCGCGAGGACCTGGAACGGGCCTTCAACGGAGATACGGCGCAGGTGGACGGCCTCTTGAGCCTGGTGTATTTCCCGTTGCTGACGGGCACGAATTTCCGCCGTTTCCTGCCCTGGAGCCAGCTCAGCAGGATTCCTTCCCGCGCGCTGCAGACGGAACGGGATGTGGATGCCTGCATCCAGTCCGTCACATCGGACCAACTGGCCCGCTTCATGGCCCTGCGGCGCCGACGCATCCACTGTTCCGATTTCTGTGCCGTCGATTCGGTTTCGCGCGGTTCGGCCGGCGGTTTTACTGCGGACCGGAAATGGGGCCAGAAGCTCGAGCGCTTCCATGTGCAGATGCAGTTCGATGCCGCCGTTTACTGCATGTGCAGCCGCTTGCCGGTGTATTTCCGTTCATTCCCCTGTGCCGTTGAAGATTCACGCGGCATCGGCATCCTGCGTTCGGAACTGTCCCGGGCCGGGTTTTCATCTCCTGTTCTCGTAACGGACCGGGGCTATGACACACTGCGCAGCCTGGGCCGCTACATTGCCGCCCGGGTGCCCATGGTGATGTGCGTGGATGCCAAGCAGTCCCTTGTCGAAAAGCGGATCCAGGACCTGCAGTTCCTGGGAGACAAGCCCGTCGACATGGAGGCGGACGGGCGGAATGCCCGTTTTTTCCGCCAGTACCTGCTGGACGGATGGCTGGACGGATGCCGGCTGAATCTGTTTTTCAATCCCGACAGGCGTGCGGCCGAACTGGCCCAGATCGATGCGGAAATCGCGGCGCAGGGCCGTGACCTTGAGGAAATCCGGCGCTATGCCTTGCTGATGGACGACAAACGCTCTGCCAGGCGCAATTATTATCTCTATGATCTGGAACTGGATGCTTCGGGCCAGGAAATCCGTTCTTTCGCTCCGTCCGGGCAGGCCATCGCCCGGCTGCGGACCGCGGCTGGCTACTATGCCAACGTGACTTCCGCCCTGGATATCGGAGCGGTTGGGGCGGCGGATATGTACAGCATGAAGTATGATCAGGAGAAGTTCTTCCGGCGCTTTCGCCCTTTGATCGACCTGCCGCTGTGCGGCGGCGGCCCTGAAGAAGCGGCGGCGGGACTTGCGCTGATCCAGTTCCTGATGCTGTTGATCGATACCCGCCTTCGGGAGGGGCACCGCGATCCCGTCATCCGGCGAATGTTCCGGGACGTCCAGGCCATGACGGACGAGATGCACCGGGTGGGCTGCATGCCGGATGCGGAGGGGAACTGCATCCCCGGTCCCATGAGCCAGGACCAGCTGGCCGTCTGCCAGGCATTCGGGCTGGTGAAACCCTAGTCGATCACCAGGCTTGCGCCCCGGGTCAGTCCGGACGGGACCAGCGGGGTTTCCTCCGTGACCAGTTGGTGCGAGGCGTGCGTGAACCGCTGCTCTTCCGGCAGGGGAGCGTCCCCGATCATCCGGTTGTACAGCGAATTGGTCACTTCCAGGCGGATGGTATTCCGCCCCGCTCGCAGCAGGTCCCCGATTTCCAGGTACCAGGGCGCGCACCAGACTGTGCCGGCCTCGCGGCCGTTCACCGTCACACGCACCATCCACTGCGCTCCGTCCAGGTGCAGCCGGGCTGCCGCTCCGCGGCGCAGGCGCCGCAGCGACCCGCTGTCCAGTCGGAATTCCTTCTCATAGACCGCGGTGCCCGAATAGAAGCGGATCCGCGGGTCTTCGCTTTCCGTCCAGTCCCCGCCCAGGTCCATCTGCAGGGCCTCCTGCGGTCCGCCCATGGCCGGGTTGAAACGCACGGTCCATCCCGTCTGCGGCAACAGGTTCTTCCCGTTCCCGCCGGCGCTGTCCCGCCGGGGCGTCTCGGCGAGTTCCGCATCCGTCGCGACCAGGAAGGCGGATTCGTCCGGATCCAGTTCCAGCACGACCCGGTTGCCGGCGGCAAGTTTGCGGCAGCTGCCGTCCAGCGGATCCAGCAGGTAGGTGTTCCGGTAGGGACTGCGCAGCGTGAGCGGCTGCTCGGTGCGGCGGGGGCTGTGATTGTACAGGAAATAGACATCTGCATCCTCCAGGCGCCGGTGGCAGAAGCGGACGCAGTCCGTCAGCAGGCCCGCGCTTTGGATGCTCAGGTCCGGTTCGAACGGAATGGAAAGCGTCTCATAAACGTCCCGGGCGCGGAAAACGGGCAGGCCCTGGGCCTGCCAGGCGGCCAGTCGCGCCTGCTGTTCCATACTGAGTGTCACGCCGCGCTGGACGACGAACATCCGGTAGCGCATGCCGCTGGCCAGCACCAGTTCCCCGTCCCGGACCCGGGCGCCGCGCAGGGCGTCCGCGGAGCTGACGTCGAAGTTGTATCCCGCCGGGATGACCGGCAGGCGGTAGGCGAGGGTCTTGACGGGCGGATTGTCGCCCAGGTACACCAGGATGTCCACGACGGGTTTCCCTTCGCGCAGCATGCTCGCACAGCGGGCCTGGTAGTCCCAGAAGGGCCTGGAGTAGGGCCAGATGGGGTTGTTGCGGTTCAGGCAGTACTGCCGTCCGGCGGCCACGTTTCCCGGGACGATGTCCGTGCGGGGCTGGTAGGCGGAGGCGCAGACGACGAATTCGTTGATCTGGCTGGCGAAGGCGAAATCGGCCAGGGCCTTGAGCGTGGCCGGTGAATGGGCGTAGCTGGCATCGGTGAACGCCTCGGCCGACGCGATCGGACGTCCGTAGATGTGGGCGGCGGAGGCGCACTCGACGATGTCATAGCTGCCGTGTACGTCGCGGGCCCAGAATTCGCCCTGGGGCTTGCCCGGGCGGCCCTTGACCTGGATGTTGTCCGCGACCAGGCTCAGCCCGTTCCCGGCCGCCTGGGCGGTGAACGCGACGCCCGCTTCGCGGCACAGCCGGTCCAGTTCGCCGTAATACCGGTCTGCAATGGTTTCGCTGATGGTCTGGCGCAGGGTCAGCAGGAATTGTTCGGTGGCGGCGGGGCTCTGGACGATGTATCCCGCCATGGCGGGCAGCCAGGGACGGATGTCATATCCGTTCCGCTCGGCAAAGACCGTCTCGAAACCGGCGGTCCAGTTCTGCGGACCGGCCTCGTGGCTGTCCATGGTCACGCCCTGCGGCAGCAGCCCGGCCGTGCGCAGCGTGTCCAGGATGCGTGCGGCATAGTGGTCCCAGTGCAGGCGGACCGCCTCGCGCGACATCTTGTCGCATTCCAGGCCCTTGAGATTGGGACGGCCGTGCTTGGTGGCGCCCCGGGTGGATTCCCGGGCGAAACGCAGGATGAACCAGTCGCCCTCCGGGGCGTCCCAGTGCAGGATTCCGTCGTTATCCATTTGCCCGCTGAGGTCCAGGACCGAGGCCGGATCGATGACGCCGGCGGGGTAGTCCGGGGTCGGACCGATGTCGGTGAAGTCGGAGAACAGGGCGGCCTTGACCTCCCAGAGGCCGGTGTGCGGCCGGGAGGAGAGCGTCACGTCGCGCAGCGCCTTGTCGGTGCGGATGCGCCAGTGGCGGGCGCTGACCGGGGGGAAGGCGACGGTGCGCTGGGCCAGTCCGGGGGCCCCGTCCGGGGAAGGCAGTTCAGCCGCCTGCCGCCACAGGATCCCGTCCTGCGAGTATTCCAGGATGCCGGCCGCGTCCGGCCAGACGTACATCATGCCGTAGAAGCGTTCGGCCGGTCCGTCCGGGTAATTCATCGCACTGCTGCGGGCCTTGGGCCCCTTGGGTGCGGTGTAGGTGATGCTGCAGGCGTTGAAAGGGGCGTCGAAGTCCAGCTGCCCGTCCATGGGTACGCTCCGCCAGGCGGCGTCCACCGGGAAGGCCAGGACCGCGACCTCGGCGGACCAGTCGTCGGACGAGGGGCGGGGCAGTGGCGTATCGAGATGCCTGCCGCCCCGGACCAGGGTGTCCGCTGACACCAGACGCTGCATGCTGTATTCCTTGCTGATCCAGGGACCGCCCGCCACATAGCCGTTGGAGAGGTTGATCTCGAAGCTCAGCCCGATGCGCCGGGCTTCGGCAGCGGCGAATTTCAGCATCTCCCACCAGGGCTGGCTGAGGGCGTCCAGCGCGTTCTCCGCGCTGCCGTGGACCTGGTCGTAGTACACGACCCCGCCGATTCCGGCGGCCTTGTAGGCTTCGAGGTCGGCCGTGATGCCTTCGCGGGTGGTCTCGGTCTCGCCATGGAACCACCAGACCTTGGTCCGGGCGGCATCATCGGGCTGGCGGAAACGTTCCAGGGCGTTCTGGATGCCGTCCGCCCGGGCTTGTGCGGGCGGCAGGACGAGCGTTACGAGCAGGGTCAGGATGTGGGACAGATGCATTTCTTTTGTATTTGCTGTCTGCGAATATACGAAAGTATCGCGATTTCTTCGTAAATTAGGAGTCCTAACTAATAACGAAAGCTATGACCTTTGCCATGATCATCCAGCTGCTCATCGTGCTGGCCGCCCTGTACGTCGGCTCGCGCTACGGCAGTCTCGCGCTTGGTGCCATCTCCGGAATCGGACTGGCCATTCTTGTCTTCGGCTTCGGGCTCAAGCCCGGAACGCCCCCGACGGACGTGATCTACATCATCATCGCGGCCGTCACCTGCGCCGGTACGCTCCAGGCGTCCGGGGGCATGGACTGGATGATCCAGGTGGCGGAAAGGATGCTGCGCAAACACCCCGAACACATCACCTTCCTGGGACCGCTGGTGACCTTCTTCCTGACCGTGCTGGTCGGGACGGGCCACGTGGTGTATACGATCATGCCGATCATCTGCGACATCTCGCTGAAGAAGAACATCCGGCCCGAACGACCCTGCGGCGTGGCTTCCATCGCCTCGCAGGTGGGCATCACCTGTTCGCCGATCGCGGCGGCGGTCGTCGCCTTCGTGACAATCTCCAACGCCAACGGATTCATGGTTTCGATCCCGCAGGTGCTGATGGTCACCATCCCGGCCTGCCTCTGCGGCCTGATGTGCGCTGCGCTGGCCTCTTTCAAACGCGGCAAGGACCTGGACACGGATCCCGAAGTCCTCAGGCGGAAGAGCGACCCCGAGATGTACCAGTACATGTACGGCAACAGCGCCACCACCCTGGACAAGGAAATCAGCCGCGAGGCGAAGGCTTCGGTGTTCATCTTCCTCAGCGCCCTGCTGGTCATCGTCCTCTTTGCCTTCTGCCAGATGTTCCATGTCTCCGACGGCCGGACCATCGCCGAAGCGATCAGCCTGCCGAAAATGAACATCATCATCCAGATCATCATGCTGACCGCGGCCGCCTGCAACATCATGTTCTGCAAGGCCCAGCCCAAGAAGGCGGTCGGCGGAGCCGTCTGGCAGTCCGGCATGGTGGCCGTCGTGGCCATCTACGGCATCGCCTGGCTGGCCGATACCTATTTCGGAAACTACATGGACCAGATGAAGCTGATGCTGGCGGATCTCGTCTCGAATTATCCCTGGTCGATCGCCTTCGTGTTCTTCCTGGTCTCGGTGCTGATCAATTCGCAGGGGGCGGTGGTCGTCGCGATGCTGCCGCTGGCCTATGAACTGGGCATCGCCGGTCCGGTGCTGCTGGGCGTGCTGCCCAGCGTGTACGGATACTTCTTCATCCCGAACTATCCCTCGGACATCGCGACGGTCAACTTCGACCGCTCCGGTACGACCGTCATCGGCAAGTACCTGCTGAACCACTCTTTCATGATGCCCGGACTGATCAGCGTGTCGGTGTCCACGGTAGTCGGATACATCCTCTCGAACGTCGTGCTGCACAATTATTTCCTGCAGTTCCTGCATTGAAACCATGAACACGGCGGAACAATCGGCTGAGATCCTGTCCTTCGCCTCGGATGCGGGACATGTCCTCCTCGAAAACGGGGCGGAGATTTCCCGCGTGGAAGAGACCATGGAGCGGATCACGACCCATTACGGCGAGGAGAAGGACCATTTTTTCGTCCTCAGCAACGGCATTTTCACGACCGGACATGGATACGCCAACGTGGATTTCATCCCCATCAAGGGAGCGCGTCTGGACAAGGTCGTCGCCATCAACCAGCTCTCGCGCGACATCTCGGCGGGCCGGTACAGCCTGCCCCAGGCGCGGGAACGCCTGGATCAGATCCGGAACATGCCCGCGAAGCCGCTCTGGGAGCAGGTCCTTGGCGCGGCGCTGGGCAGCGGCGGTTTCTGCGCCATCTTCGGGGGAAGTTTCCTGGACTGCGCCGCCTCGCTGGTCGCGGGCACGCTGGTCTATCTCTTCCTGCTGCTGGTCTGCATCCCGTACATGTCCAAGACCCTCGGGAACATCCTCTCGGGCCTGCTGGGCACGGCGGCGTGCATCCTCTTCCACAGCCTGGGCTTCGGTGCCCACCTGGGCAACATGATGGTCGGGGCGCTGATCCCGCTGATTCCCGGTGTCGCCTTCACCAACGGGCTGCGCGACATCGCCAACGAAGACTACCTGGCCGGCATCACGCGTCTGCTGGATGCCGTCCTGGTCTTCCTTTCGATCGCGATCGGCGTGTGCCTCGCCTTCATCGCGCACAGTTTCATCGCCGGCGGCATGATCCAGCTGAAGGGGACCCTGACCGATCCGGTGACGGCCCGGCTGCCGATCCAGCTGGCGGCCGCCCTGGTCGGTACGGCCTCCTTCGCCGTGCTGTTCGGCGTGCCGCGGCGCTTCTGCCTGCCGGCGGGTGCCGTCGGGATGCTCGGCTGGCTGGCTTACCTGATGACCGTGCGCTACACGCCGCTGGCGGTGGTCGGCGGCACCTTCGTCGCGGCGACCCTGGTGGCCTTCCTCTCCCGCTGGTCCGCCCGGATGCTGCGCTGTCCCAGCACGGTTTTCCTGATCTGCGGCATTTTCCCGCTGATCCCCGGCGCCGGGGTGTTCTGGACCTCGTACTACGTCGTTTCCGAACAGATGCGCGCCTCGCTCCAGACGGGGCTGCTGGCCTTCGAGGTCACGATCGCCATCGTACTGGGCATCATCATCGCTGCCAATATCTTCGGCAAGAAATACATTTTTAAAACATAAATCGATATGAAAAAATGGATCCTCATCGCAGCCATGGCGCTGCTCGCAACGGCCGCTTCCGCCCAGGTCACTGCCCTGCCCAAACCCAACATGAAGCATAAAACCCTCAAAGTGATGCAGGCGCTCGCCGAGCGCAAGTCCATCCGGGAATACAGCCCGAAGATGCTCAGCCAGCAGGACCTTTCCGACCTGCTGTGGGCTGCCGGCGGTGTCAGCCGGCCTGACGGCCGCCTGACCGCCCCGACCGCCCAGAACAAGCAGGAAATCCGCCTCTTCGTCTTCACCGCCGAGGGTGTCAGCGAGTACCTTCCGAAGACCAACCAGCTGAAACATTGCGTTTCCGGAGATTACCGCAAAATGGTCGCCGCCAACCAGGATTTCGCGGCTGCTGCCCCCCTCAGCCTGGTGATCGTCGCGGATGTCGGCCTGTTCGGTGACAATGCCCGTGCCGCCATGCTGGGCGCCTTCGACGCCGGTATCGTCAGCGAGAACATCAATATCTACTGCGCCGCCGCCGGGCTGGCCACGGTCACCCGCGCCACGATGGATGCCGCCGGCATACAGAAACTCCTCGGTCTGGGCGAGGCCCAGCTGCCGCTGCTGAACAACCCGGTCGGATACCTGGTCAAATAATGAAGAAATACCCTTACCTGCAGATTTACGACATCGCCGATCTGCCCGCCCCCGAAGACGGAACCAACCTGATCGGCCATTATGCGTTCCTGTATGTCGATTTCCGCGAAGCGGCGGAGTACGCCATGTCCCACCGCTTCGTGGATTGCATCTTCTTCGGCTGTGAGTTCCTGCCCGGCATGAACCGGATGATGCGGGACTGCCTGGTGCTGCCCCGCATGGGGATGGTCTTCTCCGTCTTCCACCCGGACCTGTACAATGCCGCGACATTGTACGAGGGGTTCAATCCCGCCGACGAGGCCAGTGTCGGGCGCAGCTACGACGCCCGCGTGTACAAGGACTATCAGGAGGCGGGGGACTATCCGGACGACATCCGGGTGACCCTGGCCCGTTCGCTGCACGACCATTCGATGTACGATGCGATGGTGGGCATGCTGCACCGCTATGACCCGCACGAAACCTATGGCATCATGGGCGGGCACGGGCTGAAACGCTCGGATCCGATGTTCGCGAAGATCGCCCGGATCAGCAAGACGCTGACGGAAAAAGGCTATCTGATGCTGTCGGGCGGCGGTCCGGGGGCGATGGAGGCCACGCATGTCGGCGCCTGGATGGCCGGCCGCAGCGAGTCGGAATTCCAGCAAGCCCTGGACCTGCTGGTCGAAGCGGGGGAGGAGACGACCTGGGACTGGCTGCGGAGCGCCTTCGAAGTGATGGAGCGTTTCCCGCAGCGGCATTTCGAGAGCCTGGCCATCCCGACCTGGTTCTACGGGCACGAGCCCGCGACGCCCTTCGCCACGCACATCGCCAAGTTCTTCATGAACAGCGTACGGGAGGACATGATCCTGGCGTCGGCCGAAGGCGGCATCATCTTCGCCCCGGGATCGGCCGGAACCGTCCAGGAAATCTTTCAGGACGCCTCCAAGCTGCATTATGACAAGGACGGGAACGTCGGCCAGATGATCTTCCTGGACCGGGACTTCTACATCGACCAGGTGCCGGTGTATCCCTTCCTGACGGATCTCAGCCACCGGGGACGCTACAGGAACCTCCACCTGTCCGTGACGGACAGTGTCGCGGAGGTCATTTCCCTGGTGACGGGATTCTCGAAACGCCGGGACGAGGTCTAGTTGAAGACCTTGTGCAGGTGGGCGCAGTTGGCGCCGTAGTTGTACCGGACGTTGTGCACGTCGCTGGCGTCACGCGAGCGCTCGACAACCAGCCAGCCGTGGTAGCCGATGTCTTCCAGGACGTAACGGACCGCCTGCATGTCCAGCTGGGGATCGTTCTCGATCAACACGCCGTCCGTGTTCGTGCAATGGATCATGCAAATGTTCTCCGCGCCGAGGGTGCGGAGTTCTTTGTACAGGTTCCGCCCGTTCTCCACGGCGTTCTGGAACTTGAAGTAGATCTTGATGGCGGGGCTGCCGATCTCTTCCAGCAGCGCCAGGTCCCCGGCTGCGTCCAGCGAGGTCTCGATGCCGATCACGACACCGGCTTCCTCCGCCATGCGGCCGATGGTGCGCAGGCGCTCCACCACGGCGGGGCGCAGCTCCGGATGGGCTTTGATGTCGGAGTTGACGCCCAGCGGCAGGAACGCGACCTGGACGCCGAGCCCTTTCATCACCTCGATGCAGTCGGCCACCGGCTCGATCCAGCTCTCGCGCGTGGCGATGGACTGGGCATAGAATCCGGACATGGCCACGGACGAAATCCGGATGCCGTTCTGTTCGGCCAGGGCCTTGAAGGCCTGCAGGGCTTCGGGATTGTCCTTGAAGCGGCTCTGGAAGGTGGGGTTGTCGCCCAGCGAGTTCATATCGACTTCCAGTCCGTCATATCCCAGTTCACTGGCCAGGGTCACGGCGCCGTCCTTCTGGCGTTTGAGCATCATCCAGTCGCAGACCGAAATCTGGAACATGGGAGCTTCCGGCTGGGCGTCCAGCCCCGGATTTCGCGGCCACTCGATGTCTTCTATCTTGATCATCTGCAGCTGCTTGGGGTCGATCTTGGCGTATTTGATGCGGCGCCGGCGCCAGGTGTAGACGACGTGGACGTATCCGTCTTCGCCCTGGATGACGGCGGGATAGGAGTACTGGCTGACGGGGGAGTTCTCCAGGATGGCGGAGGCGTACCAGTGCACGCCGTCGCGGGACAGGGACAGGTTCAGCGGCGTGCGGGGACCCTTGACTTCCTCGCCCGGGGGCAGGACATGGTTGTACACCAGCAGGTGGCGGCCGTCCCTGAGGGTCACGGCGTCGAGTCCCGAATTGTTGTTGGGCAGCATGGTGCTGTCCAGCTGCGACCAGGTCCGCCCGCGGTCGTCGGACCAGGCCGTTCCGATGCGGCGGTTGCGGGTGCGGAAGAGGATCTGCAGGCGGCCCCGTCTGTGCTTGAGTATGCTGGGCTGGATGCCGGACCACCAGGGCTGCGCTTCGTTCAGCGCGGCAGTGCTGGTCCAGGTCCGGCCGCCGTCGGAGGTCTCCTCCATGTACAGGCGCCAGCCCGGGCCGCCCTCCTTGCTGGACGGGCACAACAGGCGTCCGTCGATGAGTTCGGGCTTGTTCTTGACCGGACCGACGATGTCATCCGGCAGTGCTTCCGCCTCGCCCCAGCTCCGGCCGTTGTCGTAGGAACGCTTCAGGAAGCCCTTCCAGGTCGAAGGGCTGGGACCGACCTTGTAGAACATGATCAGTTCGCCGCCGGGAACCTGGTACAGCACCGGGTTCCAGCAGGGATAGCGGAGGGTGTCGTTCTGGATGCCGTCCGCAACCAGTTCCGGGCCCACCCAGCCGCCGTTTTCCTGGCGGGAGACCCAGATGCAGACATCAGGATGGCGTTCGACGGTCCCGCCGAAATACCCGACGACCAGTCCGGCCGGGGTCTCGGCGATGGTGGCGGAATGACACTCCCGGAAGGGAGCCTCGTCATAGACGAATTCACTTTCGACGATGCCCTTCCGCCAGTCGATTTCCCCATTGGAGGGAGCGCAGGCGACAAGGGAGGCGGTCAGCGCCAGGGCGGCGCACAGACGGATCGGGTGCTTCATGGCAGTCAGTTTTTGGCAGCGGCGGCTTTCTCCGCCTGGACTTTGTTGTAATAGGCCTGGTACATGGTTCTCCAGTCCCGGCCTGAATTCGTGAAATATTGTTCGTTGAGGGTCTTGTAGATCTCGAAGATGGCGGAAATCTCGCGCATCTCCTTGTAATCAACGGCCCGCAGGCGGGCTTCCTTGAGGTTCTTGTACAGCACGGCCTCGTCCTCGGGCGTGATGTCCGGGACGATGGAACGGTATCCATTCATCGTGAACTCGACCTTGCCGACGGTGTACTGGTCCAGGATATATTCCACCTGCTCCGGGCTCAGGTCGGCGTTCAGCCCGTCCATCAGGGCCTGCTTGACGCTTTTGGGCATGGCGGAGTCGGCGGCCACCTGCCGTTCGACGGCGGACAGCTCCTGCCCGGTGCGGGGATTGATGGTGCCGGCGGGCAGCAGGGTGGCATGGCTGTCATGCCAGTCGGAGATGGCCTGCAGGTGCGTGGCGATGACCCGGGTCACGCGGGCTTCCTTGGCCGGATCGCCCAGATTCAGCCCGGCCACCCAGCCGGCGGCTTTCTCCTCCAGTTTGGCGTCGATGGCGTCCGCATTCAGGTCCGGACCCATGATGAACGGCGTCGCCAGGCGCTCCGTGTGGTTGTCCATCAGGACGATGCCCCGGGTCCGGGGTCCGGCAAATTCGGCGAGGGCCTTGCTGCCCGGCATGGGGAAGCAGCCGCGGATCAGCACGTCCCGGACGTTCAGGAAACTCATCACGGGCGCGTCGGCGTTGGGCTTGTACGTGCGTACATTGTCGATATACACTTCCCGCACATTCTCCATGCTGAGCGCGGGACCCTGCTGGGTGCTGAGGGTGAAGTCGTTGAAAGTCAGGTTCTCCGCATCGCGGATGCGCATGCCGGACTTGGCGTCGATGTTGACGTTGGAGATGCTGATGTTGGAGATGGGCATCTCGGGGATGCCGACGATGCTGCCCAGTGAGTTGACCTCCGATCCGGTCATGTTGGCGATGTGGATGTTCCGGAAGATCGGGGTGCGGTCGCTGACGGGCTCTTCCGTGGAACGTCCGTAGAACAGGGTCAGGATGATGGCTTCGTCCTGAATGTCCTTCATCACGATGTTGTTGACGCGGATCTCCTCGACGATGCCGCCGCGGCCGCGGGAGGATTTCAGGCGGATGCCGCGGTTCGTCCCGTCGAAGACGCAGTTGCTGATGGTGACCTTGCGCACGTCGCCGGACATCTCGCTGCCGATCACCACGCCGCCGTGCCCGTTCAGCATGGTGCAGTTGGTGATGGTGATGTTCTCGCAGGGCGTGGCGTACTGCCGTCCCTGCAGGTCACGGCCGGACTTGATGGTGATGCAGTCATCCCCGACGCTGATGTGGCAGTTGGAGATGTGCACGTTCCGGCAGGATTCGGGATTGATGCCGTCCGTGTTGGGGGAGTGCGGGTTGTTGATGGTGACGCCATCGATGGTGAGGTTGTCGCAGAATTCCGGATTGATGGTCCAGAACGGGGAATTCTGGAAATGCAGGCCCTCGATGCGGATGTTCCTGCAGCGGAAGAACTGGACGAAGGGCGGACGGAAGAAGTGGCGCGCCAGGGTGTTCTTCCAGTCGGACTGCGGCTCCAGCGTCAGGTCGGGGTTGGCTTCCAGGAAGGCTTTCTGCCAGCGGGTGGGATTCTTGGCCCCGCCCTGGGCGACCTCGGTCTCGACGCGGTAGTGCTCCTGCCACCAGGCGTTCCCGTTGCCTTCCAGGATGCCTTCGCCCTTCAGGCAGATGTTCTCGGCGTCCCAGCCGCCGATCAGCGGATGGAAACTGTTCATCACGACACCCTCGAAGCGCATTTCCACATAGGGCATGTAGGCGTCGAAATCATCGGTGAAGGACAGCACTGCGCCGGCGTCGATGTGCAGGGTGATGTTGCTCTTCATCGTGATAGGGCCGGTCAGGTAGGTGCCGGCGGGGAAATACAGCGTGCCGCCGCCCTGGGCGGACAGGCGCTCGATGCCCTTGGCAATCGCCTTGGTGTTCAGGGTCTTGCCGTCGTTCTTGCCGCCGATCTTCAGGATGTTGAGGGTCTCGGCGCGGGCGGGGAGGATCAGGACGGTCCCGATCAGCAGGAGGATCAATTTCTTCATCATAGTCGCTTGATATGGGGCCAGGCATAACTGCCCGGTTTCAGGGTTACTGTGCAGTGGGGAGCGGCGTCCAGGCGCAGGCTGACGACGCCCGGGCTCCATTCCCGCAGGGGGGTGAAGGCATTCCATCCCAGGCGCTGCAGGATCTCCCAGGCCGTCGCGCCGCCTTCGACCAGTACGCCGGCGGGCCGGGTGGCGGCCAGCAGCCTCGCGGCGCATTCGGCGAGGCGCCTGCCCGGGCGGCCGGGATCGTCCGGAAGGGGGAGCTGCTTTTCCGCGCTGCGGACCAGCAGGCGCCCGTTTTCGTGCCAGGCTTCGATGCATTCCCGGGTCCATTCCCGGGCCGGGGCCGATCCGTCCTGGCCGATGCGGCAGAGCGCTTCCGGCATTTCCCGGACGGGGAAACCCGCTGCGGCGAGCTCCCGGCACCAGGCATGGCTGGCGGGATGGGCGCTGCCGCAGATCACCAGCGATCCGGACAGGTCCAGGCCGCCGGCTTCTGTCGCTCCGGCAGCCGCCGCATGCGGGCCGCAGCTTTCCAGGCAGGCCTGCCAGAAGGCGGCGCTGCCTCCAGGCAGTTCCTCCGGGCGGCATTGTGCGGCGCTTTCCCGCAGGTCCTCCGGACCCTGTGCGTCCGGAATGCGGAAGGGAATGTCCAGCCCGGCGCCCCGCAGGCGCAGCAGTTCCGCGGCGTCGGAAGTGGTGGCCGGAAACTCCGGATCGTCCCGGAAAGGCGTCTGCGCAAGGGGAAGCCCCTTGACGTAATAGATGCCGTTCCGGACGGAGCGTCCCGTATCCGGATTGGCGGGCTGGATCAGCAGGCTCCGGCGTCCGAATGCGTGCGCCAGGGTGCCCATTTCCGCGAGCACCCAGCCGCGCAGGGCGGAATCGGTTTTCTTGAAAATCTGCGTAATGCCGGCGCGGCACAGCTGCAGGGCGATTTCCTGCATGGCAGCGCAGGCTTCCTCCCGGCTGCCGGCGCGCGTGTTGGTGGCCAGCACCAGCACCTCGGCCCCGCCCAGCGCTTCCGGAGCGGGTACGCCAATCAGCAGGCGCACGGAAATCCCCTTGCGCAGGCAGACGCCCGCCACTTCGGCGGCGCCGGTGATGTCGTCGGCAATTACGGCTGTCATATTCCTAACGGTTCCGGGCCATCTTCAGGGCATAGTCGATCGAGATCAGCATGGCGTCGGGGCTGGCGATGCCCTTGCCGGCGATCTCGAAGGCGGTGCCATGGTCGACGGAGGTCCGGATGATCGGCAGGCCGAGGGTGATGTTGACGCCCTTGACGCTGTCCATCTTCTGTTTTTCGTTGTTCCACTTGAATCCGACCAGTTTGAAGGGGATGTGCCCCTGGTCGTGGTACATCGCCACGCAGCCGTCGTATTTTCCCTGGACGGCCTTGGCAAAGATGGTATCGGGCGGGACGGGCCCCTCGACGTTGAATCCGCGCGCGCGGGCCTCCTCGACGGCGGGGATGATCTCTTCGATCTCCTCGCGTCCGAACAGCCCGTTCTCGCCGCTGTGCGGGTTCAGCCCGGCGACGGCCAGCCGCGGCTGCGGGATGCCGAACTGCCGGCAGGCACCATCCAGCAGGGTGATCACATCCAGGATGCGCGCCTTCTTGGCCCGGTCGCAGGCTTCGCGCAGCGAAACGTGCGTGCTGACGTGGATGACGCGCAGCGACTCGTCCGCCAGCAGCATGGCATAGTTGCGCGTGCCCGTGTAATGGGCGTAAATCTCAGTGTGGCCGGAGAAATCATGACCGGCCAGGTGGATGGCTTCCTTGTTGATCGGGGCCGTGACCGTGGCGTCCACCTCGCCCCGCATCGCCAGGTCGATGTTCACGCGGACGGCCTCGAAGGCGGCATGGCCGCACATGGCGCTGACCTGGCCGTAGACCAGCTGGCTGCAGTCCACGTTCTGCAGGTCATAGACGTCGATGGTGCCGTACTTGAACAGCGCGTCGCCGACGGCATGGACGGGGTGGATCTGCAGGGGAGCGCCCAGCAGCGCGACGGCCCGGGCCATCACGCCGGCGTCGCCGACCACCAGGGGCCGGCACTGCGCGTACACGGACGGCTGCTGCAGGGCCATGACGGTGATTTCGGGACCGATGCCGGCCGGATCACCCATGCTGATGCTGACGATCGGAAGAGACATATCAGTAGATGTTTTGGTAGATTTCGATGACGTCCTGAAGTTGGATTTCCCGGGGATTGTTCCGCAGCAGGCGGGTGACGTTCATGGCCATGGCGGCCATTTCCGGGATGTCTTCGGCGCGGATGCCGACTTCCGCGAGGTGCTGCGGAATGCCGCAGGAGGCGGACAGGGCGGCGACATAATCGATGGCCAGGTCCGCGTCGTGCCCGGCGTCGCCGCTGACTGGAAGGTCCAGTGCGCGGGCGATGGCGGCATAGCGTTCCAGGCAGGCCGGGCGGTTGAAGCGCATCACCTCGGCCGCCAGCAGGGCGTTCGCCAGTCCGTGGGAGAGGTGGTATTTGCCCGCCAGGCCGTAGGAGAGCGCGTGGATGCCGCAGGTGTTGACCGGACCCAGGCACAGCCCGCCCAGCATGGATGCGGTGGCCAGCGCTTCCCGCGCTTCCCTGTCCGCTCCGTTTCGGCAGGCGCGCAGCAGGTATTTGCCGACCAGTTCGATGCCGCGCAGGGCGGCGGTATCGACCAGCGGATGCGCGAACTTGTTGATATAGGCTTCCAGGCAGTGGCACAGCGCGTCCATGCCCGTTTCCGCGGTGATGCGCGGCGGCAGGCCCAGGGTCAGCGCGGGGTCGATCAGGGTGCAGTCGGGCAGCAGGAAGGGGCTGATGATGCCTTTCTTCTCACCGTCCGCGGAGTCCAGCAGGATGGCGTTCGGCGAGACTTCGCTGCCCGTGCCGGCCGTTGTCGGGGCGCAGACCAGCCCGATCCGGCGCGAAGGGACCAGCCCTTTGCCGAAGAAGGCGCTGACGTGGCCGGCCTGGTCCGTCAGGGCCGCGAGCAGTTTGGCGATGTCCAGCACGCTGCCGCCGCCCACGCCCAGGATGGCGTCGGGCTGCAATGCTGCGGCCTGCGCGCGCAGCTGCTCGAAATAGTCCGTGGTGGGCTCGCCCGGAAGGGTATAGTCGATTTTCCGGATGTCCAGTCCCTGCCGTTCACCTTCGGCCAGGGCTTCCTCCAGCAGGGGCCAGACCGGGGTGACGGACAGGACGGCGATGCGCTTCCATCCTTCCCGGGCGGCCAGTTCCGCCCAGCGGACGATGCTGCCGCTGCCCAGGACGAGCTGGCGCGGGGTGACGATTTCGATCGGTCTCATCAGGCGGCCTTTTCTTTGGAGTAGTCGTGGATCGTCAGGCCCGGTTCCAGTTTCGGGGCGGGGAAGAGGAGGCTGGCGAAGTATCCGACCACCAGCACGATCAGGTGGCTGTACACGCCCAGCATGTATTTGTGGTGCGGGAAGTTCCACTTGCCCAGATCCAGGATCAGCTGCTTGCCCGCACCGGTCTCGATGCTGGTCGTGGTCAGCACGGCATAGGCCGTGAACAGCACGCAGGCGGCCATGCCGATGTACAGGCCCTGCTTGTTGGCGCGCCGGCTGAACAGGCCCAGCAGGAAGATGCCGACGATGCCGGCGGAGAAGATGGCGTAGAGTTCAAAGACGACGCCCAGCACGCCCTCGCCGTTCCAGGCATAGTACAGGGCGGCGACGCCGACGGTCAGCAGGCCGCTGACGGCCACCATCGCGCGGCCCATGTTCAGTCGCTGGCGGTCTGTGCAGTCTTTCTTGAAACGCTGGTAGTAGTCCTCGACGATGATGGCGGACAGGCAGTTCATGTCCGCGTCCAGCGAGGAGATGGCGGCGGCCAGCAGGGCGGCGATGACCAGGCCCGCGATGCCGACCGGCAGTTCGTTCATCATGAAATAGGGGAAGACTTCCTCGGCCTTCATGCCCGCCGGCAGGGATGCGCCGCCGCTGTTGTAGAAGACGAACAGCAGCGATCCGACCAGCATGAACAGGGTCCAGATCGGGACGCTCAGCCCCACGCCGATGTAGGCGGCTTTCTTGGCGTCGCGGTCGGTCTTGGCGGTCAGGTAGCGCTGGACGATGGTCTGGTCCGTGCCGTATTTCTGCAGGGCGTAGAATGCGCCGTTGATGACCATGACCCAGAAGGTCAGCTCGGCGAAGCTGAAATTGTACGGGCCGAATCCGATCTTCTTCATGGCGACGGCGTCGTGGAAGACCTGCAGGACGCCCTGTTCGGGCTTGACCGCCAGCACGACGACGCACAGCACGCCGCCCAGGATCAGCAGCAGGCCCTGGATGACATCCATCCAGATCACGCCTTCCATGCCGCCGACATAGGTGATGGCCACGATCACGACGCCCAGCACGATGATGATCCACAACGCGTCGGTGCCCATCATGCTGGCCAGGGCCAGCGAGATCAGGTACAGCACCGTACCCATCTTGGAGAAGTGGGTCAGCAGGAAGGCCAGCGAGGAGTAGATGCGCGCCCCGAGGCCGAAACGGCGCTCGAAGTATTCGTAGGTGCTCAGCCGGATCATCTTGCGGAACAGCGGCACGATGGCCCAGATCAGGAAGATCAGCACGACGGGAACCATCAGGCCCTGGACCAGCAGGATCCAGTTGCCCTTGTAGGCGGCGGCCGGGTAGGAAAGGAAGGTGACCGAGCTGATCAGCGTGGCGAAGATGGACAGGCCGATGACCCACGAGGGGGCCTTCTTGCCGCCCTTGAAATAGGCGTCGGAGGTCTTGTTCCGGTGTGCGACCCATACGCCCACGCCGATCGTGAAGACCAGCGTGACCAGGATGATGGCGATGTCGATCCAGTGGATGGCGGCTTGGCTCATAGGGATAAGGCTTTGAAGTTGGAAATGATCTGTCGGGATTCTTCGGGACCGTATTCACTCAGCGGCGGCATCATGGTGGTGCCGCACAGCCCGAGTTCCTGCATCAGGACCTTCAGGGCGGCGAGGGACTGGCCCAGGGTGCGCCCCTTCTGGTACACGGCGCCGACCTGGTCCGTGAGGGCCTGCAGGCGTTCCGCTTCGGCATCGTCGCCGCGCAGGAAGGCCCGGTACAGGGCGCCGTAGAGTTCCGGGACGACGTTGCCGGTGCTGGGGACGATGCCGTCCGCACCCAGCTGCAGGCTGCGTGCGCCGCGGGCGCCCCATCCGCAGAAGAAGGAGAAGTCTTCGCGGTCCCGGAACAGCTCGATGCTGCGGTTCTGCTTGTCCTCGTCGCGCTCGGAATCCTTGAGCCCGGCGATGTTGGGATGGTGGCTGAGCTCTTCCACGAGCTCCAGCGGGATGGACATCTGGGTCGTCGCCTTGATGTTGTACATCATCACCGGCGCCGGGATGCTGTCCGCGAGGGTCATGTAGAAGCGCTTCATCTGGTCCGGGGTCAGCGCGTAGTAGGCGGGCAGGGTGGAGACGACGGCGTCCACGCCCAGCGACGCATAGCGTTTGCCCAGGGCGACCAGGGCGGCGACGTCGTTGCCGACCAGTCCGGCGTAGATCTGCTGGCCGTTCTGGCGGGCAGCAACGGCGGCTTCCATCATCCGGAAGGCTTCGTCCGCGCCGACCGAAGCGGATTCGCCGGTCGTGCCGAGGACCAGGGCGTGCAGGCCGTTTCGGGCGAACGCGGCGATGATGCGCCCGACGGCCGCGGTGTCGGCCTTGCAGTCAGGGGTGAAGGGGGAGGCCATGGGGACCACCACGCCTTGGAAATGCTTTTTCATATGGGACTAGTTGGTTAGGCAACTTGTGATGTGGAAGCAGTGCTCCTGTTTCTCGTACTTGACCAGGATGCGGCCGGCATTCTTCTCGTCGCGCAGCACTTCTGCCAGGACCTTGGTCAGTTCGTAAGGCTGCATGAACTCTTCGGTCTCCAGTTCGCGCCAGTAGCGCGTATAGGTGATGTCGAAGGTCGTCCCGTAGCAGTGGGCGGAGTTGTCGGAGGCGTTCGGATTGCCGCTGCGGCGCAGGCGGTTCACGTCCTCTTCGGTGCGCAGGACCGAGGTGACGACCAGCTTGTAGTCCGGAAAATGCTTGGCGTCCAGCGAGTCGCTGAAGGCCCGGGCGATCCGGTGCAGTTCCGCGGCGGCGCCCCGGGTCAGGTAGGGGACCGAGTAGCGCAGTTTGTCCACGATCAGGAAGTCGTCGTCATCGATGCGTTCCAGCCGGGACGTATCGATGTCATCGCGTTTGGACGGAATGCTTTTCAGCCCGATCGCGCGCGCTTTCTCCAGATGGGTTTCGTTCATGTCGGCGAAGGTCCGGGCGTAGGGGATCATCTTGGTGTAGTAGATGATCTCGCGCTGCTGCAGGACGCCGGTTCCGTCCGCATCGTCCTCGATTTCAGGGGTTTCAGCGACCTCGGCGGGGATTTCAACGGGCTCTTCCGGAACGGGTTTTCCGCTGCGGCGGGCGCTGCAGGATCCGCCGACCAGCAGGCCCAGCAGGAAACCGATGACGAACGGGGTTCCCAGGATCAGGATCAGTACCTTAGTCTTTTTGTTCATTTGCGTAAAGTTACGGTTTCTTGCAGTTTTTACAAAATCTATTGCGTATCTTTGTTGTTACTATGAAAAAGATTTTTGCCATTTTTGCCGCACTCGTGCTGGGCCTGTTTTCGGCTTGCACGTCGACCCGGGAGGTCGAAACGGTACAGTTGCAAAGTGAAGACGTGCTGGACCATGCGGATTTCAGCCTGATGATCGATCTGCCCCGCGGCGGCAAGGGCGCCCTGGAGGAGATCCGGAATACGGTGATGGACGTCGTGGACAGCGAACTCGCCTACATGCTCTCGTACGAGGGCGAACGGGTTTTCCCCGCCTACGCCGGGGATGCCGCCCGGACAGACGACTGGTTTGAATACTACCGCGACAACACCCGGAAACGCCTGGAACAGATGGCCCTGGAAGAGGTTTCCGAGCGGGAGGCCCTGATCCTCTCGGATGCGGATCTGAGCCCGGAGGAGAAAAAGGACATGCTGGAATCGGTTCCCCGCTGGGATTACGACTATCAGTTCGAGCTGGTCTGCCAGACCCCCCGCTACGTCGTGTTCCGCTCCCTGGCCTTCATCTACCTGGGCGGCGCCCACGGGGGAGTGGCCGGTGCCGGTCCGCTGACCGTGGACAAGCGCAGCGGAGCCCTGCTCACGGACTGGTTCCTGCCGGATGCGCAGGAGAAGATGCAGGACCTGCTGGTGGCGGGCCTGCTGGACTATTACTCCGGAGTCGAAGGAGAAATGACTCGGGAAGCGCTGCTGGACCACCTGTTCATCGAGGACGGCGTGATCCCGCTGCCGCAGTGGTATCCGATGCCGTCGGAAGACGGGCTGGACCTGTGTTACCAACAGTACGAAATCGCCAGCTATGCCGAGGGCATGCCTTCGATGGTGATTCCCTACAAGGACGTCGCGCCTTTCCTGACCCCCGCCGCCCGAGAATTGCTGAAGATATGAAAAGACTCTTTTTGCTGATGCTGCCGCTGCTGTTGCAGGCGGCGGTCCTGAACGCCCAGGTGGCGGATCCGCAGGACTATCTGATGGATGTCATCGCCGAACTGGGCAAGCGCTGGCCGGACAACCGGACGGTCAACGTCGTGTTCCACGGCCACAGCGTGCCGGCCGGATACGCCCGCACGCCCGTCGTGAATACCCTGCAGGCCTATCCGCACCAGATCCTGTGCGGCATCAAGGAGCATTATCCCAACGCCGTGGTCAACGTCATCACGACGGCCATCGGGGGCGAGCAGTCCGAACAGGGCGCCGCCCGCTTCGAGAAGGAAGTGCTGACGCACAGGCCGGACGTTCTGTTCATCGATTACGCCCTCAATGACCGCACGATCGGGGGGACGCGCAGCGAGGCTGCCTGGCGCTCCATGATCGAGGAAGCCATCTACCAGGGCGTCATGGTCATCCTGATGACGCCGACGCCCGACCTGAGCGAGGACATCCGCTCGAACGATGCGCGCCTGTATGCCCATGTCCAGATGATACGCCGCCTGGCGGAAGAATTCCATCTGGGGCTGGTGGATTCCTACGCCTGCTTCCGCGCCAAGGCGGAGGCGGGGGAGAACATCGCCTCGTACATGGCCCAGGTGAACCACCCGAACGAGCGCGGCCACGCCGTCGTCGCCCAGGAGGCGCTCAAATGGTTCTGTCCGCAGGAAAACGAATAATCCCAAATAAGACTGAAATGTACAACGAACCCCTGAAAGAAGTGGCCGGACGCAGGAATTTCGGTGCCAGCCACGCCCTGATGACAACGCCCCAGCCCTGCGTGATGATCGCCACCTGGGACAAGGATCATACCCCCGACGTGATGATGGCCGCCTGGGCCGGCCAGTACGACCACAACCAGATCGTGGTGTCCATGTCCAAGCACAAGACCACGGAGAACCTGGAACGCACCGGTGCCTTCACCGTATCGTTCGCGGATATCCGCACGGTGGCCGAGTCCGACTATTTCGGCCTCGCGAGCGGCAGCCAGGTGCCGGACAAGGTGGCGAAGGTCGGCTTCACGGTCACGCCCAGCCCCAATGTGGACGCCCCGATCATCAACGAATATCCGCTGACTCTGGAATGCAAGGTAGTCAGCTGGGCGAACGGGATCCTGGTCGGCGAGGTGGTGAACCAGAGCGCCGACGAGCGCATCCTCACGGACGGGAAGGTGGATCTGGCCAAGCTCCAGCCCATTGTCTTCGATGCCTCCGGCATGTGCTACCGTGCCATCGGCGATGTCGTCGGCGGTGCCTGGGCAGCCGGGAAGAAGTTCAAGGACTAGCCCATGCGCGTCGTCATCCAACGGGTTTCATCTGCGTCCGTCACCATCGGCGGCGTGGTCAAATCGTCCATCGGCGCAGGCCTGCTGGTGCTGCTGGGCATCGGCCACGAAGATGACGACTCGGACGTCGAATATCTGGTGAAGAAAACCGCCGCACTCCGCATTTTCAATGACGACGAAGGGGTGATGAACCGCAGCGTGGTCGATGTGGGCGGTGACGTGATCGTGGTCAGCCAGTTCACCCTGATGGCCCAGACGAAAAAGGGAAACCGGCCCTCCTACATCGAAGCGGCCGGCCACGGCACGGCCATCCCCCTGTACGAGACGTTCTGCCGGCGGCTGTCCGAGGCCGTCGGCCGTCCCGTCGGAACGGGGGAGTTCGGTGCCGACATGCAGGTAGCACTGGTCAATGACGGGCCGGTCACCATTTGTATGGATTCCAAAAACAAGGGATTATGATCGACGGAATCCGACGATTCAACATCCTGTTTGCCGTATTTCTGTGCAGCCTGAACGGTTTTGCACAGAACATCGTCAGTCCGGAGGCCCTGGGGGCTGTCCGATATGATATCCGTTACAAACTGGGTATTCTTAATACCGCGGTCGCCGATGCGACCATCACCCTCGAAGAAGGGGAGTGGCAGGGCCGTCCTGCCCTGCATTCCAGTGCGGTCATCGAAGCGAAGTCGGTTTTCAAACTGTTCATGAACGCGTCGTATATCGTGGACCTGTACCTGACCCCGGAAAAGGCCGAACCGCTGTATTACATCAATCCATTCAAGAAGGGAGGCAAGGACGGGATGGTCGAGTTCACGTATGACCGGGGCGGCGGGAAGATCAACTTCGTGGCCGTCCGGCCGCCCGCGGACACGGCCACCGGTTCGTTCCCGCTGGACGGCAGGACCATGGACCTGCTCTCCACGCTGCAGTATGTCCGTTTCGCCGGTCTGGCGGAGGGAAAGCCCCTCTCCCTGAACCTGTTGAAAGGCGGGAAGGCGATTCCGACGACAGTGGATTTCTTCGGCCGGGACACGGAACGCTTCCCGGGCCGGGAGGCCGAGCGGCTGCAGTTGACGATGCACGGGGACGGACTGATGGAAAACGGCAGCGGCAATGTCCTGGTCATCTGGCGCAGTCCCGGCCACGACCGCCGCATCCTCGGCCTCGAGGCCTCCCTCGGCTCCGGCACCATGACCGTCTCTCTCCGGGAATAGGCTGCGTGTTTGCCTCCCCGTCATGCCCGATCCTCCGTTTGAGGAAGCGCTGGCGTGGATCGGCGATGCTGTCAGCTAAGGGAGAAAAGTTCGTTGACAGTCTTTCCAAAATAGGCGGAGAGTTTCAGGGCAAGTTCCGTGGAGGGGATGAACTTGCCGTTTTCGATGGCGTAGATGGTCTGGCGGGACACGCCGACGGCTTCGGCAAGATCCTGCTGGGTAATGCGCTTCACGGCCCGCTCGACCCGGAGATTATTCTTCATGCGTACCTTCTTTTTGCGTGAAACGGGCAAGACGGATCTTGAAAAGCACCAGGTACAGCACGAATACGGCTGTAAATCCGGTCAGCCGGCTAGCCGTCAGTGCGATTTCCGCAAACTGGCTGGGGTTAAGAATCCTGGGAAGGATGAACAACGCGAGCTGATAGACAAGATGAAGGCCGAAGATGACAAGCAGTGCCGTCAACACGGAAGACGACCGCAGATTCATCGTGAATTCATCCTCCACTTGTTCGCGGGAGAATCCGACCACGAACAATCCCACCAGGAGAAGGAGATAGGCGATAAGCGCAAAGGAATTGGCCGAAAATGGCGCGTGTACAAACAGAAGGGCCCCGGCAAGTCCTGCCGCGGACACTCCTGCCAGGATCCAACCAACTGTCTGAAACCGGTGCGGAAGCAGGAGAAAATGATGATTTGTGTTCATAATATGTAAAGTTTGGTACTACAAAAGTAAAGTATATTTTACAATTATGCAAATATAATGTACATTTTTATTTGTTAGCTGATATCGTTAAAAGGCTTGACTCGGAGTTCATGATGTGATGCTCCTTCCCACCCCAAGTGCGCCTACCGTCCCGAAAGAAGGGACGACAAGCGCGTTTTAGGGGGTATTTCGCTCCTACCGTCCATGTTTTCGGGACGGTAGGCGCACTTGGGGTGGAAGGGGTGTCACATCCGCGGCCGACTGTTGCCCGTGCTGTCGCCCGAAATGGTGAGGCTGAAGCTGTTATTTGAAGAGGTCCGAATGTGAACCCAACCGGACCAGTTTGATCTGTTGCCGGGTTTCATCAATCCAGATCAGCAGGAAATCATTCTGGATGTGGCATTCCATGCAATCATTGTATTCTCCGCTGAGTCTGTGCGGCTTATAGGATGCGTCAACTTTACCATTATCCCGAAGCTGCTGAAGTACGGTCTTGAGAGCGCTTATTCTATCAGGTTGCCCCTTATATCGCTTCAAATCCTTCCTAAACCTTGTAGAATAGACAATTTCCCACATATTACAATTCTGCTACAAATCTCTCCAAGTTATCCACGTCAAGTTTATCCATCGGCTTCCCGGAACGAGCCTCTTCAATGGCCGCTATTGTTTCATCGTTAGGTTCGTTATAAGCGATATCCATCAGGACAGTCTCAACATAGTTGTTGAGGCTCCTGTTCTCCTTTTTCGCCTTCATCTTCAGACGGCGAATCAAATCCTTGTTTAATCGGAAGGCGGTTTGCACCTTTGTTGCTGATGGTCCAATCATTTCGTTATATTTTGTACCGCAAATGTATAACAATATTATAACAAAAACAAATTGTTTACAAGATAAGCAAAAAAAAACACCGGCATTGCTACCGGTGCTTTTTTGCTCCCCCTCGGGGACTTGAACCCAGGACCCCCTGATTAACAGTCAGGTGCTCTAACCAACTGAGCTAAGGAGGAATGTTTGCTCGCAGTTTTGTTTGCGGAGGACAAAGGTACGACAAAAACTGGATTGTGCAAAAAAAAATCGCAAAAACTTCGTATCTTTGAAAATCAAAGGACGAGTTATGGATGTCATTCTGCTTTCCAAGATGATCAAAACCCTGATCATTGATCACGACACCGTGGGGCTGCCGGGTCTGGGAACCTTTGTCGCCGAGAACATCCCGGCCAGTTTCTCGGACCGGGGATACACGATCAACCCGCCGTACAGGCGGCTGTCGTTCCATTCCGGCCGGGGAGAGGATGGCTTGCTGGGCGAGTTCTACGCGACCAGCAACGGACTATCCGTATCGGCGGCCGATACGCTGGTGCGGCGTTTCCTGGGGGAAGTGAAGGATGTGCTGGTAGAGCGGAAGACCGTCGTGCTGCCGGAGCTGGGGCTGCTGCGCGCGACGCGTGACAATACCTTCTTCTTCGTTCCGGACGAGTCGCTGGACATTTTCCCCGAGGGTTTCGGGCTGGAGCCGATCTCCCTGAAGTCGCATTCGCGGCCCGTGGCGGAGAACATCGTGCTGGACCTGCGGCCGAAGGGGGAGAGGGATGCCCGGTCGGAGCCTGGCATGACGTCGCCCGCGCCGGAACCCGCGCCGGAACCCGCTCCCGAACCCGCACCCGCTCCGGAACCCACACCCACTCCTGCACCCACCCCAGCTCCCGTACCCACGCCTGAGCCGGAAGCGGCGAAACCGGCCAGGGTCCGGAAAAAACTGCATCCTGCGTGGATCACGGCCATTTCGCTGGTCGGGGCCGCCGCAGTCTTCCTCGCCGTTTTCATGATCCTTGTCAAGACCCAGCCCGAGCTGGTGGACCGGCTGCTGTACACGCCGGAGGAACTGGCCATCATCAATTACTAGCCTGCCATGTTGGAACTGGTCTATCCGCTCTCCCCGGCACCGCTGCTGAAAGGTTGCACCCTGGAAGGGGCCACCGAGATCTTTCCGGTCGTGGAACCGGACGGACTGGTCGTCGCGCAGGCGCCGCGCGCCTTCTGCCATGCCGGGACGAAACCCCTGCACCCGGTGGTGCACCTGCATATCATCAATCGTTTTTCCCGCATTTTCCTGCAGAAACGTCCCTCTGACAAGGACATCTGCCCCCTGTGCTGGGACACGGCCGTCGGCGGGCACGTCTCGTACGGCGAATATTTCGAGGAGGCGTTGTTCCGCGAGGCCTCCGAGGAACTGGGACTGCGGGATTTCAACCCCGTGCTGCTGACTTCCTATGTTTTTGAATCCGCGGTCGAGCGCGAACTAGTCAATGTCTATGCCGTCGTGGGCAGTTTCGAACTGCATCCCGATCCGTACGAGGTGGCGGACGCCCGCTACTGGAGCATCGACGAGATCGAGCGCAGCTACGGAACCGGGGTGCTGACCCCGAATTTCGAGTCCGAATTCCAGCAGATCAAAGACCAATTGCTAGCCCTGCTCTGATGAACGCGATCGACAAATTCGTTACGGACCAGCTGTCCGTCTGGCCCCTCGCCGCGGCCAATTTCCGCTCGCTCAAGCAGGCCCAGACCCGCGTGCTGACCGTGAACGGGATGGAGGTGCGGGTCCAGCACAACCCCGGTCGCATCGTCTCGTCCACGGCACAGACGGATGCCGCCCACATCGCGGCGCGGCCCTGTTTCCTCTGCCCGGCCAACCGTCCCCCAGAGCAGTTCCACCTGAAATTCGACGGGCGCAAGGGCCGCCGCTACAACATCCAGCTGAATCCGTATCCGATCTTCCCCAAGCACCTGGTCATCGTCCGGGACGAACACATCCCCCAGGCCATCTGGCACCACCTGCCGGACATGCTGGATTTCGTGCGGGACAACCGCAACTTCCTGGTGTTCTACAACGGGCCCAAGAGCGGCGCCTCGGCTCCGGACCACCTGCATTTCCAGGCCTGTCCCCGGCACCGCCTGCCCCTGGAAAGCGCCGTCGATGCCTTCCTGGACGATCCCGGCGAGCGACTCGCCCGGGTCCAGGATGCCAGCCTGTACCATTACGACCATTACGCGCACGGCATCTATGCGCTCAAATCCACGACTTCGAAGTCGCTGACCAAGCTCTTCTACCGCCTGCTGGAATGCGCCCCGCACGTCGGGGAGGATGTCGAACCGCGTTTCAACCTGTACCTGTTTTTTACGGGCAGGGAATACCGGGCCTTCGTGATCTTCCGTTCGGAAATCCGTTCGCACCATTACTTTACGGACGGTCCGGACCACCTGACGATGAGTCCCGGTGCCGCCGACATGGCGGGCGTGTTCGTCGCGCCGGTCCGCGGGGACTTCGACAAGGTGGATGCGCGCCTGCTGTCCGAAATGATCGCGGAGGTGACCATCTCCTCCGAGGACGACGCAAAGATCCGCTGGCGCCTGACGCGCCGCCAGCCCAAGATCGACGTGGGCATCATGTCCGGCGAGGAAATCACCTTTGAAATCATCTCAGACGGGGCCGGTCCGCAGAAGGTCAGCATCTATGACGGGCGCATCAACTACAACGGCGTCCTCTACGACGAACTGCATTTCGACGCCGTCACCCGTTCGACGCTGTTCGCCGAACCCTCCTTCATCCTGTACGGGGTGACGATCGGGGTGGATTTCCACTGGCAGCAGCAGGTGGACCAGAAGTTCGCCGGATCCCTGCGCTTCGTCGCGGACGGGGACCGGGTCGTCGCCATCAACCGTGTCGGGCTGGAGGATTACCTGCTGAGCGTCATTTCTTCCGAGATGAAGTCCACCACGCCGATCGAGTCCCTGAAGGCCCATGCGGTCATATCCCGCTCGTGGGTAATGACGAACCTGCGTTCGCACAAGCTCTTCGACGTCTGCGCGGACGACCATTGCCAGCGCTACCAGGGCCTGACGATGGCGGTGGGCCAGAACGTGCGCACCGTCATCGACGAGACCTGGGGCCAGATGCTGCGATACGACGGCCAGATCTGCGACACCCGCTATTCTAAGTGCTGCGGCGGACGGACCGAACTGTTCAGCACCTGCTGGGAGGACCGGGACTATCCGTACCTGCAGTCCGTCGCCGACCGGCCCGAGGAGGGCGGGGAGGACTTCTGCAACTGCCGGGACGAGGCCATCCTGGGCACCATCCTGAACGATTACGACCTCCGCACGCGGGATTTCTACCGCTGGCAGGCCCGGTATGACCGGGCGCGGGTCAGCGAGCTGGTCCGCACGCGCGGCGGGAAGGACCTTGGCGAGATCCAGGCCCTGGAACCCGTCGAGCGCGGTCCTTCCGGGCGGATCAAGTTCCTGCGCGTCGTGGGCAGCCGCGGCGAAATGACCGTCGGCAAAGAACTGGCCATCCGCCGCTTGCTGTCGGATTCCCACCTCAAGAGTTCCGCCTTCGACATCCGCTGGGAAGGGGAGGAACTGATCCTGGACGGCCGCGGCTGGGGACACGGCGTTGGCCTGTGCCAGATCGGCGCCGCCGTCATGGCTTGCCGCGGATACAGCTACAGACAAATCCTGAATCATTATTATCCCGGTGCTGAAATTAAGTAAGACTCCCTGGGCCTGGGTGCCCACATTGTACCTCTTCGAGGGCCTGCCGTACGCGATCGTCAATACGGTGGCGCTGGCTGTATTCAAGGACCTGGGTATCGACAACGGTACCCTGGGGCCACTGACGACCCTGATCAGCCTGCCCTGGCTGATCAAGCCCCTCTGGAGCCCCTTCATGGATATTTTCCGTTCGAAACGCTGGTGGATCCTGCTGACGCAGATCCTGATGGCGGTGACCGTGCTGGCGACGGCCCTGTGCCTGCCTTTCTGCGGCCTGACGGCCCTCATCATCCTGTTCATCATCGTCGCCTTCGCTTCGGCGACGCACGACATCTCGGCGGACGGGTACTACATGCTGGCGCTGGACCGCCAGCGGCAGTCGTCCTTCGTGGGCATCCGCAATACCTTCTACCGGGGCGGCCTGGTGCTGGGCCAGGGCCTGCTGGTGATGCTGGCCGGCCTGCTGCAGCAGCGCAGCGGCGACATCCCGCGCGCCTGGGCCTGGGTGCTGGGCATCGCGGCGGGGCTGATGACCCTGATTTCGCTCTACCATTTCTTCTTCCTGCCGCATCCCGGCGAGGACCGCGACCGGCGCGACGCCCGGACGGCCCGCCAGGTGATGGCGGAGTTCGGCGCTTCGTTCAAGACCTTCTTCGCCAAGCCCGCCGTGGGCTGGGCCATCGCCTTCATGCTGCTGTACCGCCTGCCGGAGGCGCTCTCGCTGAACCTGCTGTATCCCTTCTTCAAGGATCCGGTGGAGGTCGGGGGACTGGGCGCCGGGACCAGCATGTACGGCCTGGTGTACGGCACCTTCGGCGTCGTCGCCCTGCTGCTGGGCGGCATCCTGGGCGGCCTGTATGCCGCCAAACGCGGGCTGCGCGCCTCCTACTGGCCGATGGCCCTGGCGCTGGCGCTGCCCTGCGCGGTGTACCTGCTGATGGCCGTCCTGCGCCCGGAGAGCGTCTGGGTGATCGGCGGCTTCGTCGTGCTGGACCAGTTCGGATACGGATTCGGTTTCACGGCCTACACCCTGTTCATGATGCAGTACGTGGACGGGCCGCTGAAGACCTCGCACTATGCCATCTGCACGGCCTTCATGTGGCTGTCGATGAAACTGCCCGCCCTGGTGGCCGGTTACCTCCAGCAGGGGCTGGGCTATGTCGGATTCTTCATCCTGGTGATGGTCAGCTGTCTCGGCACGTTTGCTGCAGTGCTGATCGCACGGAACAAAATACCGCTTGAACATGAGAATGTGGATTAAACTGCTGTTGCCGCTGGCCCTGCTGTCCTGTGTGCGGGCCCAGGCCGTCGTCACCGGCCCGGTCCGTCCGGGCATCGAGGTGCTGCGCGACCGGGGTTTCGCCGGCCTGGAAGGCAAGCGGGTCGCCCTGCTGACCAATCCCAGCGGGGTGGACCGCGAACTCCGATCGACAGCGGACATCCTGTACGATGCGCCGCAGGTCAACCTGGTGGCCCTGTTCGCACCCGAGCACGGGGTGCGGGGGAACGTGTATGCCGGGGCCAAGGTGGACGACACCCGCGACGAATGCACCGGCCTGCCCGTGCATTCGCTGTACGGGTCCACGCGCCAGCCGACGGCCCGGATGCTGGAGGGGATCGACGTGGTGGTGTACGACATCCAGGATGTGGGCTCCCGTTCCTACACCTTCATCAGCACCCTGGGCCTGATGATGCGCAGCTGCGCCACGATGGGCATCGAGGTGATGGTCCTGGACCGTCCCAATCCGCTGGGCGGCCGCAAGATCGAGGGGGCGTACGTGCAGAGCGACTTCCATTCCTTCGTCGGGCAGTACCGCATCCCGTACATCTACGGCCTGACGGTGGGTGAACTGGCGACGCTAATCAACGAAGAGGGGCTGAACCGGGGCCAGAACGGCAAGGAAGCGCCCCTGCATTGTAACCTGACCGTCATTCCGATGGAGGGATGGCACCGGGACATGACTTTCGACAAGACGGGCCTGCCCTGGGTCCCGCCGTCCCCGAACATCCCGTATCCGCAGAATGCCGTCAATTATCCTTGTGCGGGCCTGGCGGGCGAGTTCTACGGTTACCTGAACATCGGGATCGGATATACGCTGCCGTTCAGTACCTTCGCAGCGGAGTGGATCGATGCGGACGCGCTGAAAAAGCGCCTGGACGCCTTCGGCGTGCCCGGGGTCGCCTGGCGTCCCATCCATTACACCCCTTCCTACGGCAGCAGCGCCGGAAAACTCATCCACGGCGTCCAGTTCCATTTCACCGACTATGACGCCGCGCCGCTGACCAAACTCCAGTTCTACGTCATCCAGGCGGTGTGGGAACTGTACAAAAAGAACCCTTTCGAGATGTCCGAAGGACGTCTGGCCATGTTCGACAAAGTTTGTGGCACGGATTATGTCAGAACTGTATTTGGAAAGAGTCTGAACGTGAAAGACCTCTTCCCGTACTGGGACAAGGATGTTGACGATTTCAGATCTTTATCCAAAAAGTATTATATTTACGATTAAACCGCACGATTATGAGAAACACAAACCGTATGAAAATCCTCGCGACGATCGCGATAGCGCTTGTTGCGACCCCGCTGGGCCTGGGAGCCCAGGCACGCGGTGGTGGCGCCAGCCGGACGGGAGGAGCTGCTTCTTCCTCCTCTGCTCCCCGCACCTCCAGTAGTTCCTCTGCCGGACGTACTTCCTCCTCTTCCGCCCAGGTGGGCCGCAGCAGCGGCAGCAACCGTCAGGCTGCTCCCAGCTCCGGCGCACAGGTGAACCGGAACAGCAATACCGTGACTTCCAAGGGACTTGGCAGCACGACCACCACGCCGCCGCGGACCGGTTCCGCGACGCGTACCTCGCCGTCCAATGCGGCCAACCGCGCTTCCAGCAACGCGGCCAGCGGCCAGATCTCGGCCCGTCCGAATACGACCGCAGGCAGCGTGCAGGGCGATAACCGCAATGCGGCGAGCGCATCCCGCACCCCTTCCACCGGCAGGACCCCTGCCGCGAGCAACAGCACGCCTTCGACGTCGGCGGGCAGAACGCCTTCCGCCAGCAGGACCCCTGCTGCCAGCAACAGCACGCCTTCGACGACGGAGCGCACCCCTGCGACCGGCAGCCGCACGCCTGCTGCGAGCAGCCGTACCCCGGCCTCCGGCAACCGCACTCCGGCTGCCAGCAACCGCACCCCGGCTACGAACGAGCGCACGCCCGCCGTGTCCGACCGCACCCCCGCGGCTTCCGGAAGGACGCCCGCGACCAGCGATCGCCGCAGTGACCGTCCCCGTCCGGGCGATGTCCCGCAGAACTACCGGGGAGGTGAACCGCCGCGCGGTGTCGTCCGCATGGACGAGCACAGGGACATCCACCGGGTTCCGCCCCGGATGCGTCCGCCGATGGAGTACAACCGTCCGGTTGTCTTCTTCCGCCCGGGCATCCACTACTACGGATACCGCATCCTCTCCCTGCCGGCCGCGATCACGCGCCTGATCTGCATGGGAATCGAATACTACCTGTGGGACAATGTGTACTACAGGATGTACGGTAACTCCTACTACATCTGCCGTCCGCCCGTGGGCGTGGTCTTCGCCCCGGATCTGTACGAGATGGAACTGGCCGCCTGCCGCTTCGCGTACTACAACAACGTCTACCAGACGTACCGTACGATCAATGACAATGCGGCCATCATCACCGAGCAGAACCGGATCATCGCGCAGAACAATGCCACGATAGCGGCACAGAATGCGCAGATCGCGCTGAACGCCACCAAGGCCCAGGCCTCCTACAACAAGGCGAACGAACTGGGTCTCGTCCAGAAATACGCCGACGCTCAGGTCGAGTATTTCTACGATGACGGTGTGTTCTTCGTCAAGAACCAGGATGGCAAATACGAAGTGATCGTTCCTCCGGCCGGCGCGCTGGTCCCGGAACTTCCGGATGACTACGATACGATTACGATCGGAGACAACGAATACTTCAAGGTCGATGACACGGTCTTCAGACTGACCGTCGTGGACGGTTCCGCCTACTTCGAAGTGCTCGGACAGCTGACGGGTGAACTCGCAGCCCTGTACGAACAGACCGCGTAGATGGCTGTTATCGGCATCATGGATTCAGGTGTTGGCGGCCTCTCTGTTTACAGGGAGGTCGTCAAACTGCTTCCTGACGAGCACTATATCTACTATGCGGACAACGCGCACTGCCCCTACGGCGAGAAAACGGCCGCGTACATCATCGACAGGGCGTTCAGCATCGTCGACCTGATGATCGGGCGGGGCGCCCGGGTGGTCGTGGTGGCCTGCAACACCGCCACGGCGGCGGCCATCGCCGCGCTGCGCGCGCATTATGACATCCCCTTCATCGGCATGGAGCCGGCGGTCAAACCCGCGGCGATGAACACCCGCAGCGGGGTGATCGGCGTGCTGGCTACGGCCGGAACCCTCAAGGCGTCCAAATACCTGATGACGCGGGGACGCTTCGAAGACGATGTCCGCATCGTCGAATCCGTCGGCCAGGGCTTCGTGGAACTGGTCGAGTCCGGCGAACTGGCGGGACCGCATGCCGAGGCGGTGGTCCGGACCAGCCTGCAGCCGCTGCTGGATGCCGGAGCGGATACGGTCGTGCTGGGCTGTACCCACTATCCTTTCCTCTTGCCGGTGCTGCAGCGCGTTGCGGCGCAGTTGGGCGCACCCGGCGTGCGCTTCATCGATCCGGCCCCGGCGGTCGCCCGCCGGCTGGTCCAGGTCATGCAGCAGGAGGGGATCGCGCGGGAACCCGCCGGAAGCGGCTCCCTGGAGACGCTTTCTTCCGGTCCGGATGCGGCAATTCGGAGAATAATGCTAATTTTGCAAGAGCAAATCTAACATGGAGAGCCTATGATAACACAAGATCAGATCAAAGCTCTGCATCAGCGTAAGGAAACGCTGGGGAGGTGTCTTTGACATCCCTGCGAAGCGGGATGAAGTGACAAAAATGGAGCAGCGGAGCCAGGCTCCGGATTTCTGGGATGATCCGAAGGCAGCTGAAGCCTTCCTCAAGCAAATCAGCAAACTGAAAATATGGGTTACCGATTTTGACCGGGTCGCCACGCAGGTGGAGGACCTGGACGTGTTGTTTGAGTTCGAGCCCGAAGGGGAAGAACTCGAACAGGCCTATGCCCAGGCGCTTTCGGCTGTCGAGGATCTCGAACTCAAGAACATGCTGGGCGAGGAAGGGGACTCGCTGGGGGCCGTGCTGACGATCAACAGCGGCGCCGGCGGAACCGAAGCCAACGACTGGTCCGCGATGCTGATGCGCATGTACATGCGCTGGGGCGAGCGGAACGGGTACAAGATGACGGTGACCGAGAACCAGGAGGGCGACGAGGTGGGCATCAAGTCCGCCACGATCGAGTTCGAGGGCGATTTCGCCTACGGTTACCTCAAGGCCGAGAGCGGCGTGCACCGCCTGGTGCGCATCTCGCCGTTCAACGCCCAGGGCAAGCGCCAGACCACCTTCTCGTCGGTGTTCGTCTATCCGCTGGTGGATGATACGATCAACATCGAGATCAACCCTTCGGACATCGAGTGGGATACCTTCCGTTCCGGCGGCCACGGCGGCCAGAACGTCAACAAGGTGGAGACGGGTGTGCGCGTCCGCCACATCCCGACGGGCATCATGGTCGAGAATACCGAAACCCGCAGCCAGCAGGACAACCGCCAGAATGCACTGCGCATCCTGAAATCCCGCCTGTACGATATCGAGCTGAAGAAACGCAAGGAAAAGCAGGACGAACTCGAGGGCCAGAAGAAGAAGATCGAGTGGGGATCGCAGATCCGTTCGTACGTGCTGCATCCGTACCGCATGGTCAAGGATCTGCGCACCGGATACGAGACGGCCGACACGCAGGGTGTACTGGACGGGGACCTCAATCCCTTCATGAAGGAATTTTTAATGAACAACTGATATGGCAGAATTCAAGTACGCGCCGATGTTCCAGTTGGGCGCAGACCAGACAGAATATTACAAAATCCCCGGTTCGGAACAGTACGTGTCCACCTCGGATTTCGAAGGGCACCGGATGCTGAAAGTCCGTCCCGAAGCGCTGACCGTCCTGGCCAACACCGCTTTCCGGGACGTGAGTTTCCTGCTGCGCCGCAGCCACAACGAACAGGTCGCGGCCATCCTCCGCGATCCCGAAGCGTCTGCTAACGACAAGTACGTCGCGCTGACCTTCCTGCGCAATGCGGAAGTGGCTGCCAAGGGCAAGCTGCCGCTGTGCCAGGACACCGGAACCGCCATCATCCACGGCGAGAAGGGCCAGCAGGTCTGGACCGGAGCCTGTGACGAGGAGGCGCTCAGCCTGGGCGTGTTCAAGACCTACACCGAAGAGAACCTGCGCTACAGCCAGAATGCGCCGCTGGACATGTACAGGGAGGTCAATACCAAGTGCAACCTGCCTGCCCAGATCGACATCGAGGCCACCGAAGGGGACGAGTACCGTTTCCTCTGCGTGACCAAGGGCGGCGGATCGGCCAACAAGAGCTACCTGTACCAGGAGACCAAGGCCCGCATCCAGAATCCGGGTACCCTGGTGCCTTTCCTGGTGGAGAAGATCCGTTCACTGGGCACCGCCGCCTGCCCGCCGTACCACATCGCGATCGTGGTCGGCGGTACTTCCGCCGAGCGGAACCTGCTGACAGTCAAGCTGGCTTCGACCCATTATTACGATTCCCTTCCGACCACCGGCGACGAGACCGGCCGGGCTTTCCGCGATCTCGAGCTGGAGCGTACCCTGCTGGAAGAGACGCACAAGATCGGCCTGGGCGCGCAGTTCGGCGGCAAATACCTGGCCCATGACGTGCGCGTCGTACGGCTGCCGCGCCACGGCGCCAGCTGCCCGATCGGGCTGGGCGTCAGCTGCAGTGCGGACCGCAACATCAAGGCGAAGATCAACGCCGACGGCATCTGGATCGAGAAGATGGACGACAAGCCCTACGAACTGATCCCGGAGGAACTCCGCCATGCGGGGGAGGGCGACGCCGTCCGGATCGACCTGGACCGGCCGATGGACGAGATCCGCGCCCAGCTGTCCCGGTACCCGGTCAGCACGCGCGTCAGCCTGAATGGAACCATCATCGTCGGCCGCGACATCGCGCATGCCCGCATCAAGGCCCGGCTGGACGCCGGCGAGGGGATGCCGCAGTACCTCAAGGACCATCCGATCCTATATGCGGGACCGGCCAAGACCCCGGAGGGGATGGCCTGCGGTTCCATGGGACCGACCACGGCCGGCCGCATGGACCCGTATGTGGATGAGTTCCAGGAGCATGGCGGATCGCTGGTGATGCTGGCGAAGGGCAACCGTTCGCAGGTGGTGACCGATGCCTGCCGCAAGCACGGCGGATTCTACCTGGGCAGCATCGGCGGCCCGGCGGCCATCCTCGCGCAGAACAACATCAAGAGCATCGAGTGCGTCGAGTTCCCGGAACTGGGCATGGAGGCGGTCTGGAAGATCCGCGTCGAGGACTTCCCGGCCTTCATCCTCGTCGATGACAAGGGAAACGATTTCTTCAAGCAGTTCTGATCAGTATCCGATCGTGGCGGTCTCGCCGCCGCGGATGCGCAGTTGCTGGCCGTCCAGGAAGACGGTCCCTTCGCCGATGCCCTTCGGGACGCTGATGCGCAGCTGGCTGCGGTCCATTTCGATGTGGATCAGGCCGTGGGGAGTGGGTACATCCCCCTTCATCCATTCCAGCCCGCCCAGGCAGGGGCGTGCCGTCCAGGCGGCGTATCCGGGTGCGGTCGGTTCGACGCCCAGGAAGTAGCGCCCGATCAGGTACAGGGGCGAGGCGCCCCAGGCGTGGCAGAGGGATTTCCCGTAGGGACGTCCGTACATGGCCAGGTGCTCGGCGCCGTGCATCTCCAGATTGTATTTCTCCCAGAACGAGGTCGCGCCTTCGCGCAGCATGCCGCCCCAGTAGGCCTTAATCTGGGGGATCACGCCGTCCTTGCAGCCCAGCGAGCACAGCGCTTCCAGTTCGTAGAAGCGCATGTAGGGGGTCGTGATGGCGGGCACGTCGGGGTTCTGCAGCACATGCTCCAGGATCTCCTCGGCGCGTTCCTCCGAAACGAAACCGTAGTTCACGGCGAACATGTTGGGGAACTTGGTGATCTGCGGGTTCAGCACCATCCGGCCGTCCTGCGGCTCGAGGGCGTGCATGTAGGCGTGAGCTCCGGAATTCCAGAAGCGCTCGTCGGTCTTGCGCAGCACCTCGCGCGCCATTGCGCCGTAGTCGGGGGCTCCGGTATCGCCGACCAGGTCCCTGCACAACTGCATGGTCTCCAGGCTCTTGGCCAGCAGGAACTGCTCGAAGCACAGCACGCCGCGCTTGTGCATCGGGAAGTCCACCCAGTCCACGAAGACCCAGTCGTCGGGCTGTCCGACGGCCAGTCCGTCGGAGTCCAGCCTTCCCAGCACATAGTCCGCAAGGGTCTTCATCCGGGGATAGATCTCGCGGACAAAGGCCTCGTCGCCCGTGTACAGGTAGTAGTCGCAGATGGATTTGAACCAGTAGAAGGTATAGTCCAGGATGGTGTTGATGTGCGAGGTGACCGGATCCTTGCCGCGCAGCTGGCGGATGGTCCGCTTGACGGTCTGCACGTCGAAATGCAGGTAATAGTTCATCAGGTAGGACTGGATCGCGTCGCCGGACCAGGTCCAGCGGTCCCGCTTGATGCCGTCCGTCATGAATTCGCGCGTGGTCAGGTCCAGCGTATAGGCCGAGACCTCCCAGATGCGGTTGAGTTCTTCGTCGCTGCAGGCAAAAGTGCCGGAGGAACTGGCGTCCTGGGGCAGATACTCGAACTGCATCCCGGCGCGCGCGATCTCCATCCCGGCGGGCAGGTCCACCAGCACGAAGCGGAAGGCCTTGCTGTCGGGTGCGGTGAAATCGCCTTTACCAAGCTCGAAGCGGTCCAGGGTTTCGCAGAAATCCCGGTCGCAGGCCTCCTCGCGGCTCTCGCCGTAGAAAACGTCGATGCTTCCGGGCCGGCTGATGCCGTCCAGCTGGAGGTATCCGAATGTCTCGCTTCCGAAATCCAGCAGCAGGGAAGTCCCTTCCTCCCGTTCGATGCGCTGCACCGATGCGGGCGCATGGTACTCGCAAGGCAGGCGGAACGAGGCGGGGGAGCGGTCCGGATCGTCGAAGTTCCACTGTCCGGGCGGGACATAGACGCCCGATCCGTGCGCCACGCCGTTTTCGTCGATCCAGATCTTGTCCTCGTAGGTGACGGTCCAGTCCTTGCCGGAACGGATGGTGGTCCCTTCCGCGAACAGGGCGGGCGGCGTGTTGGGATTGTGGACCTTGACTGCGATCTCGTGCCGTCCGGCCGGAACAGTGAATTCCGCGGGCTGGCCGAACTGGAGTTTCCCGTCCAGGGACAGGCTGAACCGCCCGTCCACGCGCAGGCGGACGCTTTCCTTCCGGGCGAGGTCCACCCGCAGGCAGAAGGTTACGGTCGCCCAGGGGCTGTCCTGCTTCCAGAACGGCGGAAAAACGGCTCCGCGTTCGGTCCGCCGGTTGTTGAAGCGGTTGCCCAGCCAGATTTCGAAATCGCCCGGATACCAGATCCAGGTCGCCTTTTCCCTAAATGTCTTCGCCATAGCGTTCGCGGGTAATCTGTTCAAGGGACTTGCCGCGGGTCTGCGGCGCCCCGATGGTGCCGATCAGCAGGGAGATGGTCAGCAGGCCCAGCATCAGGAAGGCCGCCAGGGTGAATCCTTCCCCGTTGTCGCCGTAGATGCCGGTAAAGGCCAGGCCCCAGACGGCGGACAGGCCGCGGACGATGAAGAACATGACGCCCTGGGCGGCTGCACGGTATTTGGCCGGGAACAGCTCGGACGCCCACAGGGCATAGAAGGACTGGACGGAAATACCCGCCTGCAGGCCCCACAGCACCGTGAAGACCAGCAGGCCCGTCAGGTTGTTGATACCGACCGTGACCACCAGCAGCCAGGCCGCCACGGCGAAGAAAACGCCCGTGAAATACAGCCAGCGCTGGTTGACTTTGTCCACGATGGTCGAGAAGAACCAGGTGGTGAAGATGATGATCAGCCACTGGCCCACGGTCAGCAGGTTCGCCTGGCCGTTGGTCAGGCCGCCGGCCGTCTCGTAGATATGCTGCTGGAAGAATCCCATCACCGAGGCGACGAGGTTCCAGGACAGGTACATGCCGGCCAGGAACAGCAGGGTCTTGACGTTGACCTTGTTCTTGAACAGTACGCCGAAAGAAGAGAAGACGCTCTTCTGCGCGCTGTCGGAGGCCTTGTGCTCCAGCCATTCCCGGGATTCGTCCAGCTGGCGCTGCAGCCGCCAGGCGATGAAGGCCACGATGAACAGCGAGGCGAAGACGATGCGGGAGGAGAAGACGTTGACGGCGACTTCGCGGGCGGCGGTGGTTCCCTGGAACCAGGCGGCCACGTTCTTGACGAAACCGTACAGGGCGCCGTCGGAGGCCAGCAGCCAGCCCAGGATCAGGATGACGGTGGGCCCGATGCCCCAGGCCACCTGCGAGATGGCGATGTTCCGTCCGCGGTTGTGGACTTCGGAGTTCTCGCCGATGTAGGTCCACGATGCGGGTACGCCCACGCCGACGGAGATGCCGGTGATCAGGAATCCGGCCAGCAGCATGGGGAAGTTGACCGTGCAGCAGATCAGCAGCACGCCCAGCATGTAGATCAGCATGTTGTAGGTGTAGATGGTCTTGCGGCCGTAACGGTCCGCCAGGAATCCGCCGATGATGGCGCCGATCGCGGCACCCAGGCAGTTGGCGGAGATGGCGTTCAGCCATCCCAGGTGGTTCTCGCTCAGTCCCAGGTAGTTCTGCCACAGGGACAGGCCGCTGGCACCGGCCACGATGGCGCCGGCGTCCAGGTAATTGGTCAGCGAGACGGTGATCGTGCTCTTGAGGCTTCCTTTCTGATTGGCCATGGTCGTATGGGTTTATTCGTGAACGTACAGGTCCCAGCCGAGGTAGTTCTCGACTGCGTCGCGGACGATTTCGACGGCGTCGGTCCGGACCAGGGCCACGTGGTGCTCGAATCCGTTCCGGCAGATGTGCTTCATCAGCTTCTGCAGGCCGTCCACCTGCGTGACGGCGATGCAGCCGTCCATGCCATAGGGCTCGCTGGTGATGGTTCCCTTGCCCAGGTAGGCTTTGATGCAGCCCTTCGGGTCGTCCGTGGAGATGCGGAAGAAGGTGAAGGGACCTTCCGAGACCTTGGCGTACACGGCGCCGAAGGTGCGGACCTTGCCCAGGGTCCGGCCCAGCACGCCCAGCGGGCCGAGTTTCAGCTCGTCATTGCCGACGAAGCCCTTGGGGAAATTGCCGCAGTGCGTGCAGACGCACTTGTCGCGCTGCTGGGCGAAGTTGTTGTTCCAGTCGGCTAGGGCGGCGGGCTGCTGTGTCGCGAGGGACAGGGCGTACATCGAGACGGCGCCGGCGAGGTCGGTCTCGCAGGCGGCGGGGATCAGCTTGTCGGACAGCATCGACATCGTGATGCAGGGCGCGCAGCCGTAGTTCAGCTCCAGGCTGTCCCAGCACTGGATGGCGACGGCGTCCACCTGTTCGGCTTCGACCCAGTTCTCGACGGCCACGCCGAATTTGGCCTGGATGCGCAGCTTGTCCTGGTAGGCGTCGGGGACCTTCGCATAGGCGGGGATGGTGGCGAGCTTGTCCAGCAGTTTCGGGTCGTCGTCCGCGATCCGCTCGGCGGCGCAGAGGATCTCCGACAGGTCCACGGGCACGACGGTGATGCCGCTGCGCTGCAGCAGCTTTTCCGAGGCGCGGCAGGTGTTGAAGCCCAGCGGGCGCGTGCCGATCTGGCCCAGGCGGCAGTGGCGCAGGCCGTTCACGACGCGGCAGATGGCGGCGAAGCGGACGATGTCGGCCTGGACCAGCGGGTCGTAGATGTCGTAGGTGTGGTAGGTCGTGTCGCTGAAGGGAATGCCGTACTGGTAGAGGTTGTTGCAGACGGAGATCTTGCCGCAGAAGGCGTCCCGGCGCTGGTCGAGATCGACCTTGTCGTTGTAGTCGTCGTAGGCCTGGACCAGCACGGGCACGCCCAGGTCCGCCTCGTTGATGGCGTTGATGATGCCGATCTCGTATCCGAAGTTCGGCAGGGCGACGATGATGCCGTCGATCCGCTCGCGGTTCTCCTTGAACTGCGCGGCCACCTTCAGGCCGTCCTCGCGGGTCTCGATCGAGCTGCTGCCGGTGACGGTGGCGTCCTCGGGCAGGATGACGTAGTCGTATCCGCATGCATCCATGATGCGGAGCAGTTCCTTGCGGACATCCTTGGCCAGTTCGGAGTTGAAGTAGGCGCGGGTTCCGATGATGATGCCGAAGCACTGTTTCTTGCTTACCTTGTTCATATCGCGTTATCTGTTGATTACTTGTCTGACGGCCGCGTGCCAGCCGGCGATCCAGGCGTCGACCTCGGCGCGGTCCCGTCCGGGGGTGCGTGTCCAGCTGCTGCGGCGCAGGGCGGCCACCTGGTCGAAGGATCCGTACACGCCGCGGGCCAGGACGTTCATGACGACGGCGCCCAGGGCGCTGGCCTCTTCGATGTCCGATCCGGTGACCGGGGCGCCGGTCAGGTCGGCCTGCATCTGCATCAGGGTGGCGTTGCGGGTCGGTCCGCCGTCCACGCGCAGCTCCTTCAGGGCGACGCCCGCCTGGCGCGTCATGGCGGAAACCAAGTCTCCCACCTGCAGGGCGATGCTCTCCAGGGCGGCGCGCAGCACGTGGTCCCGGGTGGTGGCGAGGCTCATGCCGACCAGGGCGGCGCGGGCGCCGGCGTCCCACCAGGGAGCGCCCAGCCCGGCGAAAGCCGGAACCAGATATACGCCGCCGGTGTCCGGAACGCGCTGGGCGGCCGCTTCGGTCTCGGCGGGATCCTCGATCAGGCGGAGTTGCTGCTGCAGCCACTTGAGGGTGGCGCCGGTGCAGTGGATGTTGCCTTCAAAGGCGTAGAAATGCCGGCCCAGGGCGGAGAAGCCGGCGCTGGTCACCAGCCCCTGCGGGGCGGCGGCGAAGGTCTCGCCGATGTTGACCATCACGCTGGATCCGGTGCCGTAGGTGGCCTTGCCCATGCCCGGTTCGAAGCACATCTGGCCCGCCAGGGCGCCGTGGCTGTCGCCCAGCACACCGGCGATGGGAATGCCTTCGGGGAACAGCCCGCCAATGGTCGTAAGCCCGAACACGCTGTCGCAGGGCAGGATCTCGGGCAGCATCGAAGCGGGGATGGTGAAGATACGCAGGAGTTCTTCGTCCCAGCTGCGGGTGTGGATGTTCATCAGCAGGGTCCGGCTGGCGTTGGTCACGTCGGTGCGGTGGACCCGCCCGTCGGTGAGTTTCCAGATCAGCCAGCTGTCCATCGTGCCCAGCAGCAGGCGTCCGGCCCGGGCGTCCTCGCGGGCGCCGGGGATGTTGTCCAGCAGCCATTTGGCGCCGCTGGCGGAGAAGTACGGATCGATCAGCAGGCCGCTGCGTTCCCGCACCGTGTCAGCCAGGCCCTGGGCCTTGAGCGCATCGCAGTACGCTGCGCCGCGCATGCACTGCCAGACGACGGCGTTCGCGATGGGGCGGCCGCTCTCCCGGTTCCAGACCACGACGGTCTCGCGCTGGTTCGTGATAGCCAGCGAGCAGCGGGCTGCGTCCAGCTTTTCGTCCCGGACCAGTTCCCGGATGCCCCGGAGGACATTGTCGTAAATCTCCTCGGCGTCGTGCTCGACCCAGCCCGGACGGGGATAGTATTGCCGGTGGGGGAGCGTGACGCGCCTGCGCATCACCAGCTGTTCGTCGAACAGCATCAGCTTGGTTCCGGCGGTGCTCTGGTCTATGGCGATGACGGTGTGATTGCTCATACTCCAAAGGTAACAAAAACCCGGCGGATTCCTATTCTATTTCCACGACAATCCGTTTGTAGCGGGTCAGTTGCGGTGTCCCGCCGTCCCGGACGGTACAGATGAAATGCAGGGTCTGGCCGCTCGCGGCGTCGGCGGGAATCCGGACGCTCGTCGTGGCCCGGGCGGCATCGGGGACCTCGCAGGAACCCGGATAGCTGCCGGGAGCGGCGTAGTACCACCAGTCGTAGCTGAGCGCGTCCCGGTCCGGATCGCTGGCCCGGACCGCCAGGGAGACGGTATCTCCGGCCTTGGCGCGGACGGTCTGGGGCGCGGCGGGATCGATGACGGGGGCGTGGTTGGCCTCCTCAAAGGACTTGACGCACCAGTCGGCGCGGGCGGCGAAGTCGTTCTGCACGTCGGGCAGCCAGCGCAGGATGTCCTGCAGGTATTCGTAGATCAGGGGATCGTCGTAGATGCCGGCTTTGCGCAGCGGATCCAGCCGGGCGCGTCCCCAGGCGCTGCGGGTGTAATAGCGGCCCTCCGGATAGACATAGTCCGCTTCCGGAACGGGATCCAGCCACTGGTTCTCGCGTACGTTGACATAGCGTCCGCCCCAGTTCCCCCAGTCCGGGTGCTCCAGGTCGGACAGACCGGTGGGAATGGCGTAGAAATACGAAGGGGAGTCCCCCTCGGAACGGAAAGCGCCGTCCTCCAGGGCCTTGTAGGCGCCGCACAGCGGGCCGTGGCCTTCGAGGATGTTCTCCTTCATCCATTCGGCGCCGAAATAGCGGCTGTCCTCCACGGGGATGTTGTAGTAGGGCCAGAAATAGTCGTAGGCGACGAACTGGTCCGAGATGATCGTCTTGATCTTGCCCCAGACGGGCCGGATGTAGGCCTGGTAGGTGCTGTCCTGCTCCCAGATGCAGAAGAGACGCGCCTTGGCGGCGACGTAGTCCATCTTCTCCGGGTGGGTCTCCTCGATGGTCCTGAGGGCGCGGGCGATGGTGTTCGTCCCGCCCCAGGCCTGCAGCCAGACCGGCCGGTCGTCCGTCTCGTCCAGCAGCACGCGTGCGATCAGTTCCGATCCCGCCGTGACCTGGTCCATCTCGCCTTCGGTCTCCACGTTGCCCAGTTTGGTGATGCTGCGCACGTATTCCGGCGTCGGATAGCGGCTGTCGTGCCGGATCAGGTTCGGATAGACCTGCGCGTACGCCTCCAGATAGGGCTCCATCCAGTCGTCGCCGGCCCATCTGTGGCCGTGCCAGTGATACTGGGAACTGGAAGTGACGATGCCCTCGACGTCCCATTCGTTCATGTACAGCATGAAGCGGACCATCGAGCATTCGTCGTCGATCTCACCGTCCGAGGTGACGATGACGCGGGTTCGGGTGTCCGGCCGCGTTTTCGGGGTGCACTGGGCGAGCGTCAGGCAGAGGACGGCCCATGCGGCCATGGAGAGGAGTCTTTTCATATCAGGCTTGTTTTCTTGTTGCGTATTTGTCCAGGATCACGGCGCCGAGGATGACGAAGCCCTTGATGACCTGCTGCCAGAAGGGTGAAACGTCCAGCAGGACCAGGCCGTTGTTCAGCACGCCGATGATCAGCGCACCGACGACCGTGCCCGGGACCGATCCCTTGCCGCCGCTGAGCGAGGTGCCGCCGATGACGACGGCGGCGATGGCGTCCAGTTCATAGCCGGTGCCGGCGTTCGGCTGGGCGGAATCCAGGCGGGCGGTCACCAGCAGGCCGGCTACGGCGGACAGCAGGCCCGCCAGGGTATAGACCCACAGGATGATGCGGTCCACGCGGATGCCGGACAGCAGGCTGGCCCGCGGATTGCCGCCGATGGCATAGATATAGCGCCCCGTGGGCGTCTTTTTCATGTAGAAGGCAAAGAAGACGATGATGACGGCCGCGACCCAGACGGGCATCGGGATGCCCAGCAGCCAGCCGGTTCCGAGGAAACGGAAGGATGCGCCCAGGCCGGTGATGGGGAAACCGCCGGTGTACAGCATGGTCAGGCCGCGGGCGATGGTCATCATGCCCAGGGTGGCCACGAACGGGGGTACCTTGAAGCGGGTGACCATCCAGCCGTTGAAGGCGCCGAGGAAGCCGCCGACCAGCAGGGCCGCCAGGATGCCGCCCCAGAAGGTGAATCCCAGGAACAGGTTCGCCCCGTCGAAGGCCAGGCCGTTGCGGGTCAGTCCGGCGGCTACGGCGCCGCTCAGGGCCAGGATGGATCCTACGGACAGGTCGATGCCGCCGGTCAGGATCACGAGCGTCATGCCGACCGAGACGCAGAGGTTGACCGAAACCTGGCGCAGGACGTTGAACAGGTTGTCCGCGGTGGCGAAATTCTCTGACAGGAGGGTCATGGCGATGACCATCAGCAGGAGAGCGATCAGCGGTTTGACCACCGGTTTGTCGAGGAATTGTTTTACTTGCGCTTTCATGGCGGTATCAGGTGGCCGGCAGGGCGGCTTTGAGGATGGACTCTTCCGTGAACCGTTCCCGGGGAAACTCTGCGCCGATCCGTCCGTCCCGCAGCGTGACGATGCGGTCCGAAACGGCCATGATCTCCGGCAGTTCGGAGGATACCACGACCAGGGCCATGCCGGACGCGGAGAGTTCGTCCATCAGTTTGTAGATTTCGTTCTTGGCGCTGATGTCGATGCCCCGGGTCGGTTCGTCCAGGAACAGGACCCTGGGGTTGGTCAGCAGCCATTTGGCGAGGACGACCTTCTGCTGGTTGCCCCCGCTGAGTTCGCCGGCTGTCTGCCGGTTCGAATGGGATCGGATGCCCAGCCGGCTGCGGTATTCGTCCGTCCGCGCCTTTTCGGCGCGCGTGTCCGTCAGGCCGTGCCGGCAGAGGGATTCCAGGGCGGCGAGGGTGGTGTTGCGGGTGATGTCCATGCCCATCACCAGCCCATCCTGTTTGCGGTCCTCGGGCAGCAGGGCCATCCCGCAGCGGACGGCATCGCGCGGCGAGCGGATCCGTACGGGAGTCCCTCCGATCCGGACCTTTCCGCTGACCTGATCCGGGTACAGCCCGAAGACCGATCCCAGCAGTTCGCTGCGGCCGGCGCCCATCAGGCCGTAGATGCCCAGCACTTCACCGGCGCGTACCTGCAGGCTGATGTCTTCCAGCAAGCGCCGCCCCCTGCGCTGCGTATCGTCCAGGCAGAGTCCTTCCATTTCCAGGACACAGTCGCCGATGCCGTGGGGATTCTTGACGAAGAAGTCCTTGCCTTCGCGCCCGACCATGCCGCGGATGATTTCTGCGATGCTGGTCTGTGAGAAGGGAACGCTCTTGACCAGACGTCCGTCCCGCAGGATGGTGACCTCGTCGGAGAGGGCGCTGACTTCGGACATTTTGTGCGTGATATAGACGATGCCGTTTCCTTTGGCCTTCAGATCTCGGATCAGGTCGAACAGCGTCCGGGTCTCGCGCTCAGACAGGGACGAAGTCGGTTCGTCCATGATCAGCACTTCGGCCTCCTGCGAGAGCGTCTTGGCGATTTCGACGATCTGCTGTTCGCCGACGCGCAGTTCCCGGACCGCCTGGCCGGGCCGGATGGGTGCGCCCAACTGTTGCAGGAGCGCTGCGGCGTTCCGCTCCATCCGCCGGCGGTCCACCAGCCCCAGGGCGGTACGGGGCTCGCGTCCGAGGAAGATGTTCTCGGCAACCGTCATCTCCGGGACCAGGTTCAACTCCTGGTGGATCATGGCGACCCCCCGGGCACGGATGTCCAGCTTCCCCTCATAATCGCCGTACACCCCGGACAGGATGTTCATCAGGGTGGATTTTCCGGCGCCGTTCTCGCCGACGAGGGAATGGACCCGCCCGGCACGGACGCAGAAATCCACACCGTCCAGTGCGACGGTGCCGGGGAAGCGTTTGGTGATTCCCGTGGCCTGGATCAGCACCCCGTCGCTACTCATGGAAGTCCAGCAGATAGGGGATGACCGTGTAGCATTCCGGATCCGGGGCCGCGGGATCGATCTCCACGGCTCCGCAGAAGAAGCAGCTGCCCGCCTCGGGGATGCTGGCGGGGATGACCTCCGCGAGTATCCGTCCGTTCAGGTACGAGGAAATCTCGTTGAAAGCCATCGTGTTCTGGAAATCATCGATATCGAACCAGCCGGAAGCGTCCCGGGCCAGGTTGCCGAAGATGTATTTGACGGGGATGCGTACGGCGTGTCCGTCGCAGGTGCCCAGGATGTATTCTTCATCCGCATCGAAGCGGGGGAGGGTTCCCTTGACCACGAAGAAGGTCTTGGACCCGATGCCCAGCACGCGTCCGTGCGCGTCGGCAAAGTTTTGGGCGTCCCCGGCGAGTCCCCGGGAGAGTTCGCCGACGCCGAGCGCGGCGTCGCGCAGCGCCTGCCGGTCATGCTCCCAGTGGTAATCGGCCCTTTCTTCGGGCTTGAACTGCGCCATCCGTTCCTTTTCGCGGTGGGCGTCCAGGGGTTCGGTATAGACGGCGAAGACGACGGCCGGGATGCAGAGCGCGGCGGCGAGGAGGATTTTGACGGCTTTTTTCATCGCGGCTCCCTCCTTCCGAAATTGCCGAATTGGCTGACGTTTTCCGCATTGACGAGTTCGACCGCCACGGGAATCTTCCCGGGCAGGTTCCGTTCACCGGCCAGGTAGCGGTCCGCAAAGGTGGCTGCCGTCTCGGCCATGGTCTTGGGGAACTGCATGCCGGTGGCCTCGACCTTGCCTTCCCGGATGGCGTTCACCGCGTCGTCCGCGCCGTCAAAGCCGAAGACCTTGATCCGCCCGCTCTTGCCGGCGGCCAGGATGGCCTGGTAGGCGCCCATCGCCATCGCGTCGTTGCCGCAGAACACCGCTTGGATGTCCGGATGGGCCTGCATCATCGATTCCATGACTTCCATCGCCTTGTTCTGGTCGAAGTCCGCGGTCTGCTGGGACAGCATGTGCAGGCCTTCGAAGCAGTCCACGACGGAGTGGAAACCCCGGGACCGGGCCCAGGTGTTGTTGTCGCCGACCAGTCCGAGAATCTCGACGTAGTTGGCCTGCCTGCCGACGGACTGGACGAAATACTGGCCCAGCGCGATGCAGCCCGAGTAGTTGTCCGACAGGATCTGGGTGACGGCGGCGCCGGGTTCGTTGATCTCCCGGTCCATGCAGAAGACGGGCACGCCCCGGGCCATGGCGGACCGGGCGTTGACGGTGGAACCGTCCGCATCCGTCGGATTGAACAGGATGGCCTTGTAACCCGAGGAGAGGATGTTGTCGAAGTGCTCGGCTTCCTTGGACGGGCTGTTCTGCGAATCGAACAGGACCGCTTCGTATCCCAGTTCCTCCGCCCGCTGGACGGCAGCTTCGCCCAGGACGACGAACCAGGGGTTGTTCAGGGTGGAGATGACCACGGCGATCCGTCCCTTGCCGGAATCCGCCCGCTTGACGCAGGCGCTCAGGCAGCAGGTCAGGATGGCAGCAAGGAGGAAGGGGAGCGCGCGTTTCATGGGTCTAGTCTTTTTTCAGCAGGGCCAGCGCGGCGGCGGTGATGCCTTCCGCATCCAGGCCGTAATGGTGGAAGATCTGACGGGATGTGCCGTGTACGGCATTCTCGTCCGGAATGCCGAGGATCCGGACGGGGACCGGATGCTCGCTGAGCGCCTCGGTCACCAGGGATCCCAGCCCGCCGAAGATGCTGTGCTCTTCCACCGTGACGATGTGTCCGGTTTCGCGGGCGGCCTTTTCCAGGGCCTCGGCGTCGTAGGGTTTGAGGCTGGAGAAATCCAGCACGCGGGCACGGATGCCCGCCTGGCGGAGCTGCCGGCCGGCCTGCAGGCAGTGCCAGACGGTTTCGCCCGTGCCGATGAGGGTGATGTCGTCCCCCTCCAGCAGGGTGTTGGCCTTGCCGGGTTCGAAGCGGCAGTCTTCTCCGTAAATGTCTTCGGTTTCGCCGCGGCCGACGCGGACGTACACGGGGGCCGGCCAGTCGATGAGGGCGTCCACCACCCGTTCGGTCAGCCGGCCGTCGCTGGGCAGGATGATGTTCATGCCCGGGAAGGTGCGCAGGACGGCGATGTCATGCAGGCTGTGGTGCGTGGCGCCCAGGTGCCCGTAGGCGACGCCGCCGCTGACGCCCAGCAGCTTGACGGGATTGCCGCTGTAGGCCAGGTCCACCTTGACCTGTTCCAGGCTGCGGGCGACGTAGAAACAGGCCGGTCCGCAGCAGAACACCTTCTTGCCGCTGTGGGCGAGGCCGGCGCTGATGCCGACGGCATTCTGCTCGGCGATGCCGCATTCGACGAACTGGCCGGGCAGTTCCCGGGCGAAATCGCCCAGGGTCACGGAGCCGCGGGCGTCGGTGGTCACCGCCACGATATCCTTGTCGGCGCGGGCGCAGCGCAGCAGCTCGGCCGTAAAACTCTTTCTGCAGTCAGTCATCGTATTTCCTCCTCCAGTGCTTTGATGCGTCGGGTGATTTCTTCGCGTGCCTGGGCGTACTGGGCCTCGTCGGGCACGCCGTGGTGCCATTTGGCGACGCCTTCCATGAAGGAGACACCGTATCCCTTGGTCGTGTGGGAGATGACCAGGTGCGGGTGCCGAGCCGCCGTATCGAGTGCCTCCAGCGTCGCGAGGATGGCGGCGGGATCGTTTCCGTCGGTTTCGACGACCTCCCATCCGAAGGCGGTCCAGCGCCCGCGCATGTCTTCCAGGGCCATCACGTCTTCGGTGCAGCCGCTGATCTGCAGCATGTTGCGGTCGATCACGGCGATCAGGTTCCCCAGCCGGTAGTGTGCGGCGGCCATGGCGGCTTCGTAGATGGATCCTTCCGCCTGCTCGCCGTCTCCCATCAGCACGACGGTGCGGTAGCTGCGGGCGTCCATCCGGGCGGCGAGCGCCATGCCGATGCCGATTGACAGCCCGTGGCCGAGGGCGCCGCTGTTGACTTCGATGCCCGGGATCTCATGCAGCGGATGACCCGCCAGCGGCGAACCGTACTGCCCCAGGCTGTCCACGGTTTCCTTCGCGAGGATGCCGCGGGACTCCAGCACGGCGTACAGCGCTTCGGCGCAGTGGCCCTTGCTGAGGATGAAACGGTCCCGGTCCGGGTCGTCCAGGTGATCCTTGTCGATGCGGAGATATTTTTCGTACAGAACGGTCAGCATGTTGAGGCAGGAGAGGTCTCCGCCTGTGTGGCCTGCCCCGGCGTTCCGGATGATTTCCATCAGCCGGAGCCGGTTGCGTTCCGCGGCCAGTTTCAGTGAGAGGGACGGTGAATCCATGTCAGGTCTTAGTTTGTGCAAAAATAACAAAAGGCGGCCAAAAAAACAAAAAGAAACGAAAGAAAACGAAATGAGCGCAAATTGGTTTTTTTGCGAGGTTTTTTTACCTTTGTAAAGTGGATAAACGTGCAGAATATGTCGCTTAATCAAAGAAGACTCAAGATCCTGAACCTGATTCAGGAAGACGGACATGCCAAGGTGAACAAACTCTCGAAGGCGTTCAACGTGTCCGAGGTTACGATCCGCCAGGACCTGCAGGTTCTCGAAGAAATGGGCTATGTGCAGCGGGAGTACGGCGGTGCCTTCCTCAAGGATGTCGGTGACTTTGCCAAGACGGGCAGCCTGTTCAACCAGACCCACATGGAACAGAAGGCGGAAATCGCCCGCAAGGCGGCCGCGCTGGTCGAGGACGGGGACGACATCATCCTGGACTCGGGATCCACGACGACCGAACTGGCCAGGCTCCTGGTGGGGCACAAGAACCTGACGGTCATCACGAACGCGCTCAACATCGCCTTCATCCTGGGTGAGAACCCCAGCATCAACCTGATCGTGTCCGGCGGGGAATTCAAGGCGCCGACCCTGTCGCTGACGGGGGACATGGCGGCCAATTCCTTCCGCGGGCTGCATGTTTCCAAGCTCTTCCTGGCCACGGCGGGCATTTCGTCGGACATGATGCTGACCTATCCGTCGCTGAGCGACCTGGTCGTCAAGTCCGCCATGATGCGCGCGGCCGGCAAGATCTACCTCCTCGCGGATTCCTCCAAGATGGGCAAGGCGGCCTTCGCCAGCCTGGGCCGCATCTCGCTGGTGGACACGCTGATCACGGACAGCGGCATCTCCCAGCATGCCCTGGAGTCCCTGAAAGAACTCAAACTCGAAGTCATCTACTGATCCCATGAGAAGAATGCTGATACGCGCCGTCCTGTGCGGGATCGCGCTCCTATGCGGGACGGCCGTGAGACTGTCCGCCCAGCTGCCGGAACGTACCGAAGCCAACCTGGCCCGGTACAAACGCATCTGCCGCGAACAGATCGGACGCGATGTCAAGGGCATGTACCGCGAGGCGGGCGGATCGCTGGCCTATCCTTTCCTGACCCCCGGCAGCGAGCAGTATGCGGACATCCTCTGGGACTGGGATTCCTGGCTGAGCGACGTGGCCCTGCGGCAGATCCTGCTGGACCGGGGCAGCCGGAAGGACCTCGCCGAGGCGCTGCCCTACGAGCAGGGCTGCGTGCTGAATTCGCTCAACTACGGCGGCATGGACGGCTGGATCCCGTACTGGATCGAAAGGAACCAGCCCAGCCGCGCGGAAATGCTCGCGCAGATCGATCCCTGGCACACGAACATGCACAAGCCGACCCTGGCCCAGCACGCCGCCTTCATCGTCCGGAACATGGACGGGGATGCGGAGTGGCTGCGGGAGGATTTCTATAAACTGCAGGCCTTCGTGGACAAATACCTGAACTACCACCGGCACCGGGAAACCGGGCTGCTGTACTGGGAAGATGACCGTGCCATCGGGGTGGACAATGATCCCAGCACCTTCTACCGCCCGGCGGAGAGTTCCGGTTCCATTTTCCTGAATGCGCTGATGTACAAAGAGCTGGAGTCCATGGTGTACCTGGCCGGATGCCTGTCCATGGAGGACATCGCCCGCCTGTATGCGGGCAAGGCGGAAGAGCTGAAGGCTGCGGTCCAGCGGCACTGCTGGGATCCGCGCGACCGCTTCTTCTACAGCGTCGACCTGAACCTGCTGCCGGTGGAGAAGCCGGACGTCGCCGGCTCGGCACCGGGTACCTTCTTCTACCACACCGGCCAGCCCCGCAACTACGACTGCCTGATCCAGCGCTTCGACGTCTGGAGCGGTTTCATGGCGCTCTGGGCCGGAATCGCCACGCCGGAGCAGGCGGAGGAGATCGTGCGCAGGCACTACCGCAATCCCGAATCCTTCAACTGCGCCGCCGGTGTCCGTTCGCTTTCGCCGCTGGAGAAGATGTACGATGTGCGGGCTTCGGGCAATCCTTCGTCCTGGCAGGGCCCGGTCTGGATCAATGTCAACTGGCTGGTGTTCCGCGGGCTGGTCCGTTACGGATTCCTGGACGATGCGCGCGAGCTGGCCGAGAAGACGGTCATCCTGCTGGGCCGGGATCTCGAACGCTTCGGCGCGCTGCACGAATACTACCTGCCGGACAACGGGGAACCGGTGCTGAACAAGGGATTCCAGAACTGGAATTACCTGGTGATCAATATGATCGACTGGCTGGAAGGACGGCCCGTCGTAACGGAATTTTAGTCAAACCATTCATAGTTGGTATGTGTAAACCTTTTCTGGGCTGCCTGATCGCAGCCGCCATCCTCCTTGCGGTCCCGACGAATCTGTCGGGCCAGACTGTACCCGATTCCCATGACCTGGGATCGTGGGTGAGCGTACACGTGAACAAATCCTGGGGAAAACCCTATATGGCCTTCCGGGCGGAACACCGTTCCAACCAGAGCCTCAGCAACACCGAGTGCTGGTTCCTGCTGGCTTCGGGCGGATACCGCCTGACGGACTGGCTGAGCTCCGACGCCAGCTATGAATTGTGGAACATCGCCGGCGCGCAGCACCACCGCCTGGTCCTGACCGCCTCGGAAGCACTCCGGCAGGGGAATCTCTCGGTCACGCTGCGGGAGAAATACGAATACACCTTCGCGCCCGGCGGCGGGACCTATTCCAATCTGCGTGTGCGCCTGCGCGCGCAATACGCCATTCCCGACAGTGCCTTCCGGCCCTACATGATGGCCGAAGTCTTTACCTGGGGCGCCTGGAAACGCAGCCTGTACTATGCCGGAACCGACATCGTGCTGGGCAAGAACGTCGCGCTGGATCTCTTCTACCTCTACCACCTGCAGCAGGGAGGACCGTATGTGCATACCCTGGGCGTGGGGCTGGTGCTGAATCTGTAATTTTTTTTCAGAATTGTTTGCATAGTCGGAAAAGATCCCTATATTTGCTGAAGAATGACGACGAAGAGTAATATGTTCCAGTTCTTCTGGTGGCGCCTGATCGGATAATCCGGGCAGGTCTTCTCTCGTTTTCATCACAATAGTTTGTGTAAGAATTATGGACTGTCCGGATTGGGCAGTCCTTTTTTTGAATACCATTCATGTTAATCGTAATAGTTTAGTAGTATGAAACAGAAAAAATTCCTCCTCCCGGAGTCTGAGATTCCGACCCACTATTTCAACATCCAGGCGGTGATGCCCAACAAACCGCAACCTTTCCTGCATCCCGCTACGCACCAGCCGCTGAAGGCCGAGGACCTGTACCCGATCTTCTGCAAGGCCTGCGCCGACCAGGAGATGAACCAGACGGATGAATGGATTCCCATCCCGGAGGCCGTCCGCGAGCAGTACGCGGCCTACCGCTGCACGCCGCTTGTCCGCGCCTACGAGCTGGAGGAAGCGCTCGGTACGCCCGCCCACATCTATTTCAAGAACGAGAGCGTCAGCCCCGCCGGCAGTCACAAGCTGAATTCGGCCATCGCCCAGGCATACTATGCCAAGGAGCAGGGCATCACCAACCTGACCACCGAGACCGGCGCCGGCCAGTGGGGTGGTGCGCTCAGCTACGCGACCAAGAAATTCGGGATCGACTGCGCTGTTTATATGGTCAAGGTCAGCTACGAGCAGAAGCCTTACCGGCGCAGCATCATGCAGACTTTCGGCGCGGCGATCACGCCGTCCCCGTCCATGTCCACCCGGGCCGGCAAGGACATCCTGACCCGCAATCCCAACGACCGGGGTTCCCTGGGCTGCGCCATTTCCGAGGCGATCGAGCTGGCTGTTTCCACGCCGAACTGCAAGTATGCGCTGGGTTCGGTGCTGAACCATGTCTGCCTGCACCAGTCCATCATCGGCCTGGAGGCCGAGAAGCAGATGGCCCTGGCCGGGGAGTATCCGGACATCGTCATCGCCTGCTTCGGCGGCGGATCGAACTTCTCCGGCATCGCCTATCCGTTCATGCGCCACAACATCCAGGAAGGCAAGAAGACGCGTTTCATCGCGGCCGAGCCTTATTCCTGCCCCAAGCTGACCCGCGGCAAATTCGAGTATGACTTCGGCGACGAGGCCGGCATGACCCCGCTGCTGCCGATGTACACCCTGGGCCACACCTTCAAGCCGGCCAGCATCCATGCGGGCGGCCTTCGCTACCACGGTGCCGGCGTCATCCTCAGCCAGCTGATGAAGGACGGTTATATGGAGGCGGTCGACATCGAGCAGCTGGATTCCTTCCGCGCCGGCGTGCTGTTCGCCCGGACCGAAGGCATCATTCCCGCTCCGGAGTCCTGCCACGCCATCGCGGCGACCATCAACGAGGCCCTCAAGTGCAAGGAAACGGGCGAGCAGAAGACCATCCTGTTCAACCTCTCCGGCCACGGCTTCGTGGACATGGGCGCGTATGACCAGTATTTCTCCGGCGAGATGCAGAACTACCACGTCTCCGAAGAGGATATCGCCAAGTTCATCCAGAGCGCCGACGCCCTGAACAAGTAGTGATACCTGATGATACGGCAAGCCCCCGGGACCTGACGCCCGGGGGCTTGTTTCGTCATGTGCGGGTGAAGGGACTCGAACCCATACGCCGTGAGGCACCAGATCCTAAGTCTGGGTTGTCTACCAATTCCAACACACCCGCGTCAAAAAAGCCGCGAATGAATCGCGGCTCGTATGAGGTTTAGTTCTCGTCCTCAAGGTGGAGGTGCTGTACGTAGATGGCTTTCATCCTGGCGGCACGCTTCTTCACGGAAGGCTTCTCGAAGTTCTTGCGGGAGCGGAGCTCACGGACTGCACCCGTCTTTTCGAATTTGCGCTTGAATTTCTTAAGAGCACGTTCGATGTTTTCGCCTTCTTTTACCGGTACTATGATCATTCTTTTATCACCCCCTTTTTTATTTTGGACTGCAAAGATAGGAAGATTATTTTGATTTCAAAATCTTTATGAATTCTTCCATGCCTTCGGTCGCCACTTTCCGTATGTGGTGGATGCGGGAGTCGAACAGATTCACTTCCGCGGGGTCGATCAGGTAGATCGGGGCTTCGGCGGGGGCGTAGCGGTACAGCCCGGCCGCCGGGTATACCTGCAGCGAAGTGCCCACGATCAGCACGATGTCCGCCTTCGAGACGAGTTCGATGGCCGTTTCCATCTTGGGGACCGCTTCGCCGAAGAAGACGATGTGCGGGCGCAGCTGGGCTCCGTTCGGAGCCAGGTCCCCCAATTTCACCTCGTCGTAGCCGACGTCGATCACGCTCCGCTCGGAGAAGCCGTCGGATTCGTTGCAGCAGTTCTGCGGCCGGACCTTGGTCGCTTCGCCGTGCAGGTGGATGACGTGGGTGCTGCCCGCGCGCTCGTGCAGGTTGTCCACATTCTGCGTGATCACGTCCACGGTGTATTCCTGCTCCAGCGCGGCGATCGCCAGGTGGGCGGCGTTCGGCCGGGCCTCCTTCAGCTTTGCGCGCTGCATGTTGTAAAATTCCAGCACGAGGCCGGGATTGCGCCGCCAGCCTTCGTCGGAGGCGACGACCATCGGGTCATAATTGTCCCACAGACCGCCGTTGTCGCGGTAGGTCCCCAGGCCGCTCTGGGCGCTGACCCCCGCGCCCGTCAGGACTGCAATGCGTTTTTTCATGATTCCTTGATTTCAAAATAATACTTGCGGACCCAGTACTCGAAGAGGGGATCCAGCAGGACGGGTTCGTCGTGTTCGCCGAAGGTGACGATCTCTTTCTTGCTGAGCGCATCCTTGAGGCGCCGTACGTTGGCGGAGGAATTCAGTCCGTAGTTCTCGATAACCTCGGTCGAACTGAAGCGCGTGTTCCCGTCCAGGATGGCCCGCAGCAGGCTGACCTGGAAAGTGGTCAGGTCGTTCATGGTCGCGCGGAAACGCGGCTCGTGGATGGAGACGAGCATGTCGAGCGCTTCCACCAGCAGCGGCTCCATGATATAGCCCTTGGACAGGGAGTTGCAGATCGCGCAGAAGTGATTGATATAAAAGATGTTGTTCCGGAACAGCTTGCATACGCCCAACAGCAGTTCGCGGTCGATGACCTTGCCGTTCGACAGGAAGTTCCGCACGACGTGCTCGATGATGTCCTTGGTCTCGATGGGCTGCAGCTGGACCCGCTCGACGCAGCGGCGGAACAGGTGCCGGGTCTCGAAAATGTCCTTCATCGCATTGACCTGCGATCCGGTCAGGATATAGCTGCACAGGGCGCGCTGCTCCTGGGTCAGTTCCTTCAGTACGGATTCGAACAGGCCGCACAGATGCTCTCCTTCGGGCACCTGCATGATGTTCTGGAATTCCTCGACCAGCACGTAGATTTTCTGGCCGCGGGAGACGGCCAGGCGGAAAGGCAGCCGGAATACGGCCAGCAGGTCCTCGTCGTCCACGTCCCAGTTCAGGGAGAGGATGCGGGCGCCGGAGGAGAAGGCTTCCTCGTCGAAGATCAGGTGCGTCCCGCCCAGAAAGCCTTCCGCGAGCGCGCGGTACTCGTCCGGGGTGGAGGCGCACACACCGATGACCGCGGATCCCAGCCGCAGCGCCAGGTCGCCGGCGCTGCGCGTGCTCTGCAGCGACAACTCCGCGATGCTGAACGCCTGGCCCGCGATCCGCATGTTGAAGAAGGTCTGCTGGATCAGCGAGCGCTTGCCGGACTTGGGCGCCTCATACAGGACGACGTTCTCGCCCTGGCCCAGCAGGTTGGACAGGACGGCGGATTCGCTGCGGCGCCCGATGTTGTTCTTGCCTGTGACGTATTTGCTGTAAATGAATTGGGTTTCCATATAACATATATGTTATCATGCAAAAATAGCAAAATATTTTGCAGTTCGGCGAAAAATGTCTAATTTTGCAGTCCTAAAAATATGTATGACCGCTAAGCCATTGAAAAAGAGCCGTTTGGAGAACGGACGCTTACGGTTGAAACTTTAACAAGTTTTGATAGATGTACGCAATTGTTGACATCGCAGGCCAGCAGTTTAAAGTTGAGGCTGGCAATGAAATCTTTGTCCAGAGACTTCCTCAGGCCAAAGGTGAAGCTGTAGAGTTCGCCAAGGTGCTTCTCGTCGACAACGACGGGGACGTGAAGGTCGGAACTCCGTATGTAGAAGGCGCAGTCGTAAAGGCTACGGTTCTCGCCGATGACGTCAGGGCTGACAAGGTCATCGTCTTCAAGAAGATTCCCCACAAGGGATTCCAGAAGTCGAACGGACACCGTCAGAGACTTACCAAGATCCAGATTAACGAAATCGCTTAACACAGTAGAATTATGGCACACAAGAAAGGTCAATCCAGTTCGAAGAACGGTCGTGAGTCCCATAGCAAGCGTCTGGGCCTCAAGAAATTCGGCGGCGAAGTCGTTAAGGCCGGCAACATCATCGTGCGTCAGAGAGGTACCGTCCACAACCCGGACCGCAATGTCGGTATGGGCAAGGACCACACCCTGTATGCTCTTGTAGACGGAACGGTCAAGTTCACCCGCAAGAGAGAGGACAAATCCTACGTATCGGTCATCCCTTTTGAGAACTAAACTCGGAGGGTACGAATAACAGTGAGGGGACTTGCACTTCGAGACAGGTGTGGGTCCCTTTTGATTTAACAAGGAAAGAATATGCTGACACTGAAGTCGCTGCGCGATGATCCGCAGGCGGTCATCGACAAACTGAAAATCAAGAATTTCGACGCCAAGCCCATCGTGGACAAAGTCCTGGAGCTTGACGCACGTCGCCGCGCCCTGCAGGTGGAGAGCGACGCCCTCCTCGCCGAGCAGAAGCAGCTCGCCGCCCAGATCGGCGCCCTGATGAAGCAGGGCCTGAAGGAAAAGGCCGAGCAGGCCAAGGCCCGCGTGGCCGAGCTGAAGGCGAAGTCCAGCCAGCTCCTCTCCCAGTTCGACGCGTCTGTCAAGGAGATGGAGAACCAGCTGGTCCTGCTGCCCAATACGCCCTGCTCGCTGATCGTTCCCGGCAAGGGTGCCGAGGACAACCAGATCGTCAAGACCGGCGGTCCCGAGGTGCAGCTGCCCGAGGGGGCGATGCCGCACTGGGAACTGGCCAGGAAGTACGATATCATCGATTTCGACCTGGGTGTCAAGGTGACCGGCGCCGGTTTCCCCGTCTACAAGGGCAAGGGTGCCAAGCTGCAGCGCGCGCTGATCAATTTCTTCCTGGACTGCAACACGGCCGCCGGATACCAGGAGGTCGAGCCGCCCGTGATGGTGAACGCCGCGTCCGGTTTCGGAACCGGCCAGCTGCCTGACAAGGAAGGCCAGATGTACCACGCCGAGGTGGACGATTTCTACATGGTCCCGACGGCGGAGGTCCCTGTCACCAACCTGTTCCGTGACGTGATCCTCGCAGAGGACCAGATTCCGCAGCGCATGACGGCCTACACGCCCTGCTTCCGCCGCGAAGCCGGATCCTATGGCAAGGATGTCCGCGGGCTGAACCGCCTGCATCAGTTCGACAAGGTCGAAATCGTCCGCGTCGAGCGTCCGGAGGACAGCTACAAGGCCCTGGACGACATGGTCGCCCATGTCGAGGGCATCGTCAACAAGCTCGGGCTGAAGTACCGTATCCTGCGTCTGTGCGGCGGGGACATGTCCTTCACCTCCGCCATCACCTATGATTTCGAACTGTGGTCCGCGGCGCAGCAGCGCTGGCTGGAGATCTCGTCCGTTTCCAACTTCGAGACCTACCAGGCCAACCGCCTGCACCTGCGATACCGCGACGCCGAAGGCAAGATCCAGCTGGCCCATACCCTGAACGGTAGCTCGCTGGCCCTGCCGCGCGTCGTGGCGGCCCTGCTGGAAGACAACCAGACCCCGGACGGCATCATCATCCCCGAGGTGCTGCGTCCCTACACCGGGTTTGACCGGATCGACTAGTTTTGAACGCGCTGGGCAGAACCATACTGGGAATCGATCCCGGAACCAATCTCCTTGGTTTCGGGATTGTCCGTATTGATGCCCGCAGCAAAGCCAATTTCGTGGATATGGGGGTCCTGGACCTGCGCAGGCAGTCCGACCCCTATACCAAATTGGGCATGATTTACGAGAAGGTCGGTGCGTTGTGCGACCTTCACCATCCGGACGACTTCGCCATAGAGTCCCCGTTCATGGGCAAGAACGCTCAGGTAATCCTGAAACTGGGCCGGGCACAGGGGGCGGCCATGTCCGCCGCCATCAGCCGCGGCATCCCCGTATTCGAGTATGCGCCGCGCAAGGCCAAGATGGCCATCTGCGGCAACGGATCCGCTTCAAAAGAGCAAATTTCCCTGCTTGTACAACGTACGCTTGGCATAGATATTGCTATGCAGTACCTCGACGCAACGGATGCCCTGGCTATCGCGATGTGCCATTACTATCAGCTCACAAATCCTCTGACCAGCACGAAGTCAGCGACTTCCTGGGAACGATTTGTTGAAGCGAACCCGGAAAGGATTAAGTAGTTAGTGTTCTTTTTTTTATGGTTAAAATCTTCAAGACGGTCCTGCTTGGTATAGGACTGCTCATTCTTTCCCAGGCTGCCTTCGCGCAGTCCGGTCATTCGATCACCGGTGTCCTGAAGGATGCGGAGAGTGGAGACCCTGTCGGGTTTGCTACCGTTTCCCTGACGATCAGCGGCGGCTCCAAACCTCTCAAGTATGCCCTGACCACTGAGACGGGCGAAATCAAGCTGGAAAGCGTCCGGAACGGTAATTATGCGCTCCGGATCGAGATGCTGGGCTACAAGACCATCCTTCGCGACCTGACGGTGCGGAATGCGTCCTTGGAACTGGGAGACATCTCCTTCGAGGTGGACCAGCAGCAGATCGATGCGGCGACGGTTTCCGCGGTCGGCAATCCGATCATCATCAAGAAAGACACCATCGAGTACAACGCCTCGTCGTTCAAGACGACGGAAAGCGATGTGCTGGAGGACCTGCTGAAAAAACTTCCGGGCGTCGAGGTCTCCGACAACGGTACGATTACGGTGAACGGAGAGAGCATCACCCGGATCACCATCGACGGGCGCACTTTCTTCCTGGATGACCCGCAGATCGCCTCCAAGAACATTCCGGCGAAGCTCGTCAACAAGCTGAAAGTCATTAAGAAGAAGTCCGAGCAGGCCGAGTTCACCGGCATCGACGACGGCCAGGAAGAGAACATCATCGACCTGAGTGTCGCCCCCGGCATGATGCGCGGCATCTTCGGCAATGTCACGGCCGGTGCCGGTCATGACATCCCGGCTGCCTCCAACGATGCGGGAGACTACCGCTTTACCGGCAACGCCATGGTCGGACGCTTCACCGACGGCAGCCAGATCAGCGTCATCCTGAACGGCAACAATACCAACGGAATGGGCTTCAACGACATCTCCGGCGGCATGATGCGCGGCGCGATGGGCGGCGGCTTCGGCGGCCGTGGCGGCGGCGGATCGATGATGATGGGCCGCGGCGCCGGCATGATGGGCGGCATGGGTGGCGGCTTCGGCGGCTTCGGCGGCGGAATCACCACCTCCTACATGGGTGGTCTGAACATCGCCGGCGACCTGTTCGACGGACGGATGGACATCGGCGGCAACTATGTCTACAACGGCAGCAAGACCGATTCCGAACAGACCTCCGACCGCATCACCTACGTCAGCGATACCGAGCACCTGTACAATTCTTCGTCCGGTTTCAGCAATACCACGTCCTCCGGTCACCGGATCGGCGTCCGTCTCGAGCATGAGTTTTCCGAGAATACCTCGATCTTCTTCGAGCCGAACTTCAACTTCGGCGACGGTACCAGCCTGTCCGAGAGCAACAGCACGACGGATACCTACAATCCGATGACCAAGCAGATGAACCGGACCAACGACAGCTGGTCCCAGAGCACGTCGGCCAACAAGAACATGAACGCGGGCGGTACCTTCCTGTTCCGTCAGCGCCTGGGCATCCCGGGACGTACCCTGACCGTCATGGCCAATGCGAATTTCAGCAACATCGACATGACCGGAAACAACCGTTCCGAGACCAATGTCTATTTCAACAACGGCGCTTTCAACAAGGACATCATCAACCAGAACTTTGTCCAGAACACCAAATCCTCTTCGGTGATGGCGACGGCGACGTACACCGAGCCGATGGGCAACTTCTTCTACCTGCAGGGTGAATACCGCTACATGTGGAACAAGTCCGAGAGCGAGCGTACCACTTTCGAGCAGGACGGAACCATTGTTCCCGCGTACTCGAACTCCATCATCAACGAGAACGTCAACCAGAGCATCGGATTCAACTTCCTGTTCCAGAACAGTACGCTGCATGCCCAGATCGGCGCTTCGCTGCTGCCGAACAAGTCCCGCAACTACACCGAGACGGGCGCTGCCTACAAGATCGACACGACGATCACCGTGCTGAACTGGTCCCCGCAGGTCATGATCATCTGGAACCCAACGGACTACAACAACGTCCGCTTCAACTACCGGGGCAACTCCCAGCAGCCTTCCACCCAGCAGCTGATCTCCGTGCCGGACAATTCGAACCCGCTTTCCCTGTCGTTCGGTAACCCGAACCTGGCCCCGTACTTCAGCAACAACTTCAGCATCGACTACCGTTTCACGAACATGATGAACTTCTCTTCGTTCAACATCGGTTTCAACGGCGGTTTCACGACGGATCCCATCGTCAATACCAGCTGGTACACGAACGGTATTTCGTACTCGATGCCGATGAACGGCCCGACGACGCTGAACGGTGGCATCAACACCATGATCAACACCCCGATCGCCAAGTCCAACTTCTCGATCTCGAACATGCTGTCCGCCAATTACTTCCAGTCTGCCTCATATGTCGGTGCGAACATCAATACGCCGGCCTATGTCGATGCGGACGGCGCCCTGAACTATTCCAAGTTCTTCGCTGACTACAACAAGGGCCTGCTGGACTTCACCGAGAACTCCACCAAGACCTTCAGCGCCAACGAGCGCCTGCGTACGACCTACCGGTCGGACAACCTCGAGGTCATCCTGACCGGCGGCACCAACTACCGCCGCTCGTGGTACTCGATTTCCACCATGGCCGACAACACCACGACCTGGAACAACAGCCTCGGTACGTCGGTGAACTGGACGCTGCCCACCGCCGGCCTGACCCTCACCGCAGACTACAACTACAACTGGTACCGCGGCTACACGACGCCCCAGCCCGACGAGCACATCCTGAACGCCCGGATCCAGAAACTCCTTTTCAACAATACGGTGACCCTTGCGCTGAACGCTTCGGACATCCTCGGACAGTCCAAGAACCTGATGGTCTCCGACAGTTCCAACATCCACTCCGAAACCACCAACAATACCCTCGGACGTTACATCATCCTGGCCGTGTCCTACCGCTTCGGCTCGTTCGGACGCAACCGTGGCATGGGCGGTCCCGGCATGGGCATGCCGATGGGCGGCGGTATGCCGATGGGCGGTCCCGGTATGGGCGGCCCCGGCATGGGTGGCGGCATGGGCGGCGGCCGTGGCCGAAACAGATAATGCCGTCAAAACAGGATATCCGCAGACAGGTCAAAGACCTGCTGCGCAGGGAGGGTACGAGTTCATCGGGCCCTCTCTGCCGTTTGGAACAGGACCCCCTGTTCCTCTCGGCCGGGACGGTGCTGCTGTACTGGTCCATGCCCGAAGAAGTCGATACGCACGGACTGATCCGCAGATGGGCCGGACGCAAGCGCATCGTCCTGCCGAAGGTATGCGGCCAGAACCTGGAACTCCGCCTGTACGATCCGGCGCGGATGGTTCCCGGTTACCGCGGCATCCTGGAACCCGCTGACGATGCGCCGCTGGTTCCGGACGACGAGATCGAACTGGCGGTGGTCCCGGGCCTGGCTTTCGACCGGGCGGGGCACCGGCTGGGGCGGGGGAAGGGGTATTATGACCGACTGCTGCCCCGTCTTCGCTGCCCCCGGCTGGGACTGGCTTTTCCCTGCCAGATCCTGGACGAAGTGCCGATTGAGCCCCATGATGTAGCACTGGACCGGATTATTTATTAAATTTGTAACTTATGACGATGGATCTGGTCAAGGCGCTTCTGGTAGGCATCTGTGCGGCGGCCCCTGCGGGGCCCGTCCTGCTGATGGTATTCCAGCGGTCGATCCGCTACGGTCATCGTACCGGATGGGTGACCGGTCTGGGCGGTACGGTCTGTGACACGGTCTGGGCTGCCGTCAGCCTGCTCGCCATTTCGCTGGTCCATGATTACATCGACAGCTATCTGGGCGGACTGCAGGTGATAGGCGGCCTGCTGATCATCGGGATCGGCGTTGCGATCGCCATGAGCAAGCAGCGGGCGTCGGATGCATCGGAGCGGGAGAACAGCAAGCCGGGGCAGTATTTCCTGCAGGCCCTGGGCTGTGCCTTCGGCAACCCCGGCGCATTGGCCTTCATGATGGTTCTGGTCGGTCTGTTCCGGCTGTCTGCCTCTACGCTGACGGTTCCGGTCTGGCTGGCCGTCCTGTTCGTCGCCATCGGTTCCTGCGCTTACTGGTGGCTGGTGTCCCTGCTGCTGGGCAAGTTCGGCCCCCGGCTCCGGCCCGGTACGCAGGCACGGGTTACCCGCCTGTCGGGAATCGCTGTGGCCGTATTCGGCCTTGTGGTAGTTATCAGAGGAATTACAATGTTATGAGTGCAAAAGGGTTTTTTAGCAACTGGATCGTCAGGAACCTGATCTGGGCCGTCGCCTTCGTGGGCGGGATCGTGGTTGCCGTCACGGTCTTTCTGAACGTCTTCACCCAGCATAACCGGGAGATCACGGTTCCGGACATGCTGAACCTGACCTACGAGGAGAGCGCCCAGGTCGCCCAGGCCGCGGGAGTCCAGGTCGTCATCGCCGATTCGGTGTATGTGCGCCGGCTCAAACCGGGGGTCGTTTTTTCCCAGCTGCCCAAGGCGGGAAGCAAGGTCAAGAAGGGTCGCAAGATCGCCCTGACCACCAACGCCATGGTCAGCAAGAAGGTCTCGATGCCCTCGCTGGTCGGTTTTTCAATGCGCCAGGCCAAGGCGGAGCTGATGTCCAAGGGCCTGACGCTGGGCAAGCTCATCTACATGAACGACATGGCCACGAACAATGTGCTGCAGCAGCTGCATGACAACCGGCCCGTCGAACCCGGCACCCAGGTGGAGAGCGGGGCGGTCATCGACCTCGTGCTGGGCCTGAACGGCGAAGACTTCCGCACCGTTGTTCCCAATGTCCTGGGAATGAAATACCTGCGCGCCGTCGATGCGGTGCATGAGAACTACCTCAATATCGGTACGCTGAACTTTGACGCCAGCGTCCGGAATTACAGCGACTCCCTGGACGCCGTGGTGTATTCGCAGCGTCCGGCCTACCTGGGCGACGCCGTCCGCATGGGCGGTTCCGTGTCGCTGTTCCTGACGGTTGACGAGAGTAAAATGCCCCAGAACGCGCGATGACGGATCAGGACTGGCTGGAAGGCGGACCCGTCGAGGACGAGGAGCAGGGAATGTTCGAGCATTTCCGCCTGGTCGTCGACAAGGGCCAGGCCCCGATGCGTTTGGACAAGTACATGGCCACGCATCTGGAGGATACTTCCCGTCACCGCATCCAGCTGTCCATCAAGGCCGGGTATGTCCTGGTGGGGGACAAGACCGCCAAGGCCAACCTGATCGTCCGGCCGGACGACGTGATCCGCTTCGTGATGCCGTACCGGCGCCGCGGCCTGGAGATCATCCCCCAGGATATCCCGCTGGACATCGTATATGAGGACGACGACGTGCTGGTCATCAACAAGCCGGCCGGCATGGTGGTCCATCCGGGGCACGGACATTTCGACGGAACCCTGGTCAACGCCCTGGCTTTCCACCTGGGCCTGTCCCAGGGACCGGAGGCGGAGGATGAACGCATGGGCATCCTCGTACACCGGATCGACAAGGACACGAGCGGGCTGCTGGCCGTCGCCAAGAACGATGCCGCCCAGCTGGACCTTGCCGGACAGTTCTATGTCCATTCGATCGAACGGAAGTACCAGGCCATCGTCTGGGGCGACCTGTCCGAAGACGAAGGGACGGTGGATGCGAACATCGACCGGGATCCGTCCGACCGCCTGCGCTTCCGGGTGACCGACGATCCGGAGCGGGGCAAGCATGCCGTGACCCACTACCGGGTGCTGGAGCGCTTCGGTTTCGTCACCCTGGTCGAATGCCGGCTGGAGACGGGACGGACGCATCAGATCCGTGTCCACATGGCCTCGATCGGCCATCCGATTTTCGGGGACGAGCGTTACGGCGGCCGTGAGATCCGCAAGGGAACCATCTATGCGCGTTACCGGCAGTTCATCCAGAACTGTTTCGAGATATGCCCGCGGCAGGCGCTGCATGCCCGGACCCTGGGTTTCGTCCACCCGACGACCCGCAAGACGATCCGTTTCGAGGCGCCGCTGCCTGCCGACATGTGCGCCCTGTTGGACAAATGGCGCCGATACGCGCACAATATGACGGAAGAACATGAATAAACGTTTGCTGCTGCTGATCCTGTTGTTCGCGGTGCTGATGAGCCTGCCGTGGCTGGTACCGCACCTGGGCTTCCTGGCCCTGGCCGGCTTCGTTCCCCTGCTGTGGGCGGAAGAGCTGGCAAGGCGCCATGCCGTCAAGCGTTTCTGGCTGTGGCACTACGGGGCTTTCGTGCTGTGGAATGCCGCGACGACCTTCTGGGTGTGCAACGCCACGGTCGGCGGCGGGATCTTCGCCGTCCTGGCCAACGCCCTGCAGATGTCCGTCGTGTTCGGGCTCTTCCGTTTCAGCCGCCGCCACCTGCGCGGCGCGCTGCCGTACCTCTTCCTGGCGGCCATGTGGATCGCCTGGGAACGGGCCTACTTCGATGCGGAGATATCCTGGCCCTGGCTGACGCTGGGCAATGCCTTTGCCCGCAGCACCCGCCTGATCCAGTGGTACGAATGGACGGGCAGCCTGGGCGGTTCGCTGTGGATCTGGGCTGTCAATCTCGGCGTATTCGGCCTGCTGCGTTCGCTGGATGAGGGCCGCTGGCCGCAGATCCGCCCGGCGAAACGGGTGGCTGCGATGGGGGCTTTGACGCTCGTCCTCGCCGCTCCGGTCGTGACGTCCTGGATCCTGTACCGGAATTGTCAGGAGCGCAGCGAGGGGCAGGTGAAGGTCGTGATCGCCCAGCCGAATTTCGACCCCTACCAGAAATTTACCTCGATGACCCAGGCCGAACAGACCGCCGTGCTGTTGGACCTGTACCGCGATGCCCGGCTGTCCCGCGACGAGGCGGTCCTGCTGATGGCACCGGAGACCTTCACCTCGGACATCGTGCTCAACCACATCGGGAGCTCCCCGACCATGCAGTCCTTCCAGGCTTTCCTGCAGGATTACCCCCGGGCCGACCTGCTGTTCGGCGCGTCCAGCTTCCGGATTTTCACGCAGCGCAGCGCTCCTTCGCCGCTGGCCCGCCCCTATGGTGACGGATGGATCGAGAACTACAACAGCGCGCTGGTCACGGATCACAGCGGCCGGGAGGAAGTCTTCCACAAGAGCAAACTGGTGGTCGGTACCGAGAAAATGCCGTACCCGCGTCTTTTCGGGCCCATCGACAAAGCCCTGGGCGGGGTGATGGGCCACTGCCAGGTGCAGGACGAAGTGTCGTTGCTGCACTGCGCCGGCGGCATTCCGTTCGGCTGTGCGATCTGCTATGAATCCGTGTACGGGGAGTATTGTACGGAGTATGTGCGCAAAGGGGCGCGCTTCATGACGGTCATCACCAACGATGCCTGGTGGGGGGACACGCCCGGATACCGCCAGCATCTGTCCTATTCCGCCCTGCGGGCCATCGAACTGCGCCGGGACATCGCCCGCTGCGCCAATACGGGCATTTCCGCCATCATCAACCAGCGGGGAGAAATCCTCCAGCAGAGCGACTGGTGGGAGCCGGAAACGATGCGGGGCGAAGTGAACCTGAATTCGGAACAGACCTTCTTCGTGCGGCACGGGGACATTACCGGCCGTGTCTGCACGCTGGTTTTCCTGCTGCTGCTCGCTCTGCTGCTGGTCAGAACAGTGTCGGGTGGTTTTCGTCCAAAGCGCTGAGCACGCGCTCCATCGTCGCCTGACGGATCAGTGCGGAACGGGACGCCACCTTGAAATGGCTGCAGTACTCGTCGATGGCAGCCAGTTCCTTCTCATTGAAGAGCACGCTCTTGCGGTATTTGCGCCGCAGGGACTCCTTCTGCTTGGCGAGGTAGTCGGGATCGACGACCGCGTATTTTTTAGTCCTTCTCATGGTCCGGAGCTTTTAGGTATTGGTCATATACAGCCTGGATCGCGCCGGCATAGCCGAGCAGCTCCACCAGGGAATCCACTTCCAGCCTGCGGCCGATCACGCTGCCCTGGGGCTCGATGACGTAGATCCGCGGCGTCGTCAGTACGCCGTACAGCCGCTGGTAATCCGATTCCATCTCGGGGTCCCACAGGTGGATGACGTGGATGTTCTCATTCGCAAAGATAAACTGTTTCCGGAAAGTTTCCCACGCCTGCGCATCGGAACCGTAATAAACGGCGAAAAGATTGAGCGGAAAATCGATCTGGTCGAGGGCGCCGGGCAGCATCGAAGCGACAAGGCGGCATTTCGAACAGGAGGTGTCGAAGAAATACAGCACGTTCGTCTCGCCTTCGCGGGGCATCGTGACCTCGTTCCCGTCCGGGTCGCGCAGCGTGATGACGGGCGCCTGGACCCCCAGCAGGGTATTGCGGTTGAAGGTGGCGAACATCTCGGCCGCCATGTAGTCGAATTCTCCGCGCATGGCGATTTTGCCCGTGGTGATCCATTCGTCGAAGATGTGCACCGCGACGGCCTCTTCCCCCATGACGTTCGAATCGATGTAATGGTCCAGTATGCGCAGGGCGACGTGCCGGCGGGTCAGGGAGTCCTGACAGCTGCTGATCAGGAAGTCGCATTCCCGGATCTTGACGTCGATGTCCGCGGGGACCAGGGTTTCGAAATACTCGGCCAGCAGGCTGTCCAGCGGGGCATAGGCGTCGGCTTCTTCTTCCTCGGGCGTGCGTTCAGGCTGGACCGCGGACACATCCTGCGCAGCCGTTTGGGCTGTGCGGGGCGTCCCGCAAGCCGCCAGCAGGACCAGGGGAAGGATCAGCGGCAAAAGGCGTTTCATGGGAACTTGGGCAGGCGGACGTGCTTGGGAATGAACAGGGAGGTGTCTCCGCCGTGGCGGATGATGTCCCGCACGGCGGAAGAGCTGATGTGCGCGAATTCCTGGGCGGTCGGGATGATGATGGTCTCGATCTCCGGGGCCAGCAGGCGGTTCGCGTCCGCGATGGCGCGTTCGGTCTCGAAGTCCAGCATGTTCCGCACGCCGCGCACGATGTGGCGGATGCCCAGCTGGCGGCAGGTGTCGATGGTCAGCCCGTCGTACTGGATGATGCGGATGCCTTCCAGGCCTTCCGTGGTCTGGCGGATGATGTCGATGCGGTCATCCATGCTGAAGAAACCGCGTTTGTCCTGGTTGATACCCACTGCGATGATGACTTCGTCGAACATGCTCAGCGCCCGTTTCAGGATGTTGAGGTGTCCGGCGGTAAAGGGATCGAAGGATCCCGGAAAGAGTGCTGTCCTTTTCACAACTGCCAATTGATAGGGGTTTTGTTCTGTTCCTGCAGGATCTGGTTGGTCCGGCTGAAATGCCGGCAACCGAAAAAGGCTCCCCGGGCGAGGGGAGAGGGGTGTGCCGCTTCCAGGATGTGGTGGCGGCTGCTGTCGATCAGGTCGCGCTTGCTGCGGGCGAAATTGCCCCACAGCAGGAACACAACCCCCTGGCAGCGCTCCGATACGGTCCGGATGACGGCGTCGGTGAAGCTCTGCCAGCCGATGCCGCTGTGCGAGGCCGCCTCGCCGCTGCGGACGGTCAGGATGGCGTTCAGCAGCAGCACGCCCTGGCGGGCCCAGGGCTCGAGGTCGGTGCTGCCGGACATCCGGATGCCCAGGTCGGATTCGATCTCCTTGAAGATGTTGACCAGGGAGGGGGGAGCGGCGACACCGTCGGGGACGGAGAAGCACAGGCCCGTCGCCTGGCCGTAACCGTGATAGGGATCCTGTCCGAGGATCACGACCTTGACCTGGTCCAGCGGGGTCAGCTCGAAGGCCCGGAAGATCCGGGGACCGGGCGGAAAGATCACCCGGCCCTCAGCCTTCTCCCGGTGCAGGGTGGCGGCGAGGGAGGCGAAGTAGGGTTTGTCGAACTCCGCCTGCAGGGCCTCGTGCCAGGATGGTTCAATCCGTACGTCCATCAGAATATGTATTTGATCACGTCGGCTATGTTCTTGACATAGACAAAGGTCAGTCCTTCGACGTAGATCGGCTTGATGTCTTCGATGTCCTTGCGGTTCTCTTCGCTGATCAGGATGGTGTGGACCCCGGCCCGCTTGGCGGCCAGGATCTTCTCCTTGATGCCGCCGACCGGCAGGACGCGGCCGCGCAGGGTCATCTCGCCGGTCATGGCGATGCCTTTCTTGACGGCCTGGCCGCGCAGGGCGGAAACCATCGAGCTGACCATCGTGATGCCGGCGGAAGGACCGTCCTTGGGCGTCGCCCCCTCGGGGACGTGGACATGGATGTCCCTGGCGGCGAAGGTGGCGGCGTCGATGTGCGCCATCTCCGGATGCGCCTTGATGTACTGGTAGGCGATGGTGGCGGATTCCTTCATCACGTCACCCAGGTTGCCGGTCATCGTCATGACGCCCTTGCCGGCGCTGACGGAACTCTCGACGAAGAGGATTTCCCCGCCCATCGAGGTCCAGGCCAGACCGGTCACGACGCCCGGGGCCTCGTTGCCCTTCTGCGCATCGTGGAAGGAGGTCGGCAGGCCGAGGTATTCCTTCAGGTGCTCTTTCTTGATGACCGTCGGGTGCTCCTCGCCGAAGGCGATCTTCTTGGCGGTGACGCGGGCGATCTTGGCAATCTGCTTCTCCAGGCCTCGCACACCCGATTCGTGGGTGTAGCTGTCGATGATCTCGCGTACGCAGGCCTTGTCGATCCGCAGGGTCTTGCGGTCCAGGCCGTGCTCTTCCAGCTGCTTGGGAACGAGGAAGTGCTTGGCGATCTCGTATTTCTCCTCAGCCAGGTAGCCGGTCACGTTGATGACCTCCATGCGGTCCAGCAGGGCCGGCTGGATGGTCGACAGGCCGTTGGCCGTGGTGATGAACAGGACGTTGGACAGGTCGTAGTCCAGGTCCAGGTAGTTGTCGTGGAAGGTGGTGTTCTGCTCGGGATCCAGAGCCTCCAGCAGGGCGGAGGACGGGTCGCCCTTGAAGTCGGAGGAGAGCTTGTCGATCTCGTCCAGGACGATGACCGGATTGGACGTGCCGGCCCGGCAGATGCCGTTCAGGATGCGTCCCGGCAGCGCTCCGACATAGGTCTTGCGGTGTCCGCGGATCTCGGCTTCGTCATGCATGCCGCCCAGGGAGATGCGCACGTATTTGCGCCCCAGGGCGCGTGCGACGGACTTGCCCAGGCTGGTCTTGCCGACCCCCGGAGGGCCGTAGAGGCAGAGGATGGGGGACTTGAGGTTCCCTTTCAGCTTCAGGACGGCCAGGTACTCGATGATGCGGTCCTTGACGTTGTCCAGCCCGTAGTGGTCCTCGTTCAGCACCTTGACGGCGTTGCCGAGGTCCAGGTTGTCCTGCGACATCTCGCCCCAGGGGAGGTCCAGCATGAACTGCAGGTAGTTGTACTGGACGCTGTAGTCGGGCGAACTGGGATTGTATTTCTCCAGCTTGGCCAGTTCTTTCTCGAAGGTCTCGCCCACTTCCTTGGGCCATTTCTTCTCGGCGGCGCGGGCGCGGAACTTGTCGAATTCCTCGCCGTCGTCCATGCCCAGTTCTTCCTGGATGGTACGCAGCTGGTTGTTCAGGTAGTATTCGCGCTGCTGCTGGTCGATCTCGCTCTTTACTTTCTGGTTGATTTCCTGCTTGATCTTCATCAGCTGGACCTGTACGTCCAGTACCGACAGGAGTTTCATGGCGCGGACCTTGACGTCGTCGTACTGCAGCAGGTCCATCTTGTCGTTGAAATTCTCGACCTCGATGGTGGTGGCGATGAAGTTCACCAGGAACTGGAAGCTGTCGATGGCGCGCAGGGCCCCGATGGCTTCGCGCGAGGCGATGTTCGAAGAGCGGATCACCTGGGACGCCTTGTCCTTGAGGGATTCGCTCAGCGCCTTGGTATCCGTGCTGTTCTCGTCCTGGAGGATTTCGGGAAGATAGTGCACACGGGCGTGCAGATAAGGGTCGAACGAGGTGACGGCATCCAGGTGGAGCCGGCGGTACGCCTGCAGGATGGCCGTCAGGGTGCCGTCGGGCATCTCGATCGTCCGGATGATCTTGGCAACGGTGCCGTAGCGGTTCAGGTCCTCTTCCTGCGGGTCCTCGACCATGACGTCCAGCTGGGGAACGGCGCCGATGAAGCTTCCGCTCTTCTCGGCGTCCTTGATCAGCCGGATGGACTTGTCGCGCCCGATCGTGATCGGGAAGATGGTCCCCGGGAACAGGGCGGCATTGCGCAGCGCCAGAATGGGCAGGACGAGCGGGAGCTCGGACTCATCGATCTTCTGCAGACCGTCTCCCTGGATCACCGGAATGATGCTGACTTCCGCACCGGCAGGGAACATTTTATCTATATCTTCTCTCATATTCTGTCAAATTGTCAGTAATAGCTGTAAATGGATTGTGGTACGAATATAGTCAATCTCCGTGCCACTGCCAAAAACTGCACATAACATTTTGATTATTGAAAAAATAAAACTACTTTTGTGCTCCAAAAACGTTGAAACATAACATAGTTAGTATCATGACAAAAGCAGAAATCGTCAATCAGGTCTCCAAGGCGACGGGCGTCGAGAAGGCAGCAGTCCAGTCCGTAGTTGAGGCTTTCATGGAAAGTGTGAAGAATTCCCTCATTGAGAACGAACCCGTTTATCTCCGTGGTTTCGGCAGCTTCATCATCAAGCACCGCGCCCAGAAAGCCGCCCGCAATATCACGAAGAAGACAACGATGACCATCCCCGCACACAATATCCCGGCTTTCAAGCCTGCCAAGGTTTTCATCGCCGCCGTCAAGGAGAAATAATTTTAAATCATATAGTCATGCCGAACGGTAAGAAGCATAAAAGACACAAGATGGCTACGCACAAGCGTAAGAAACGTCTTCGTATGAACAGACATAAGAAGAAATAGTCGGAAGAGGTTCGGCGGGAGATCCGGCGGACCTTTCTTCTTGACATTTCCGTTCAAACCAATCATTTCCAATGGAGGGAGAGAAGTTAGAGAAAGACCTTGTGGTGGACGTGTCCTCTGCCGAGGTGCGCATTGCACTGATGCAGAACCACCGGTTGATCGAGATCAGCCGCGAATCCAGCCAGGGTCACGACTACTCGGTGGGAGATGTTTTCCTCGGAAGAGTGAAAAAACTCCTGCCGACGCTGAATGCCGCTTTCGTCGACATCGGCGACTCCAAGGAAGCATTCATCCACTATCTGGACCTGGGCCTGTATTTCACGGCGTTCGACACGTTCGTCCGGGAATCCAATCCCAACCGCAACCTCAAGGAGCTCTACTCCCGCATCAAGCTGGGGCCGATCCTGGAGAAGGAAGGCAAGGTGGACGCGCACCTCAAGGTGGGCCAGATGGTGATCGTGCAGATCGTAAAGGAGCCGATCTCGACCAAGGGGTCCAGACTCACTGCGGAAATTTCATTGGCAGGACGCAACATTGTACTGCTCCCCTTTGCAGAAAAGGTGAGCGTTTCCCAAAAGGTTTCTTCGAAGGAAGAGCGCAGGCGGCTGGAGACCCTGGTCAAGAGCATCCTGCCCAAGAATTACGGTGCGATCATCCGCACGGCCGCCGAAGGCAAGAACGCCGCGATCCTGGTGGCCGAGGTCCGTTCCCTGATCGACAAGTGGGAGGGATCCTGGAAGACGATCGCCAAGAACAAGGGCGTCGGACTCCTGTTTACGGAGTATTCCAAGACGACCACCGTGCTGCGGGACCTCTTCAACGACTCGTTCTCCAACGTTTACGTGAACGACGAGAAGATCTTCGAGGAAACCAAGAGCTACATTTCCCAGATTTCTCCGGAACAGGAGAAGATCGTCAAGCTCTATGAGGGACGGGAACCCATTTTCGACCATTTCGAAGTCACCCGCCAGATCAAGAGTTCGTTCGGGAAGGTAGTTCCGATCAAACAGGGTGCATACCTGGTCATCGAAACGACGGAAGCATTGAACGTGATCGATGTCAACAGCGGTATCCGCACCAAAACCAGCAACCAGGAGGAGAATGCGTACGAGGTGAACCGCCTTGCGGCCGAAGAGATCGCCCGCCAGCTGCGGCTGCGGGACATGGGAGGCATCGTCATCGTCGATTTCATCGACATGGACTCCCAGGAACACCGCAATGCCTTGTTCAAGTACATGACCGAACTGTTGTCGGAAGACCGGGCCAAGCACAATGTGCTCCCGCTGACCAAATTCGGCCTGATGCAGATCACCCGCCAGCGCATCCGCCCGGTTACGGAGATCAATACGACAGAACAATGCCCGATGTGCCATGGCACAGGCAAGGTCGCCTCTTCGGTCGTCATCGATGAACAGATCGAAAGGAAACTGGCCTATTTCGTCAATGACAAGGGCATCCGGACCCTGACGCTCAAGGTCAGTCCGATTCTGGGCGCTTACCTGCAGCGGGGATTCAATTCTTTCCTCCGCAAATGGAAACGCAAGTACAAATGCAAGCTGAATGTCCTCGAAACGACGGACTTCAATGTCCTGCAGAATGAATTTCTGAATGAAAAGGGAGAAGCGCTTAACTGAGCGCTTCTCTTTTTTTATATATTTGCATTATGATGAAAAAAATTCTCCTTACCCTTTTGCTCCCGCTGCTGGGCTGTCTGGGCCTGGCTGCCGGGGATGCGTTCTACAATGTGCGCAATTACGGCGCCGCCGGTGACGGCGTCCAGATCGACAGTCCTGCCATCAATGCTGCCATCGAAGCGGCGGCGGAAGCGGGCGGCGGTACGGTTTTCTTCCCCGCCGGCACGTACCTGAGCTATTCGCTGCACCTGCGTGACCACATCACCCTGCACCTGGACCGCGGGGCGGTGCTGAAGGCGGCCGTGCCGGATGAAGAGCACGCCTACGACCCGGCGGAACCCAACGAGTCCACTTTCCAGGACTTCGGCCACAGCCACTGGCAGAATTCGCTCATCTGGGGCATCGGCCTGCATGACGTCGCCATCGTGGGCGGTGGCCTGATCGACGGAACCGGTGCCCTGTCCAACGGCTTCGGCCGCCAGGACCGCCTGGCGAACAAGGCCATCGCCCTGAAGGAGTGCCGCGATGTCACCATCCGGGACATCCGCCTGCTGCAGTGCGGCCATTTCGCCCTGCTGCTGACGGGGGTGGATAACCTGACCATCCACAACGTGCTGGCCGATACCAACCGGGACGCTTTCGACATTGACTGCTGTGCCAACGTCAAGATTTCGGACTGCCAGGTGAACACCCTGAACGACGACGCGATCGTGCTGAAGTGCTCGTACGCCCTGGGCTATCCCAAGGCGACCGAGAACGTCACCATCACCAACTGCCAGGTCAGCGGCTATGATCCCGGCACCGTTTTCGGCGGGACCTTCACCAAGAACATCACGGCGGCCCCGGATCGGGACGGCCCGACGGGACGCATCAAGCTGGGAACCGAGTCCAACGGGGGATTCCGCAACATCACGATCTCGAACTGCACCTTCGACCGCTGCCGCGGCCTGGCCATCGAGACCGTGGACGGCGCGGTCATCGAGGATCTCGTCGTGAACAACATCGTGATGCGGGAAGTCTGCAATTCGCCGATCTACGTGCGCCTGGGCAACCGTGCCCGCGGGCCGCAGGAACTGCCGCATTCGGTCATCCGCCGGGTCCGGATCTCCAATGTCAGCGTCAAGGACGCGGACAGCCGCTATGCTTCGATGATCTTCGGCCTGGAGGGACACGGCATTGAGGATGTGACCCTCAGCCACATCCACATCCAGTACCGGGGCGGCCTGGGCCTGGAGGACGTGACGGCCCAGAAAGGATCGAACAATTTCTTCAACCGGGACCTCGCGCCGGGAACGCGGGATCCTTTCGACGTGCCCCAGCAGGAAAAGGGCTATCCCGAGCCGTCTTCGCACGGCGTCCTGCCTGCGGCTGCCTTCTACATCAGCCATGCCCGCAACGTCAGCATGGACCACATCCGCTTTGAATTCATGGAGAAGGACCGCCGTCCCGGCATCGTCCTTACGGATGTCGAGGGAATCCGCCTCGAGCAGGTGTCCGGGAACGACTGCGCGCCCCGTTTCATCCTTAAAGACGTGAAGGATTTCGTGACGGTGGACGTGGACGGTGTCAAAAACACCCGCATTTCTGCCGTGAAGCAGAAAGAAATCAAATAAATGCTTATCTTTGAAAAAACGGAAAACCAATTTAACAGCATCAGACTATATGAAAAAGAAATTCAGATGCCTTGTCTGCGGTTATGTCTACGAGGGTGAGAATCCTCCCGCAGAGTGCCCTCTCTGCCACGCAAAAGCGGAGAAATTCGTTGAGATCAAGAGCGAAGGCCTGAACTGGGCCTGTGAGCACAAACTCGGCGACGGAAAGGTCGAGGACGCCGAAGTCCTGCAGGGCCTGCATGACCATTTCGCCGGGGAATGCTCGGAGGTGGGCATGTACCTGGCCATGAGCCGTCAGGCCGACCGGGAAGGCTATCCCGAGATTGCCGAAGCCTTCAAGCGTTATGCCTGGGAGGAGGCCGAACATGCCGCCAAGTTCGCTGAACTGCTCGGAGAGATTGTCTGGGACACCAAGACCAACGTCAAGAAGCGCATGGAAGCCGAATGCGGAGCCTGCGAGGGCAAACTGGCCATCGCCACCCGCGCCAAGAAGCTGGGCTATGACGCCATCCATGACACGGTCCACGAAATGGCCAAGGACGAAGCCCGCCACGGTGCCGGTTTCCAGGGTCTGTGGAAACGTTTCTTCGAAAAGTAATCAGTCTTCTTCGAAACTGCCCATCAGAGCGTCGAGTTCCCGGCGCTCTTTTTTTGTGGGTCGTCCGGTGCCGCGGTCCCGCCGCAGCTGGATGGTTTCGACGGGGGCGTGCAGTTTGCCCAGTTCGGATGCGGGAGTCAGGTTGTCCGCGAAATCCGGCACCAGGGATGCGCCCATCCGGTTGTTGGCCAGCTGGCGGACCTTGTAGGTATACTGGACCGTTCCCTTGCGGATGCTGATCTCGTCGCCGGGCTTGACGGGCTTGGACGCCTTGGCGTTCACGCCGTTGATCTGGACCTTGTTGCCGTTGCAGGCATCGGTCGCCTCCGTCCGGGTCTTGAAAACCCGGATGGCCCAGAGGTACTTGTCTATGCGTGTGCTGTCTGCCATTACTCGGTATCCAGATGAAGGGCGTAATCCACTTCGTCCACGCGCGGACTGCCCATCCGCGCCAGGATCTGCAGGCCGAAGGCGAGGGCGTGTCCCGCACTGCGTCCGGTGACGATCCGTCCGCTGGTGACGGCGGGTGCCTCGATGAAACGGGCGCCTTTCTCCAGCAGGGCATCCTCGAAGCCGCTGAAGCAGGTGAACTCCAGTCCGCGGACGTCCCGCAGCTGCGAGAGGACCAGACCCGGTGCCGCGCAGATGGCCGCCAGGGTGCCACCCGCATCGTAGTGGTCCTGCATCAGGCGGATCAGGGGCCGGCAGGCGGCCAGGTTCCGGCTGCCCGGCATGCCGCCGGGGAAGATCATCACGTCAGCGGCCGTGGAGCTTCCGTCATCGGGGACGAGGTCCCCGAAACGCTCGTCCGCACAAACGAGTACGCCGTGCGAAGAGCGGACGACAAGCCCCTTTCCCATGCTGACCAGGCGGACGTTGACTCCGCCGCGCCGCAGAACGTCGCAGGTGCCGAGCGCTTCGACATCTTCGAAGCCGTCGGCCAGAAATAGATGGACTCCTTTCATAACACAAACAAGATACGTATTTTATTTGTATTTTTGTCCGTCATGGAAGAAGAAAAGAAATTATATCCCTTCCGGCTGGCGGTGCTGGAGGATGAATACGCCTGGGGAACGGACACGTTCCGCCTGGCGGACCTGGGGTACCGCGAGACCCTGGTCCGCGACGGCTGGCTGGCCGGCAATACGCTCGGGGAAGTGATGGACCTGTATATGGACCGTGTCGTAGGGGAACGCGTATTCTCGTTCTTCGGACGGCAGTTCCCGGTGCAGGTCAAGGACATCCGCGTCCGCGGGCGCATGCCGCTGCGCGTGCATCCCGACAACGAGATCGCCCTGCAGCGCTATGACCTGCTGGGCCGGGAGAAACTCTGGTATGTCCAGGAGGCCGGCCCCGGAGCCACGTTGTACCTGGGCTTCCGCGAGGATACGAATGCCGGGGCGGTGTACGCCGCCTGCCTGGACTGCAGCATCCTCGACCAGCTGCATGCCGTGCATCCCAAGGCCGGTGACCGCTTCTTCCTGCCGCCCGGGACCGTGCATGCCGCCGAGGGCGAGCTGCGCATCATTGAAGTCAGCCAGTCCTCGCCGCTGGATTTCCTGCTGTGCGCCTGGCACGAACCGGTCAGTCCGGAAGAATTCGAGGAGAGCCTGGACCTGGTGTCCGCCCTGGACTTCATCTGCTACCGGAAGTACGAAGCGGGCCACGAGACCGAGTTCGATGTCCGGATCCGGCCGCTCCGCACGCCGATGCAGGTCAGCGAAGCCGACAGTTTCGTCGTATACAGCTGCCTGCGGGGCAGTGTCTCGCTGGATATGAAGCAGGACGGCCTTCCGCTGCGTTATACCCTGCAGGAAGGGGAGACGATGCTGGTTCCGGCCGAATGCCCCGATTACCGGGTGGAACCGGACGGGGAAGCGCTTATCCTTGAAGTGAACGTGAATCCGCAGGAGATCGAAGAGTTCCCAGCGCCAGCGCAGAAATAAGCAGCCCGATGAGGGCGACGCTCAGGGCGGTCAGCACGACGTCCGGAGCCTTGAGAATGACCGGGTAGGCATCCATCAGGAAGCCGCCCGGCATTTTGATCCACCCGAAGCGCTGCTGTCCCAGGGCGAGCAATACGCCGGCAACGACCCCGGCGGCGGCGCCCAGCAGGGCGGTCAGCCAGCCTTCGAGCAGGAAGATGCGCCGGATCAGTCTGTCCGAAGCGCCCAGGGCCTCCAGGGTGAGGCAGTCCTCGCGTTTTTCGATGATCAGCATCGATAGGGAACCGAAGATGTTGAAAGCCACGATGATGACGACGAACAGCAGGATCAGGAAGATGGCGGCCTTTTCATAGCGCATCATCCTGTACAGGGACGGATGCTGGCGGTAGCGGTCCAGGACCAGGAAATCCGCGCCGAAACGCTCGGCGACTTCGCTGATCAGCCGCCGGGACGCCCGGCCGTCCGTGCGCAACTCGAGTGCGCTGATTTCCGCGCCGCAGTCCAACAGGCTGCGCATCGTCTCGATCGGGACGATGACCAGTTCGTTGTCGGTCGTGCTGCTGATGCTGAAGATGCTGCCGGTCAGGACTTTCCCGCTGTGCAGCGAAGCGGCGGGATTGGCGGCGGAGACGGGCGCATTGCGGTCGGGGTAGTACAGGGTGACCGGGTCGACGAAGCGGGGATGCACGCCCAGGGACTGCGCGACGCCGCCGCCGAAACTGCCGTAGGCCAGGTCGCCGCGGCGCAGCATGAATTCCCCTTCCGTCAGGTGATCCCGCAGCGCGCTCTCCTCCTCGTACACTTCGTCCACGCCCTTGGCCCGGGCGATGACCTGGTTGGCGCCGTAGCTCAGCAGGACGTTGTCCTCGATGACGCTGCTGACCGAGGCGATTTCCGGGTTGGAGAGGACCCAGTCGACGGCGTCTCCTTGCGGCAGGAAGGTTTTCCCCGCGCGCGGCGTGACCAGGATGTCGGGATCCAGGTCGGAGATGTTGTCTTCGATGATTTTGTCGAATCCGTTGTAGACGGACAGGATCAGGATCAGCGCTGCCGTGCCGATTGCCATGCCGATGGCGCTTATCGCCGAGATGATGTTGATGACCTGGTGGGATTTCCTGGCGAAAAGGTAGCGTTTGGCAATATACAGCGGCAGCTTCACTTCTTCAGCAATTCGTCAATGCGGGCGGCGTAGTCCAGGCTGGTGTCCAGGTGGAAATCCAGCTCCGGCACGATGCGCAGCTGCGAGGATACCTTGTGGCCCAGTTCGCCGCGGATCATGCGCTTGTTCTCTTCCAGCAGGTGCATCACGGCGGCGGACTTGTCCGACGGGAAGATGCTGACAAAGACCTTCGCGACCGACAGGTCCGGGCTGATCCGGACCTCGCTGACCGTCACCATGGCACCGCCGAACATGGCCATGCCCTTGCTGCGGATGATCTCGGCCAGGTCGCGCTGCAGTTCGCGCGCAACCTTCAGCTGTCGGGTGGAGGGAGCTTTTTCCATTACTTTACGAGGATGATGTAGTAGTCCTTCTTTCCTTTCTGGACCAGGATGTACTTGCCGTCCAGGATGTCAGCTTCGCTGACCTGGGCGGCCGGGTCGGTGACCTTGTCCTTGTTGATGCTGACGCCGCCGCCCTGGATCATCTTGCGGGCTTCGCCCTTGGAGGGGAAGACCTGCGTGGTGACGGCCAGGAAATCGACGATGCCCGCGGGCAGCTGTCCGCGCCCGACCTCGAAGGTCGGAACGCCGTCGAACACGGCCAGGAAGGTCTTCTCGTCCAGCTTGCGGAGCTGCTCGGAGGTGGATTTCCCGAAGAGCAGCTGCGAGGCGGACACGGCGTTCTCGTATTCCTGCTGGCCATGCACCATGACGGTGACTTCGCGCGCGAGGAGTTTCTGCAGGCTGCGGCGGCCCGGGTCGGCGCGGTGCTCTTCAATGGCGGCCTCGATGGCCTCGCGGTCCAGCAGGGTGAAGATCTTGATGTATTTCTCGGCGTCCGCGTCGCTCACGTTCAGCCAGAACTGGTAGAACTGGTAGGGGGTCGTGCGCTCGGGATCCAGCCAGATATTGCCTTTCTCGGTCTTGCCGAACTTGCCGCCGTCCGCCTTGGTGATCAGCGGGCAGGTCAGGGCGTAGGCTTCCTTGCCCAGGATACGGCGGATCAGCTCGGAACCGGTGGTGATGTTGCCCCACTGGTCCGCGCCGCCCATCTGCAGCGTGCAGCCCTTGTGCTCGTACAGGTAGAGGAAATCATATCCCTGCAGCAGCTGGTAGGTGAATTCCGTGAAGGACATGCCCTCGCGGGATTCCGAACTCAGGCGCTTCTTGACGGAGTCCTTGGCCATCATGTAGTTGACCGTGATGTGCTTGCCGATGTCGCGGGTGAAAGCGAGGAAGGAATAGTCCTTCATCCAGTCGTAGTTGTTGACCAGTTCCGCGCAGTTGTCCGCGCCGGAATCGAAATCCAGGAACTTGCCCAGCTGGGCCTTGATGCAGGCCACGTTGTGGGCGAGGGTCTCCTCGTCCAGCAGGTTCCGCTCCTGGGACTTCATCGAAGGATCGCCGATCATGCCGGTGGCGCCGCCGATCAGGGCCAGCGGCTTGTGTCCGCAGCGCTGGAAGTGCTTGAGTATCATAATGCTGACCATGTGGCCGATGTGCAGTGAATCCGCTGTGGGATCGATGCCGACATAGGCTGCGGTAGGTCCTTTGCACAACATTTCCTCTGTTCCGGGCATGATATCCTGGATCATTCCCCTCCATTTCAGTTCTTGAACAAAATTCTTCATCAGATCATCGATTATAGTCTGCAAATTTAGTAAATTTGCGCATCAATATGAAAATACAATCCATTATCGCATGAGAAAGAAAATAGTTGCCGGAAACTGGAAGATGAACACCACGGTTCCGGAAGGTATCGCCCTGGCCAAGGCTGTCGCCGAGAAGGCCGCCCAGACCCCTGAAAAAGTCGACCTGATCGTCGCTGCTCCGTTTACCCACCTGGCCCTGCTGGCCCCCGTCCTGGAGGGATCCAAGGTCCAGCTGTCCGCCCAGAACTGCGCGGACCATACGTCCGGCGCCTACACCGGCGAGGTCTCCGTGGACATGCTGAAATCCACCGGCTGCACCTGGACCATCCTCGGTCACTCCGAGCGCCGTCAGTACTACGGGGAAACGGACGAGAAGCTGGTCGAGAAGACCCGCCTGGCCCTGGAAGCCGGTCTGGACGTGATCCTCTGCGTGGGCGAAAACCTCAGCGAGCGTGAGGCCGGCGAGCATTTCCATGTCGTTACCGACCAGATCAGCAGCGTCCTCTTCCACTTCAGCGCCGAGCAGATGAAGCACATCGTCGTCGCTTACGAGCCCGTCTGGGCCATCGGAACCGGCAAGACCGCCACGGCCCAGCAGGCCGAGGAGATCCATGCCTGCATCCGGGAAGTGCTGGGAAGCCATTTCGGCCTGCAGGTCGCCGAGGATACCACCATCCTGTACGGTGGCAGCTGCAAGCCTTCCAACGCGGCGGAACTGTTTGCGCAGAAAGACATCGACGGCGGTCTGATCGGCGGCGCCTCCCTGAAGGCGGACGATTTCATCGCCATCGCGATGGCCTGGCAATCAGTGTAGCATCACGACCGTGAGCGCCAGTTGCTGCGCTCCGTTCCACAACCATATGGTGTCGCCCTCGAGTTTCACGACTTTGAGGGCGATTCCTTTTCGGATCTCGATGGTCGAGTAGGTCGTCCATTCGAGGTCCGCCTTGATGGTCTGTCCCTCGGAGCTGGGGAGTTCGTACATGTGGATGTAATAATAGTCGGACAGGTTGTCCGTGAAGGCGCGGAACTCGCCCCGGGCCTGGTTGAAGGCCATCTGGCAATGGATCTCGTCGTAGAGGAAGGCGGTTTCGCCCCGGCTGCTCAGGCGCACGTCACCGCTGGCGATGAAGTCCGGATCGACCCGGCGGCCCGTACAGGAGGCTACCGAAAGGCAGAACAGGAAGAGCAGGAGATACTTTTTCATTGCACCGTGATTTTTTTGACCAGGATCTCTTCGCTCCCGTCCGGCAGGCGGGCGACGGCCTTCAGCTCGCCGTCCCGGGTCAGCAGGAAGGTCCCGTCGGCTTCGAGGCTGACGCGCTCTCCGTTGAAGTACCAGGAGACGCTGGCTCCCGGCAGGTTGAAGACGCGCAGGAAAAGAGAGGCTCCGCGCGGGAAAATGCCGTCCGTATAGCGTGCGACATCGTTCAGGTAGATGAAGGGGCGTAGTTTTTCGTTGAAAGGCTTGGTCGTGAAGACTTGCTCGTTGGTATAACAGCCCTGGTTCAGGTCCAGAACCCGGAGGGTCAGCTTGTAGGAGGTGCCGGGCCTGAGGCGTTCAATGATATAGGCGTAGCGGCCGTCGGAGCTGGGCTGGATACGCTGGGAACTGTGTTCCTGTCCGTTCTCATCCGTCCAGGACAGTTCACAGCCGGCCAGTTTGTCCGCGGCGATCGGAACGGTCCAGCGCACCAGGACGGCATCCTGGTACGGAGAAATGACGGTCTCGTGCAACGGCTCGATGACCGTCATGCTGACGCTCCCGTCGGGCTGGATGCCGATGCCGGTCAGCGCCAGGGGAGGGACGCTCCCGTCGTAGAAGCGGAGCGGCACCTGCGAGCCCATGCCCAGGTCCGTCACCCCGCGGCCGAAAAAGGCCCCGGCCACGCCGGGCGCGAGGGAATCGGCCGGAACCAGGCGGGCGCATTCCTGCCCGGGCCGGCAGTTGATCTGGTTGAAGGACCAGCGTTCGGCGGCATTGAGCTCCCGCAGGAAGAAGTCCGACTGTCCGCGCGGATGCAGGCTGCTCCTGTCGATGTGATAGACCAGCAGCCCGTCCCCGCCGATGAACGCGTCGTCCCCGCGGGCGGCCCGGCATTCCAGCAGGAAGTATTCGTCCGGATCGGGTCCGGAGATCCGCAGGTAGCGTCCCTGGTCGGAAACCGCTTCCAGCGTATAGCTTCCGGGGGAGATTTCTTCACAGCGGCCGATATGCAGGAAATCGCGTTCCACGGCATTGAGTGAGGGCGGTGTACGGTATCCGTCGTTGCGGTTGCCTTCGTCCATCAGTGCGGTGGATCCGCGCAGGGCGGGGGAGAGCCCGCCGCTGGCCTTGCCATCGGTGTCGTACAGGTCCGGGAGGCCCAGGATGTGGCCGAATTCATGGCACAGCGTTCCCAGATGGCCCTCTTCGTTGGTGACGGCGTACACGTCGACCCTTTTCCCGTCCAGGATCAGGCCGGCTCCGTCGTCGGACAGGCTGGCCTTTCGCGGCCAGACATACAGTTCGCCGGCCCCGTCCGCTTCGCTGGGACCGGGTATCAGGATCATCACGGCATCCACGGCCCCGTCATTGTCGCTGTCGTACTGCGAGAAATCCACGCTGGTATCCGCCTGGCGGCAGGCCTCCAGCACGGCCCGGTACAGGTATTCATCGCGCTTGTCCGTCGTATTCCTTCCGTAATATGCATAGTTTTCCGGCAGGGTGACGGTCGGCCCCAGGTCGAAGGTGAAAGGCGCCTTGTCCGGAATCTGCCTGTCGAAGTAGGCACCGGCTGCGCTGAGGGTCTGCTGCATCTGCTCGTGCGTGCACGCGAAAGGCAAGTCCCCGAACTGGGCGGGGATGACGATCGTCCGGGTGACGAACAGGGATATGAGCAGTGTTGCCAGCATTCCTCCGGAGGATAATGGAATGCATATTTAATAAAAAAAGCCGAGAATGGCAAATCAAAAAAAGAAGGGTCGCCAGCCATCGCGGCTCGCCGACCCTAGACGTGTACTAAAACCTAAACCTACAACATAGATGCAGAACGTTTTGTAAACGTTGCATGGAAAAATAAAAAAAGTTGGCTTGCGGCCAACTTTTTGCGTTTCAAAGCGGTTTTGATTACTTCTTTGCGCACTCGACGGAGCATTTGCGGAACTCCTTGAGGTCTTTCATCAGTTCGAGAGCGGCTTTGCGGGCACGGGCGCCGGCAGCCTTGTTGCCCTTAACAACCTGAGCTTCTGCGTTCACTTTGAAGAGCTCGATGTTCTCATTGATTTTTTCAACAAGCTTTTTCATTTTTTTCTAAATTTAGAGAGTTTGATATAAGTTAATAGTAAATTGTATGATCAATCCACCGTGCAATATAGTGATTATTCGATAGATTTGCAAAGAATTGAAAAAAAATCACAATTCTTTCTTCTTGGTATTGACGGAATTCATGGCGCGTTCCATGCCGGCGAAAGCCCAGTCCTTGATTCCCTGAATCACGCGCTGGCTCAGTTCCGGAATCATTTCCGCTTCCTCCGGTGGGAAATCGCCGATGACGAAATCGATTTGTCCGCCCTGCTGGAAGTCGTGCCCGATTCCGACGCGAATTCTTGCAAATTGCTGGGTCTGAATGGTTTCCACGATGTTCGCCAGGCCGTTGTGCCCGCCGTCGCGTCCGTTGGGGCGCAGGCGAAGCGTCCCGAACGGCAGGTTCAGGTCGTCGCACACGACGATCAGCTGGGCTTCCGTGATCGGAAGTTTCTGCAGCCAGTAGCGGACGGCGTTGCCGCTCAGGTTGACGTAGGTGGAGGGTTTCAGCAGATAGAAATTCCTTCCCTTGCAGGGAACCACGGCCATGTCGCCGTAACGCCGGGTTTCGAAAATGACATTGGATGCCTGGGCCCAGGCATCCAATATCATGAATCCGATGTTATGTCTGGTGTGGGCGTATTCCGGGCCGATATTGCCCAGCCCCACGACCAGATAACTCTTCTCGTCCACGGCGAAGAATCAGGAATTAGGCAGCCTCCTCTTCGGTGGTGGCGGCAGCTGCGGAGTTGCGGGTAGCCTTGACTTCGCAGATGATGGCGTCCTTGTCGGTCAGCACGGCGATCTTGTCCAGCTTGATGTCCTGGGCTTTGATCTTCTTGTCGAGTCCGAGCTTGGAGATATCCACGGTGACGTCATCGGGAAGGTCCTTCATCAGCGCGCAGATCTTGATGGAACGGCGGCCCTGGCTGAACTTACCACCCTGCTGGACGCCGATGGCGTGTCCGGTGATGATGATGGGGACGTCGATCTTGATGGGCTTGGCCTCATCCACGGCGAGGAAATCGACATGGAGGCAGTTGTCCTTGACAGGATGCCACTGCATCTCATGCAGGACGGCCATGTGCTTGGTACCGTTATCGAGGGTCAGATCCACGATAAAGGACTTGGGCGTATCGGTCAGAGCCTTGAGTTCCTTGGCGTTGACAGTGAAAAGAACGTTCTCCATTCCGAGACCGTACAGATTGCAGGGGACGAGACCCTGTTTGCGGAAAGCCTTGATGGCGGCTTTGCCGGCGGCCTGGCGAACCTGGCCTTTGAGATCAAAATGCTGCATTTTTTTGTTTTTAAAATGTGTTACTCAGTCCGGAGCATGTCCGGACCCCATTGCACCAAAACCCGGGGGTTTTCAAATGCGGGCGCAAAGATAGTGCAAAAAAACTATTTGACCAAGCCGGTCGCCTGATTCCAAGCGAACTTTTTGTAGTAGTTGTCCAGATACTGGTCGCCGTCGGCAGGAAGGTACATGCTCAGCCCGCAGTGGGCGTTCACGTCAAAACTGTCCAGGATCCGCCGGGTCGAAGCCTTGAATGTAACGACCTCGTCCAGGGCCTGCTGCAGCGTATTCAGGTCCGCTTCGCTGGCTCCTGCTTTCTCGAGGATGTCCTTGAGGTCGTAGAACCAGTGTCGGTTCTTGCGGAAGTATCCCTGGACCTGTTTGGGGTCGATGCCGGCCATCGCTGCGGCATAGCGGCTGAACAGGCCCTTGCAGGTCACGGCGAATTCTTCCAGCCTGTGGCAGTCCACGACGGAAATCGTGGCGCTGCACTGCGATCCCTGTTGGGCGGCGTAGTATTCATAATAGTCCGAGCAGAAGCCCTCGACATCCGTGGCTCCCTGCAACAGACGCTCGCTGATCGTGGCGTAAGGGAATCCGTGGGCCAGGATCTCCGCCTGCGAGAATCCGATCTTGTCCACCTTGTCGCGCAACTCGAAGGCGATTTCGATTCCGCCCATCAGGCAGGCGTCAAACAGCATGTAGTCCAGGTGCATCGGGATGGCCTTGACCATGGAGAGGATGTCCATTTCTTCGGAAACGGTCGAAGAGCCGGCCCATGTGACCTCGGCCCCGAAACTCCTGACCTTCGGTTCGTCTTCGGAGAAAGCGGCGACGCGCTCCGTCGGCGAAAACAGCCGCTTCCGGGAGAATGCAGCATAATCGGGGCTGCCGGGGTGGTCGTAGTATCCCGTCGGCATCCAGCCGGTGCCGTGGGAGGACATGATCAGCCCGTAGTGGTCGGACTCGTAATGCGTCCGGACGAATTCCATGACCTGGGCGAAGGTGTCCGGATCGGTGGCCGAAACGCTGCTGTCGAAGGTCAGAACCGTATCCCGCACCACCTGACCCTGCCAGTCGAGCGACAGCCGGACCAGGCTGGGCTGGACGGGGGTCTTGTAGTCGTAATCCGTCTTGGCCTGATGCGAAAAGACCAGCAGCGCCCTGCTGCCGTCCTGGAGGGGCATCTGGGTGGTGCAGATCTCCTTGATGTTGTTCCCGATATCCGAACTGAGGTTGTTGTACCCGGCCGTATAGAGCAGCAGCACGCGACTGAATGGCTTGCCGGTATCGTATTGGTCCCGGTGCACGCAGCCGGCCATCAGGAGCAGCGCCAGCAGGCATATAAGGTATGTGCAAAATCTTTTCATCTCCCAAAGATACGCAAAAAAGCGTATATTTGTCTTATGCAAAGCAATTCGACAGAGCGGATGGTCCGGGATTATGCCTATTATGTCCGGATCGAGCGGAAAATGTCGCCGAATACGGTGTCGTCCTACTGCAGCGACATCGCCCATTTCCTGGATTCGGTCGGGAAGAATCCCTCCGGCCTGGGAGCGGATGATGTGTCCGCTTACCTGCAGGAACGCTCGTCCGAACTCTCCAAACGTTCCCAGGCCCGCATGCTGAGTGCCTTGCGTTCCTTCTTCGACTGGACTGTCCTGGACGGTCTGCGCAAGGACAATCCCTGCGATGCGGTCCAGGCTCCGAAGCTGGGGCGCTACCTGCCGGAGGTGCTGTCTGTGGAGGAGGTCACGGCCATCATCGAAAGCGTGTCCGGCAAGAACTGGATGCAGCTGCGCGACCGCTCCATCCTGGAGCTCCTGTATGGCTGCGGCCTGCGGGTTTCCGAAGCGTGCACCCTGCGGATTTCCCATGTTTTTCCCGAGGAGGGCTTCGTGCGTGTCGTCGGCAAGGGGGACAAGGAACGGCTGGTCCCGCTGGGCGGGATGGCTGCCGACGCCTTTGCCGCCTACCTGGCGGTACGTCCCGAACCCGCAGCGGCGGAATATGCCGACATCGCCTTCCTGAACCGTTCAGGAACGCCGCTCAGCCGGGTTTCGGTGTTCAATATGGTCAAACGGCAGGCCATGCTGGCCGGAATCCGGAAAGAGATTTCGCCGCACACGTTCAGGCATTCCTTCGCCACGCACCTGATCGAAAACGGAGCGGACCTGCGGGTCGTCCAGGAAATGCTCGGACACGAGAGCATCCTGACGACGGAGATCTACACACACATCGACACCAGGACCTGGCAGTCCGCCATCCTGTCCCATCATCCGCGCAAATAGGGAATCAGCCTTCTTTCAGCGCCTTGTTGTAGCAATCCCGGCAGAGCGGCTCATAGACATCCTTCTCGCCGAGGACGACCAGGTCCTTGCTCTTGCTCAGACGGTGGGAATGGTTGGCGAGGTTGCCGCAGCGTACGCAGATGGCGTGGACCTTCTGCACGTCTTCCGCGATGGCCATGAGTTTGGGCATCGGGCCGAAGGGCTTGCCCAGATAGTCGGTGTCCAGGCCGGCGATGATGACCCGCACACCCCGGTCGGCCAGGGTCTGGACGACGTCGACCAGGGTCTCATCGAAAAACTGCGCCTCGTCGATGCCGACCACCTGGACGGACGGATCCACCTCCAGCATCCGGGCCGGATTGTCGATCGGCTGGGAAATGATGCTGTGCGCGTCGTGCGAAACGACTTCGACGTCGGAGTAGCGGTTGTCGACGCTCGGCTTGAAGGTGGCGATCTTCTGGTTGGCGAACTGGGCGCGGCGAAGGCGGCGGATCAGCTCTTCCGTCTTGCCGGAGAACATGGAACCGCAGATCACCTCGACACAGCCGGATTTTCGATGAGTTTCTGAAAACATGCGAATTTTTGTTTAGCTTTGTGGTTGACGTATGCAAAGATAAAAAATATTGTGCTCATGGAAAAGAAGCGAACCGGTATTTTATGCATCGTTCCCACACCGGTGGGGAACCTGGACGACATGACCCTGCGGGCCATCCAAGTCCTTCGCGACGCAGATGTCATCCTGGCGGAAGACACGCGCACCAGCGCCGTTCTGATGGCGCATTACGACATCCACGGCAAACTGCTGTCACACCACAAATTCAATGAACACGAGACGGTCGGCATGATCCGGGAGAAAATTCTCGGCGGAGCTACCGTCGCCCTGGTCAGCGACGCCGGAACCCCCGGGATCTCCGATCCGGGCTTCCTGCTGGCCCGCGCCTGTGCGCAGGAGGGAATCGAGGTGACCACCCTGCCGGGCCCCACGGCCTGCATTCCGGCCCTGGTCTCGTCCGGGCTGCCCTGCGACCGTTTCTGCTTCGAAGGCTTCCTGCCCCTGAAGAAAGGCCGGCAGACCCGTCTGCAGGCACTCGCCGCCGAAACGCGGACGATGGTTTTCTACGAGTCGCCGCGCCGGCTGGTGGCCACCCTCGGGGATTTCGTGAAGGCCTTCGGGCCGGACCGTCCCTGCTCGGTGGCGCGGGAGATTTCCAAGATTCACGAAGAACACCGGCGGGGGAGTCTTTCCGAAGTCCTGGACTGGTTCCGGGAACACGAACCCAAGGGCGAGATCGTCATTGTCGTAGGGGGCCTTGCGCCCGTCCGTCACGCGGAACACAGGAACAAGTACAGACAGGAGGAGCAGGATCGTGGGGAAGAAGTCGGATGCGGAGCATAGCGTCTCCGCCGTTTTCAAGGCCGGGGCCGTCTCCCTGGCGTTCATGATCATCGGTTACCAGGCGGCGCTGTTCATACACCGCGCCTCCGTGGTCCGTATCCTGGCCAACCGCGACCGCCCGGATACGGTCTATCTGTGGCGGGAGCTTCCTCCTGCCGCTTCTGAAACGGCCGGAGCGGAAAAGCCCGTCGCAGCCCCGGAGCGGACGGATCCGCCGGCGGCCTCCGTGGCGCGGGTGGCCCGCAATCCGGATCCCGATACCCGGAGCGTATACGAACGGCTTGCGCCGCGCCATGTGGAGAACTTCTTCTTCGACCCCAATACGGTATCCGTCGAGGACCTGCAGCGCCTGGGCTTCAGCGAGCGCCAGGCCCAGTCCATCGACAATTACCGGCGCAAGGGCGGGCGCTTCCGGCGCAGCGGCGATTTCGCTTCGTCCTATGTGGTGGCGGATTCCGTGTTCCGGCGCCTGGAACCCTATATCCGCATCCCCAAGATCGACATCAACCGCGCGGACAGCGCCGCATTCGAGACGCTGCCGGGTATCGGGCCCTATTATGCCGCGCGGATGGTTGCGTACCGGCAGGAGCTGGGCGGGTATTCCTATCCCGAGCAGCTGATGGACATCTACCGTTTCGATGAGGAGAAGTACCGCGGACTGGCGGATCTGATCACGTGCAGCCCGCCGCCTGCCTTCCGGCTGTGGGAACTGCCGGCGGATTCCCTGCGCCTGCATCCGTACATCCGCAGGCTGCAGACCGCCCGGGCCATCGTGCTGTTCCGGGACAACAGCCCGCGGGAGAGCTGGAGCGTGGAAGCACTGGCGGCCGCGGGCATCCTTCCGGACTCCACGGCCGCCAAACTGCTCCGTTGCAGGATCGCTCCCGCAATTACTGATAGCGCTGCGCCTGTTCCTTGATCAGCTGTTCCAGCACGCCGGGATCGAAGTAGTTGATCCGCATGGCGGCCTTGACGTCCGCGAGGGTCCCGGCCGCCTTGGCGCATGCCGCGGCCGTTCCCTTGCGGAGGACTTCATAGACATAGGGGAGATCCTGCTCCAGGGCCTTGCGACGCTGCCGGATCGGCTCCAGCGTGTCGTTCAGCACGGCCGTCAGGAAGTTCTTGATCATCACGTCCCCCAGTCCGCCGGCGCGGTACTGCGCCTTGACCTCGTCCAGGCTGTGGAAATCGAAGCTGGTCTTCTTGCCGTGGAAGCAGTCGCCGTAGCGGTCGAAATGCTCCGGCCGGCAGAAGGCGTCCAGGTAGGTGAAGACCGGATTCCCTTCGACCTTGCCCGGGTCGCTGACCTGCAGGTGCCCGGGGTCCGTATACATGCCGCGGACCTTGGTCCGGACGGTCTCGGCGTCGTCGGACAGGTAGATGCAGTTGCCCAGGGACTTGCTCATCTTGGCCTTGCCGTCCGTACCGGGCAGGCGCAGGCAGGCTGCGTTGTCCGGCAGCAGGATTTCCGGCTCGACCAGGGCGGGCCCGTAGGTGGTGTTGAACTTGCGGACGATCTCGCGGGTCTGCTCGATCATCGGCTCCTGGTCCTCGCCGACCGGGACCGTCGTGGCCCGGAATGCCGTGATGTCGGCGGCCTGGCTGATCGGATAGCAGAAGAATCCGACCGGCGTTCCCGCCTTGTTGTCGGCCCCTTCCGCGTCGTTGAATCCGCGCAGCTGGATCTCCTGCTTGACCGTCGGGTTGCGCTGCAGGCGCTGGACGGTGACCAGGTTCATATAATAGAAGGTCAGTTCCGTCAGTTCCGCGACCTGCGACTGGATCAGGATGTGCGATTTGGCCGGATCGATGCCGGCGGAGAGGTAGTCCAGGGCTACTTCAATGATGTTCTGCCGGACTTTCTCCGGGTTGTCCGCATTGTCCGTGAGCGCCTGCGCGTCCGCGATCATGATGTAGATCTCATCGAATTCGCCGCTGTTCTGCAGTTCGACCCTGCGCCGGAGGGATCCGACATAGTGTCCGATGTGCAGGCGTCCCGTGGGACGGTCTCCCGTCAGAATGATTTTGCCCATCAGTCTTTGATCTCTTTGAGTTTCTCCCGGATTTTCGCCTCGATCTCGTCGCTGAGTTCGACGTTGTCGACCAGCAGCTGCTTGGTGGCTTCGCGGCCCTGGGCCAGTTTCTCGCCGTTGTAGGAGAACCACGATCCGGATTTGTTGATGACTTCCATTTCCACGCCCAGGTCGACGATCTCGCCGGCATGGGAAATGCCCTCGCCGAAGACGATGTCGAATTCGGCCTTCTTGAAAGGCGGAGCCATCTTGTTCTTGACCACCTTGACGCGGGTGCGGTTGCCCAGGGCTTCCTCCCCGTCCTTGATCTGCGTCGTGCGGCGTACGTCGATGCGCACGGAAGCGTAGAATTTCAGGGCGTTGCCGCCGGTGGTGGTTTCGGGGTTGCCGAACATGATGCCGATCTTCTCGCGCAGCTGGTTGATGAAGATGCAGCAGGTGTTCGTCTTGGAGATGTTCGCAGTCAGTTTGCGGAGGGCCTGGCTCATCAGCCGGGCCTGCAGGCCGACCTTGTTGTCACCCATCTCTCCTTCGATTTCCGCCTTGGGGGTCAGGGCGGCGACGGAGTCGATCACGACGATGTTCACGGCGCCGGAGCGGATCAGGTTGTCCGCAATCTCCAGGGCCTGCTCGCCGTTGTCCGGCTGCGAAATCAGCAAGGTCTCGAGGTTGACCCCGAGGGCCTTGGCGTAGGTTCTGTCGAAGGCGTGTTCGGCGTCGATCATCGCCGCGATTCCGCCTTGCTTCTGGGCCTGGGCGATCGCGTGGATCGCCAGGGTGGTCTTGCCGCTGGATTCAGGACCATAGATTTCGATGATCCTGCCGCGGGGGTAGCCTCCGACGCCCAGCGCGTGGTCGAGCGCGATGCTGCCGCTAGGAATTACTTGAACGTCCCATTCTGGCTGATCTCCCAACTTCATGATCGTTCCTTTCCCATAATCTTTCTCAATCTTGTCGATCGTGGCCTGCAATGCTTTCAACTTCGCTGCATTGACATCTGAGGCCTGAGCTTCTGCTACTTTAGCCATAATGATTAAGTTTAAAAGTATATAACGAACAAATATAGCTAAAAAATTGATTAAATTTGTCGTATGAAAGAGAAGTTGCTCGGCAAAAATCCGGAGGAATTGAAGGCCGTCGCCCAGGACTGCGGCCTGCCTTCTTTCGTGGGCCGTCAGCTGGCGGACTGGATCTATGTGCACCGGGTCCGTTCCTTCTCCGACATGACCAATATTTCCAGGATCGGGCGCGAGACGCTCGCGCAGCGCTACGATCTGGGGGTCGCGGATCCGCTGTCGGCGATGACTTCCTCGGACGGGACGCGCAAGTACCTGTTCGCCGCTCCCGGAGAAGGGGCTGCGGTCGAGGCCGTGATCATCCCCGACGACGAGCGCCGGACCCTCTGCGTCTCGTCGCAGGCGGGATGTAAGATGGGATGCCGTTTCTGCATGACCGGACGGCAGGGATTCCACGGCAGCCTGGACGCCGCCGGCATCCTGAACCAGTTCCTTTCGGTGGAGGAATCCGCCGGCCTGACCAATGCCGTCTTCATGGGCATGGGCGAGCCGCTGGACAACTACGACGCCGTCATGCGCGCCATCGAAGCCCTGACGGCACCCTGGGGCTTTGCGTGGAGTCCCAAGCGCATCACCCTCTCGACCATCGGGGTGCTGCCGACGCTGCGCCGTTTCCTGAACGAGAGCCGCTGCCACCTGGCGGTCAGCCTCCACAATCCTTTCCCGGAGGAGCGCCTGTCCATGATGCCGGTCGAAAAGGCCTATCCCGTCCGGGATGTGCTGGCGCTGATCCGCCGTTACGATTTCACCGGCCAGCGCCGGGTCAGTTTCGAATATACGATGTTTGCCGGATTCAATGACGACAAGCGGCATGCGGATGCGCTGATCCGCCTGCTGAAGGGCCTGGAATGCCGCGTCAACCTGATCCGCTTCCACCAGATACCCGATTTCCCGTACGAAAGCTCCTCCGAGAGCGTGATGGAGGCTTTCCGGGATCGTTTGAACCACAACGGAGTGCTATGTACCATCAGATCATCCAGGGGAGAAGACATCCTCGCGGCCTGCGGTTTGCTGGCCGGGCGGCATTTGCAGCACTGATCCTGTGCTGCTGCCTGTTCCCGGCGCGGGGACAGGGTTATCCGAACGGTCTGTCCGCGGACAGCGTGGACCCGGCGGCGGATGCCGCGTTCATCCGGCAGATGCGCGTGCGGCTGGATTACATCCGCCGTACCGAACGCCGGCCCACCGTCGCACTGGTGCTGTCCGGCGGCGGTGCGAAGGGCGCTGCGCAGGTCGGGGCGCTGAAGTACCTGGAAGAGCAGGGGATTCCCATCGATTTCATCTGCGGAACCAGTATCGGCGGCCTGATCGGCGGCATGTATGCCATCGGATACCGTTCCGATGAACTGAAGGAGCTGTTCACCAGCCAGGACTGGGGGCTGACCCTGTCCGACCGGATCGACCAGCGCTTCGTCCCGTACGAAAACAAGCTGTACCGGCAGGAGTACCTGCTGACCCTGCCTTTCCACTATTCCGATCCGGTGTCCGCCCGCAGCATCCGCAGTTCGGACCGCGTCGGGGCGCGCAATCGCGAAAACCTGCGCCTGGGTGCGCCCGCGCCCGATTCGGACGTCCGTCCGGAGTCCGGAAACTTCGCCCGTTCGCTCCCTTCCGGATATGTGTTCGGCCTGAACGTGGGGGAGTTGCTCTCCAGCCTGACGGTGGGATATCACGACAGCATTTCCTTCGCCGCCCTGCCCATTCCGTATATGTGCGTGGCGGCCGACCTGGTCAGCTGCAAGGCCAAGAACTGGACCTCTGGGAACCTGAACATCGCGATGCGTTCCACCATGTCCATCCCCGGACTCTTCGACCCGGTGCGGGTGGGTGACCTGGTGCTGGTGGACGGCGGAACGCGCAACAACTTTCCGGTGGACATCGCCCGGGCCGTCGGGGCGGATTATGTCATCGGTTTCGACCTGGCGGACGCGGAACCCGGATACGAGGGCATCAACCACCTGGGGAACATCCTGTCCCGTTTCGTCACCATGCTGGGGGCGGACGCCTACAACCGGAACGTCGGCTATGCGGACGTCTGCGTCAAACCGGACCTGCACGAGTTCAACATGCTGAGTTTCAACGCAGAAGCCATCGACGTGATGATCGAGCGCGGATACCGGGCCATCGTCGAGAAGCAGGACAGCATCGCGCTGATCAAGCGCGCCGTCTCTTCGGCGCGGCCTTTCCCCGCGGACCGGAAGGCGGTGGACCTGTCCCGGGAATACGTGCTGATCCGTTCGGTCGCCTTCGACGGATTGACGCCGGATGAAGAGCAGATGATGCTGCGCCGCACCGGGATCGTCCCCGGCCAGACCGTGGACAAGCAGGTCATGGACGATGCGATGAGTTCGCTGATTGCGACCGGGGCCTTCGAGGCGGTATCCTATTCGCTCTACGGCGGGGACGCCCCGTACGACCTGGTCTTCCACTGCACGCGGGGACCCGTCCACCAGCTGGGCCTGGGATTCCGGCTGGATACCGAACAGTGGGCGTCGATGGCGCTGCACCTGGGCCTGAACACCCGCAAGCTGACGGGATCCAAGCTGATCCTGTCCACGCGGCTGGGACGTTCGATCAAGGCGTCCGCCCGCTATTTCTATGATTCCCCGCACCTGCCCACGATCAACCTGGAGGCGGGGCTGTCCGCCCCTTCGGCGGACCTTTACCTGGACGGGGCCAAGAACGGCATCGGCTGCTTCACGCATTACGAGCAGCTGTACTTCTCGAATATTCGCTGGACCTCGATGGACGTGCGGCTGGGGGTGCGCAACCACCATTACCGGATCAGCGAGGGGACGGCGCTGGGGAAGCAGCTCGCGGAGCGGAATCCCGATTTCGTCCAGAGCGGTTTCCTGGGCGGATTCGCCGACGGGCACCTGTACACCTTCGATGACAAGTATTACCCTTCCCATGGCGTCGATCTCAGGGTCGGGCTGGAAGGGGATTTCGTCCGCTACGGCCAGCCCGCTTTCCATCCGGTCTGGGTCACCTCCCTGGACTTCAAGGCGGCGCTTCCGCTCGGCGGCGCGGTCGCTTTCCTGCCCGAGATCCATTACCGTTCCGTATTCGGCGAGCCTTATTCCTACCTGCACTACAATTATCTGGGCGGGGCGATCGCGGGACGCTATGTGGACCAGCAGATTCCCTTTGCCGGATTCGGACACATGATGATGATGCGGGACCACCTGGCCACGGCTTCGCTGGAATTGCGTCTGCAGCCGGCCGGCAACTTCTTCCTTTCGCTGACCGCCGGTGCGGCCCGCGATGCCGCGACCTTCCCCGATCTGTTCCAGAGCCCGACACCGACGGTTCTCGGCGCTGCGTTCCAGGCGGGATACAACAGCTTCCTGGGCCCCCTGAAACTGTCCCTCCAATGGTCGGACCTGTACCGCTGGGGCGCCTATCTGTCCCTGGGATTCGATTTCTGATGGAAGAGAAGACGAAAAAAGTACTGGGCAGCCTCCAGACCCTGTGTGCGCGCCGCGAGTATTGCAGCGCGGACATGTACGCCAAGGCGCTCTCCCGGCTGGATGGGGATGAACGGGCGGCCGCCGAAGTGGTGGAAGCCCTGGTCCGGGACCGCTATGTGGATGACGCGCGCTATGCGGCCGCTTTCGCCCGCGACAAGGCATCCCTGGACGGCTGGGGGCCGGTGAAGATCCGATATGCGCTGACGGCCAGGCGGCTGGACCGCGCCTGCATTGACGCCGCCCTGTCCCAGGTGGACGCCGACCAGGCGTCAGGACGCCTCCGCGCCTTGCTGACGGCCCGCTGGAAGCAGTTGAAAGGAGATCCCCAGGCCAGGTTGAAGCTGATTCGCTACGCCCTGTCCCGGGGATATGAATACGCGCAGGTCGAAGCCCTGGTCCGGGAGGTCAGCGCGCCGGATCAGGCGATCTGAGGCTTGTTCGGATTGCGCCGCTCATCGCTCTCGACGCGGCGTTCCTGCATTTTTCCTTCGATCAGTTCGCTGTAGTTGTTGCGGCGTTTCCAGATGTCGATGGCCGTGAAGATCGCGGCACGCATCGAGCGGGGATCGGCCTCGTCGCGTCCCGCCAGTTCGAAGGCGGTGCCGTGGTCCGGCGAAGTCCGCACGACGGGCAGTCCGGCGGTGAAGTTGACGCCGTCCTCGAAGGCGATGGCCTTGAAGGGAGCCAGTCCCTGGTCATGGTACATCGCCAGCGTCGCGTCGAAACGCTCGTACTGGCCCAGCCCGAAGTAACCGTCCGGGGAATAGGGACCGAAGGCCAGGATGCCTTCGGACGTGGCGCGCTTGATGGCCGGGATGATGATTTCCTGCTCTTCGCTGCCCAGCAGGCCTCCGTCCCCGCTGTGCGGGTTGAGGCTCAGGACGGCGATGCGCGGCTGGTCCACGCAGAAATCCGCCTTGAGCGAAGCGCTCATCAGGCGCAGCTTGCTGAGGATTTTCTCCTCGGTGATCTGGGCGGGAACGTCCTTGAGGGGAATGTGGCCGGTGACGACGCCGATGCGCATGCGGCTGCTGACCATCAGCATGGTGACGTCCTTGACCCCGAAGGCGTTCTGGAGGAATTCCGTATGGCCGGGGAAGCCGAATCCTTCGCCGTTCATGGCCTTCTTGTTGATCGGGCCGGTCACCAGCACGTCCAGCTCGCCGTTCTTGATATCGCGGACCGCGCACTCGAGCGCCTTGATGGCGGCGAGGGCGGACTCGGAAGTGGCTTCGCCGGGCTCGGCATAGGCGTTCTCGGGCAGGCAGCCCACGATGTTGATCCGTTTGGCGTGCGCCTCACGGGCGCTGGAAATGGCGTTGGTATCCATCTGCTCGATCTCCGGAATGGTTTTCCGGTAGAAGGCGAAGAGCTTGGAAGATCCGTAGATGACGGGGGTGAAAAAGTCCAGGATGCGCGGGTCGGACAGGGCCTTGATGATGACCTCGTATCCGATGCCGTTGGAGTCTCCCTGGGTGATGCCCACGATGGGTTTGCGTTTGTCCTGCATAAATCAGAGTAGTGTTTGTTCGTTATCGTAACCGGGATCCGGCGGCAGATCCGGCATCCCGTATGCGGCGACCGCCAGGGCGTCGCAACGCTCGTTTTCGGGATGACCGGCATGTCCCTTGATCCAGTGGAAGGAAACCCGGTGCCGGCGGTAGAGGGGGAGGAACTGCTGCCACAGGTCCGGATTCTTTTTCTTCTTCCATCCGGAACGCTCCCAGCTCTCCAGCCAACCTTCCGTGACCGCCTTGACGACGTAGGTCGAATCGCTGTACACCTGGACTTCGGCGTTTTCCCAGCGGATGGCTTCCAGTCCCTTGATGACGGCCAGCAGCTCCATCCGGTTGTTGGTGGTGCGGGCGAATCCGCCGGAGAGTTCCTTGCGCAGCGTTCCGCAGACCAGCACGACGCCGTAGCCGCCCGGCCCGGGGTTGCCGCTGGCGGCACCGTCCGTGTACAGGTATATGGTCGGCCTTGTTTCCATTATTCGCAAAAATAGTTAAATTTGTAAGAATTTAGACCACTTGGAATGAATATCCTTGTCACCGGAGCCAACGGACAGCTCGGAAATGAACTGCGGGTGCAGCATGCAGCGTCTGCGGACCGTTTCGTGTTCACCGACGTCTGCGATGCCCCCGGGGTCGAGACCCGCTTCCTGGACATCACGGACATCGAAGCCGTCCGAGGGATCTGCGAAGCCGAGAGCATCGACGTGATCGTCAACTGCGCCGCCTATACCAATGTGGACAAGGCGGAGGAAGACGTCGAGACGGCGTATCTGCTGAATCAGCATGCCCCGGAATACCTCTCCCGGGTGGCCCGGGAGCGCGATGCGGCGCTGATCCACATCTCGACGGACTATGTCTTTCCCGGAACGGCCTGCACCCCGCTGACGGAGCGGGACCTGCCCGGTCCGCGCAGCGTGTACGGCAAGAGCAAGCTGGCGGGCGAGCGGGCCGTGCTGGACAGCGGCTGTCGCAGCATCATCCTCCGCACCGCCTGGCTGTATTCGCCCTTCGGACGCAATTTCGTCAAGACGATGCTGCGCCTGACCGCGGAGCGGGACAGCCTGCAGGTCGTCTATGACCAGGTCGGGACCCCGACCTACGCCGCCGACCTTGCGGCCGCCATCCTGCACATCATCGCCACGCGCCGGCTGGAACGCGTCGGTATCTATCATTATTCCGATGCGGGGGCGCTCAGCTGGTACGACTTCGCGCAGGAGATCTGCGCCCTGGCCGGCCACAGCTGCCGCATCTCGGCCTGCCTGAGCGGGGAATTCCCTTCCAAAGTGGAGCGCCCGCACTATTCCGTGCTGGACAAGACCCTCGTGCAGGCCACCTTCGGCGTCGCCGTCCCGTACTGGAAGGACTCCCTGAAGGATTGTATTGACAGACTGAACAGTAACAAGATCTGATATGGAAATTTTCAGAACCGACATCCCGGAAGTGCTGATCATCCAGCCGCGCATCTACGAAGACGCCCGGGGCTATTTCTTCGAGTCTTTTTCGCAGCGGCAGTTCGACCAGCATGTCCGCCCGATCCAGTTCGTCCAGGACAACGAGAGCCGTTCCACCTACGGGGTGGTCCGTGGACTGCACTACCAGAAGGGCAAGTCCTCGCAGTCCAAGCTGATCCGCGTGATCCGGGGCCGGGTGCTGGATATCGCCGTCGACCTGCGGGTCGGCAGCCCGACTTTCGGCCGCTATGTCAGCGTGGAACTGACCGAGGGCAACCACCTCCAGCTGTTCATCCCGCGCGGCTTTGCCCACGGATTCAGCGTCCTGTCGGAAGAGGCCATCTTCCAGTACAAGTGCGACCGCTTCTACGATCCCGCTTCGGAAGGTGCCATCACCTGGGACGATCCGGCCCTCGGCATCGACTGGGAACTGCCCCTCGGGGATGTCGTGCTGTCCGACAAGGACCGCTGCCACCCGCGCCTGTCCAGCTGCGCCCCCGAAGATTTGTTTGATTTCAACCAGGACCTCTATGCAGAATAAAAGAACCCTCATCATCACCGGCGGTGCCGGATTCATCGGCTCGCACGTCGTGCGCCTGTTCGTGAACAAGTACCCGGACTACCGGATCATCAACCTGGACAAACTGACCTACGCGGGGAACCTGGCGAACCTGCGGGATATCGAGGACAGGCCCAATTACCGTTTCGTCAGGATGGACATCTGCGATTTCGAGGGCGTGCTGAAGCTCATGCAGGACGAGCATGTGGACGGCATCATCCACCTGGCTGCGGAGTCGCATGTGGACCGCTCCATCAAGGATCCCTTCACCTTCGCGCAGACGAACGTGATGGGCACGCTGTCGCTGCTGCAGGCCGCGAAGGCGTACTGGGAGTCCCTGCCTGAAAAATACGAGGGCAAGCGTTTCTACCACATCTCGACGGACGAGGTGTACGGGGCGCTGGAGATGACGCATCCGGAGGGGATCGAGCCTCCGTTCACGACGAAGGCCTCCTCGGGCGAGCACCACCTGGCCTACGGCGAGAAGTTCTTCACGGAAGACCTGAAGTACCAGCCCCACAGCCCGTACAGCGCCGCCAAGGCTTCTTCCGACCACTTCGTGCGGGCGTTCCACGACACCTTCGGGATGCCGACGATCGTGACGAACTGCAGCAACAACTACGGTCCGTACCAGTTCCCGGAGAAGCTGATCCCGCTGTTCATCAACAACATCCGTCACCGCAAGCCGCTGCCCGTCTATGGCAAAGGCGAGAACGTGCGGGACTGGCTGTACGTGGAGGACCATGCGCGGGCGATCGACGTCATCTTCCACGAAGGGAAGATCGCGGAGACCTACAACATCGGCGGTTTCAACGAGTGGAAGAACATCGACATCATCAAGGTGCTGATCAATACCGTAGACCGGCTGCTGGGCCGCGCGGAAGGGGAGGACATGGACCTGATCACCTACGTGACGGACCGGGCCGGACACGACCTCCGCTACGCCATCGACTCGTCGAAGCTGCAGAAGGAACTGGGCTGGGAGCCCAGCCTGCAGTTCGAGGAGGGCATCGAGAAGACCGTGCGCTGGTACCTGGACAACCAGGCGTGGATGGACAACGTCACCAGCGGCGATTACCAGAAGTATTACGACGAGATGTACAAGGGCCGGTGAGACCTGCGCCCAAAGTCGTCCTGGCCGTCCTGACGGCCCTGTGCCTTGCCGTTCCGTCGCGGGCGCAGATCAATGAATACGCCTATCCGGACATGTACCTGCAGTATGTCCCCGCCGTCGCCGACCTCGGGCTGGGACTGGCGGGCGTCCGCAGCGAGCATGTATTCTGGGACCGTGTGATCGCCGGCGGCATCGGCTTCGCCAGCGAAATCATCCTCGTCAATTCCGTCAAAGCCCTGGTCCATGAGATGCGCCCGGACGGATCTTCCCCGAATTCCTTCCCCTCGGGCCATACGGCGACGGCCTTTCTCGGGGCGGAACTCGTGCGGCACGAGTATGGCTGGGGCTGGGGCGCCGGCGCCTATGCCGTGGCCGCTTCGGTGGCCGTCCTGCGCGTCGTGCACCAGCGCCACTGGTGGTGGGACACCCTGGCCGGCGCCGGCGCGGGCATCCTCTGCGCCAACATCGGATACTGGCTGCTGGAACCGGCCAAGGATCTGCTGGGCATACGGACAACGGCCGGACAGATGGGATTCTGTCCGACCGTCGATCCTTACAGCGGCGCGCTCTGCGCCTCGTTCAGCCTGCGTTTCTGATTATTTCTTCAGGTAGTAGACCACGTTCGTGACGACGCGCACCTTCTTGATGTGCGGGGTGTTGGAGTCGCGGTCCTCGATCGTGAAGGTACCCTGGTTGGCCTGTTTGATCTTGCCGACCTTGCTCTGGGAATCCTGGGCGAATTTCAGCGCCACTTCGCGGGCGTTCTGGGTCGCTTCCTGGATCATTTCAGGCTTGATGTCGTTGAGGGACTCGTAGCTGAACTGCGGACGGGCCTCCCATTCGTTCTCCTGGCTGATGCCGTTGCGGATCAGCTGCTGCTGGCCGGCCATCAGGGCGAGCACCTTGTCCACGTCCTTGGTGCAGACGGTGACGGTGCTGGTCGCGACGAAGCGGTACAGGCGGTCGCTGTTGCCGTATTCCTGGGCGAATTTGTCCGAGAGGATGGGCGAGGAGACCGTGATCTCGGAGGCGTCGATGCCGCCGTCGCGCAGGTAGGCGGCGATGATGCCGTTCTTGCGCTCGATTTCATTGTACACCGGGTTGAGCTCGTTTCCGACGACCTTGAAGCGGATGGGCCAGATCACCTTGTCGGCCTTCACCTCGCGTTCGCATAAACCCTTGACGCTCACGGTCCTGTCGTACGATTTGAGTTCCTTGACCCCGATCGGGAACATGGCCCCGCACAGGATCAGTCCCAGCATGATGGCAAGTCCTTGCCAGATTCTTCCTTTTTCCATGTCTAAAAAGCGTTAAGTATCCAAAAAAATCGCATTAAATTCAGTATATTTGTACAGTACAAGATTTGTACCATACTGCAAGGTAACACGAATACGACAACAATCATCAACAGTTATGAAACTGGACAATATCCTTCAAATTTTCGTCGTCAAGGAGAAGCGTTTCTTCCCGCTTTTCACCCAGTCGGCCGAAAACATCTGCAAGGCAGCCGAGCTGCTGTTGCAGCAGACCCAGACCGAAGACCGCGAGGAGCGCGTCATCTTCTCCCACCGGATCAAGGAACACGAGACCGCCGGCGACCAGATCACGAACCAGATCATCGACGAGCTCATGGACGCCTACGTGACCCCGTTTGACCGGGATGACATCCACGCGCTGGCCGAGGACATGGACTCTTTCCTGGACTGCATCCGGGATGCTTCGAAGAAGATTGCGATCTACCAGCCCAAGTCGAACAGCCAGAAGCTGATCAAGATCGCCGAGTACATCCTGGAGGACGCCACGCTGTTCCTCGAGATGACCCGTCATTTCGAAACCATGCGCAAGGACGTCCGGCCGCTGGGTGAACTCTGCGACCGCGTCAAGGAGATCGAGCACACGGTGGATGATCTCTACGAGAGTTACATGAGCAACCTGTTCGAAAAGGAGACCGATGCCATCGAACTGGTCCGCAAGAAGAACATCCTGCAGATCCTCGAAGACACTTCCGACCAGGGCAAGGCGGTTTCCAATACCATCCGCAGCATCATCGTTAAAATGGGTTAAGCCATGCTTGCCAACCTGCTCGCCGTGCTGCTTGCCCTCGCCGTTCCCGACTGGATCGGCTGGGAGGAAGCGTTCCCCTGGGATGTGGAGACCAACCACAGCCAGATGAGCGCCCGCTACCTGCGTACCGAATTCTCGCTGGACCGGGAACTGGAGTCGGCTACGCTGGACATCTGCGGACTGGGCCTGTATGAGTGCTACATCAACGGATCGAAGATTACCGAGGACGTGCTGACCCCGGCGCCGACCGATTACCGCCTGACCATCCTGTACAATACCTATGACGTGACGGCGCTGCTCGGCCACGAGAACGCGGTCGGCGTCGCCCTGGGGCCGGGCCGTTACTATGCGATGCAGCAGCATTACAAGCCCTGGAAGGTGAATACCTTCGGCTATCCCAAACTCTGGTTCCGCCTGCACCTGGTGTTCAAGGACGGGACCGAGCGCAACGTGGTTTCCAACGAGCGCGACTGGCGCCTGACGGCCCAGGGGCCGATCCGCAGCGCCAACGAGTACGACGGGGAAGTGTACGACGCCCGGATGGAACTGGGCGCGTGGACGGAACCCGGGTATGACGCTTCCGCATGGCTGCCCGGCCGGCGTTCCATGATTCCCCACGGTACCCTGCATCCGGCGACTTCGCCCGCGATGCGCGTGATGCAGTCTGTCGATGTCAAGTCCATCACCCCGGTCGGCGGCAACCATGTCATCGACTTCGGCCAGAACATGGCCGGCTGGGTGCGCATGCGCCTGTCCGGAACGAAAAAGGGCCAGACCATCCAGCTCCGCTTCGCCGAGACCATCAATCCGGACGGTACCCTGTATCGCGCCAACCTGCGCAATGCGCATACGACCGATACGTACATCTGTTCGGGCGAGGAGGACGGCATCTGGTGGCATCCGATCTTCACGACGCACGGTTTCCGTTATGTCGAGGTCATCGGCATCCCGGATCCCAGGCCGGAGGATTTCGTGGCGGAACTGGTCTACGACAACATCGAGACCATCGGTCAGTTCGAATGTTCGAACGAGGTGCTGAACCAGGTCTACCACAATGCCTGGTGGGGCGTCGCCTCCAATTACAAGGGCATGCCGATCGACTGCCCGCAGCGCGATGAGCGCATGCCTTGGCTGGGCGACCGCGTCGCCGGCGCCCTGGGCGAGAGTTTCATGTTCGACACCCACGCCCTGTATGCGAAATGGATGCGGGACATCTGCGAGGCGCAGCGCGCCAACGGCCAGATTCCCGACGTGGCTCCGGCTTTCTGGAACTACTATTCCGACAACATGACCTGGCCGGCGGCCCTGCCGATGGGCTGCGACCTGCTGTGGGAGCAGTTCGGCGATCTCCAGCCGATCCGGGACAGCTATGCCTCGATCTGCCGCTGGATGGACTACATGCGCGATACCTACATGGATGAGGACGGAATCATCACCAAGGACCAGTACGGAGACTGGTGCATGCCGCCCGAGTCGCTGGAACTCGTGCACGCCCAGGATCCCACGCGCATCACGGATGGCGCGCTGATCTCGACGGCCTACTATGTCAAGATCTCGCAGCTGCTGGCCAAGTTCGCCCGGCTGCAGGGACTCAGGAAGGATGCGAAGCGGTACGAGCGCCAGGCGAAGGAAACGGCCGCGGCGTTCAACAAGCGCTTCCTGTACGTCGGCGAGCGCGGCCTGACCCCCGAGGGGCATTCTCCCTGGTTCTATCCGGACAGCGTGTATTACGGCAACAACACCGTGACGGCCAATGTCCTTCCGCTGGCCTTCGGCATCGTTCCCAAGGACTGCAGGGACGACATCTGCCACAACATCGTCAAGAAGATCATCGTGGACGGCAACGGCCACATCAGCTGCGGGGTCATCGGCCTCCAGTGGGTCCAGCACGAACTGTCCCGGATGGGCCGCAGCGACGTCGCCTTCCTGCTGGCTTCGCAGGATACCTATCCCAGCTACGGGTACATGGCTGCGCAGGGCGCGACCACGATCTGGGAGCTGTGGAACGGCAATACGGCCAATCCTTCCATGAACAGCGGCAACCATGTGATGCTGCTGGGCGACCTGATCTCCTGGTACTACCACGAACTCGCCGGCATCCGCCCTGCCAAGCCCGGATACAAGGTCATCGAACTCCGCCCGGACTTCTCGATCGAGAACCTGGACTGGGTGAACGCTTCGTACAAGTGCCCGTACGGTGTGATCGGATCCAGTTGGAAGAAGAGCCTGAACCGCCTGGAATGGGATGTCACCGTTCCCGAAGGCACGACGGCCAAGGCCTTGCTGCCCGGAAAGAAGCATCCCCGGACCCTGCGTCCCGGCACCTACCACTTCGACGTGGCGATGCCGCATGAGAAGCGCGTAACGGAGGAATCTTTCCTGTACAACCAGGCGTCCTTCCCGCAGTGCCACGCCTCTACCATCGCCCAGACCCCCGAGGGGGACCTCGTGGCTGCCTATTTCGGCGGAACGCATGAGAAGCATCCGGATGTCTGCATCTGGGTCTCCCGCAAGCCGAAGGGGTCGGAAGTCTGGACCGAGCCGCAGCTGGTAGCCGACGGCATCCAGAACGAAGAATTGCGCTATCCCTGCTGGAATCCGGTCCTGTTCCAGGTCCCCGGCGGCGATTTGATGCTCTTCTACAAGGTCGGCCCGACCATTCCGGAATGGATCGGATACATCCGTCGCTCGAAGGACGGAGGCAAGACCTGGAGCGAGGCGCAGGAGCTGCCGGAAGGCATACTCGGTGCCATCAAGAACAAGCCGGTGATGCTCGCCGACGGGCGGATGATCAGCGGTTCCAGCACCGAAGCCGGGCACTGGCGCATCCACTTCGAAATCTCCGACGACGGCGGCTATACCTGGCGCAAGGTCGGTCCGGTGGCGGCACCGGAAGGCTTCGAACTGATCCAGCCGACGATCCTCGTGCACAAGGACGGCAGCCTGCAGGCGCTCTGCCGCACCAAGAATGCCTTCATCGGTTCCACCTGGAGCCGCGACCGGGGTGAAACCTGGTCCGAAGTCGAACTGCTGGACGTCCCGCAGAACCAGTCCGGACTGGACGCCGTCACCCTGCGTGACGGCACTTTCGCCATGGCCTACAACAATGTCGGTCCGCATCCCGGAACGAACAAGGGCCCGCGCACCCCGCTGAGCGTCGCGGTCTCCAGGGACGGTGTCCACTGGAAGGACATCGTGACGCTGGAGGACAGTCCGGTCAGCCAGTATTCCTATCCCAGCATCATCCAGGACCAGGACGGCAGCCTGGATGTCGTCTACACATGGCGCCGCGAGCGTGTTAAATTTGTGAAAATTCATTAATGGTAACTATCGTACTCATCACGGTCGTCATCGCGTTGCTGTTCAACTTTACGAACGGCATGAACGATGCGGCCAACTCCATCGCCTCCGTTGTCGCAACGAAGGCCCTGACCCCTTCGCAGGCGGTAGCCTGGGCGGCTATCTTCAATTTCTCCGCCCTGTTCGTCTTTGACATGACCGTGGCCTCCACGATGGGCAAGGGAATCGTCAGCGAGAACTGCATCGACGTGTATGTGATCCTGGCGGCCCTGCTGGGATCGGTTTTCTGGATCTTCGTATGCACGCGGCTCGGTCTGCCGATCTCCGCTTCGCATGCCCTGATCGGCGGCCTGATCGGTCCGGTCTGGTTCGTCTATGGCGGCCAGTACCTGATGACCTCGGGCATCCTGCTGATCATTTCCTTCATCGTGATTTCCCCGCTCCTGGGTTGTCTGATGGGATTTTTCCTGAACTGTTTCTGGATGCTGGTGCTCAAGCGCTCCAAGGCCAAGAAGGTGGACAAGACCTTCCGCAAGCTCCAGCTCTTCTCTTCGGCGGCTTTCTCGCTGGGATACGGCGGCAATGACGGGCAGAAGACCATGGGCGTGATCGCCATCCTGCTGGCTTCGGCATTCGCGTCGAACCCGGACAATCCCATCATGCAGTTGCTGTACGGCAACGGAGCCGTCGCGGCGGGCGCGTACAACGCCGACGGAACGGCTGTCGCGAATGCCGCCTTCTTCGTTCCTTCCTGGCTGAAATATGTCTGCTATGGATTGATTTCGCTCGGAACCATCACCGGCGGCCGCAAGGTCATCCGGACCCTGGGCGACGGGCTGAGCAAACTGTACCCTGTCCAGGGATTCTGCGCCGAACTGTCCGGCGCCACGACCCTGATCATCACGGCGCTGGCCGGCATCCCGGTCAGTACGACCCACACCATCACCGGCGCCATCATCGGAACCGGCCTGACCCGGGGTGTGAAACGGGTCAAGTGGCTGACTGCCAAGAATATCGTCTGGGCTTGGGTGCTGACCATCCCGGCCGTCGTGATCATTTCAGGCCTGTTCTACCTGGCCATGGTCCATTGGTTCGGCGTTCCGGTCAAGGTGCTTTGAAATAATCCAGCGCGCTGCGCAGGATAATCAGTCTGTCGGACTCTTCCTTGAGGCATTCGAGGGGGAGTCCGACCGCTGTTACGCGGTAACCGTTTCCGTCGTATTGGATGCCGGCCGGCAGACGGGTGCGGTCGTAGCGCAGGAAGATGCGGGAGGCCTTTCCGGCGGCTCCGATGGCATCGGGATGCTCGACACAGTAGGATTCCGGATTCGGCGTCTGGTAGAATGCCGCCTGGCCCAGTCCGATGGCGGGGGCGGGGGCGAGCTTGCCCGTGTTGGTCCCGTGGTCGCTGACCAGGGTGTATCCCAGCACGGTCTGGACGAATTCGGCGACCTGGTCGTGGTGCAGGCTGTCCGGGCATACGGGGTAGACTTCGGACCAGGCGTCCGTGGCGATCCTGGATCCGCTGATGAGGACGTGGCCGCCGGCCTGGGTGAAGCCGCGCAGGCGCTGGCGCAGGGTGGCGGGGAAGACCTCGTAGGCCACTTCCCCCGTCGTTCCGCGCGGGGTCGTGACCTGTTTGCCGCAGACCAGGTCGAGCGCCCAGGCCTGGTCCCCGTCGCGTTCGAAAGCGCTCCGGCTGAGGGAGTAGAAGGGGCTGCCTGCCTGCATCAGTACCCGTCCGTGGGGGTAGATGTTGTCGAAACGGTTGCCGGCGATGATCAGGCCAGCCTGGTCATCGTAAGAGGATCCCCATCCGGCGTAATCGTCCGAGACCCATTCCTTGCTCCGGCGGTTCTCGTAATTCTCTCCGATCAGGCTGATGTCCTGCATGTACGGAACGCCGCTGTCCGTCGCCGCGTCGAATCCGGCGTAGGCCGGCGTATCGAACCAGGCGGGCGCGGAGATGCGGGTGAAGTTGTTGACGACCAGCACCGGCTGCGAGGCGGGATGCTCCGGCATGCCGATGGACAGGATCTCGGAGGGGAAGGCGTATCCGCCGTCGTTGTAGGCGAGTACCTTGTAGCTGTAGATGTGGCCGGGTTCGATCGGGAACTCGGCGCTGCATCCGCTGACCTCGCGCCCTTCGTCGAAGGCGCCGTCATCCACGCGCTGTAAGACCTTGTATCCCGTCGGGGAAGCCGTCGGTTCCAGTTCATCGCGGCTGGGTGTCCAGGTCAGCACGGCGCGGTCGTTGCCGTTGAAACGCACGGCCATGTCCTGCACGGGCAGGGGCTGGACGGTATAGCTGGTCCCGTACAGGGCGCTGAGGAATTTCAGGATGCCCTTGTAGACGGAACGGCTGAGCGTGAATTTGAATGCCGGATCGTGGCCCAGGATCATGTCCGCGAGGTTCTGGTGGCTCATGGTCTCCAGGATGATGCCCGGCACGCCGGTGGCGCGGGACTCGTAATACGAGCGGTTCCACAGCATACGGCGGGACCAGTCCGGATGGAACAGGGCCCGGATGTCGGAGACGACCTGGTCCTGGACGAATTCCGCATACAGCCGGCTGACGTCGCGGTAGGCGCCGTTGGGGTACATGCGCTTTCCCTCGCTCAGCAGGGTGTAGATGGCCAGGGTGCCGACGATGCTGTCACCGGGCGTCGTCCCGGCGTCGGAATGGAAGGCGAGGGACAGGTCGAAGGGAACGTCCCGTTCGCCGCGCAGGTGGTCCACCCAGTCCGCGCGGCTGGTGTAGTCGTTGATGTAGTCCGTCTCGCGCTCGAAGATGAGCGTGCTGTCCATACCGGCCCACTGCAGCCAGTAGGAGGCGCCTTCGAGGTAGCTGGGCATGCCGGATGTGCGGTATTCCCCGCCCGGCGTGCCGCGCACGACCTTGCCCTCGCCGCCGCCGATCTTGACGGCGTCGGCGGTGACGATCTCACCGGCGCGCCCGGCATTGCTCAGGGAGACATAGCCCTTTTCGCCGCGGTCGAACTCGAAACTGCCCAGGTAGATCCAGGTGCCGCCGCCCCGGCGCTGGTTCACTTCGAACTGGCTGACCCCGCCCAGGTGGTGGACGCTGTAACGGGCGCTCCGGGTGCTGGCGGGCAGGCTCTTGTAGGAAACATAGACGGCATAGGTCCCGCGTTCCTCGATATCCGGGGTCCAGCGCACTTCGGAAGCGGCCGTGCCGGCCGTACAGTCCGCAGCGCGGGCCGTCCCGGCCTGGAAGGGATTGTCGGAGATGGTATAGCTGCGCTTGAAGTCGGCGAATCCTTCTCCGGCGTTTCGCCAGTTGCCTTTTTCGCTGTATTGTCCGCTGCGCCGCAGGGTCCCGCTGCGTTCACCGCTGAAACTGCGGTCGTTGTCGATGATGTATTCGAGGCGGTGCGTATCCCGTTCGCGCGGCGTCATGACATAGGCGCCGGCATTCTCCAGCATCGGAATCAGGAAGGGGAGGACGAAGCTCTGCGTGAACAGGTCCTCGCTGGTGCGGTGCACCCGGGCGCGCTGCCAGGTCCACAGGTCCTGGTCGGCGTTGTAATACATGCCGTGGCTTTGCCAGAGGGCGATGGTGCGCCCGTCCAGACCCTGGCGGAAAGAGCGTTCTCCCAGCCGGCGGACCATCTTGGCGCCCCGTCCAGGATCGTCGATGGCCAGCGGATAGGCGATCTTCTTCCCGCTGTCGCCGCGTCGCGGGGTGATCAGCGCTTCCACGTCGAGGTTCCCGGCAAACAGGCGCCCCTGGATATCATCGGGGGAGAGTTGCTGCAACGCCTCGTCGACCTGGGCTTTCAGCCAGCGGATGTCTTCTTCGTGCCAGGGATAGTCTCCGAGGCTGGCGGAGAAATAGAAGTCCACTTCGGATCCGCGCCGGAGGACCCGGCTGACCGTGACCGGATTGATGTCCTGGACCGTGGTGCGCCGGGCGAGCCAGACGGTCAGGGAATCGGCCAGGGGGGCGAATCTGCGCGTCAGGTTGACCTGCTGGGCCGGAGCGGCGGCAGCAGTCAGGCAGAACAGCAAAAGGGTCAGGATCCGTTTCATTTCTTACGGAAGACCAGGACGATGAAAACCAGCAGCGAACTGCAGCCCAGGGCGATGGCGTCCGCCACGAAGTCCGCCTTGTCCGCCACGCGGTTCGGCGTGATTTTCTGCAGGTATTCCGTCCCCGCCGCCACGCCGCAGCCGATGGCCAGGATGAGGAGTGTGAGCAGCAGGGCCTTCCAGAACTTGTCGGCCTTCCATTCCGTGGACAGGTAGAACAGGATCGGGAAGGGCAGGAACATCAGGAAATGCGCCACCTTGTCCGTCGGCAGGCCCAGGAACGTGGTCTTGAGCTGGGGCAGGGAACTGGGGCTGGTCAGGCACAGGAATGCGATGGCTGCCAGGTACAGGACAAAGAGTATGCGGGAGAGGAGGACTCGGCTCTTCATGTTCAACGCGTTTTAGAGGGCCTGCATGTCATAGAGTTTCTTGTAGTATCCGTCCAGTGCAATCAGCTCGTCGTGCCGGCCGCGCTCTACGATGCGTCCTTCATCCATGACGATGATCTCGTCCGCGCCCTTGACCGTGGACAGGCGGTGGGCGATGGCGATGGTGGTGCGGGTGCTCATCAGGCGGTCCAGGGCTTCCTGGACGATGCGCTCGGATTCGGTGTCGAGGGCCGCCGTCGCCTCGTCGAGGATCAGGATGGGCGGGTTCTTGAGGATGGCGCGCGCGATGCTGATGCGCTGGCGCTGGCCGCCGCTGAGCTTGACGCCCCGGTCGCCGATGTTGGACTGGTAGGTATCTTCCTTCTCCAGGATGAATTCGTGCGCATTGGCGATCTTGGCCGCTTCGACAACGCTCTGTTCGTCGGCGTTCTCGACGCCGAAGGAAATGTTGTTGAAGACGCTGTCGTTGAACAGGATCGGATCCTGGTTGACGTTCCCCATCAGGGCGCGCAGGTCATGCAGGCGCACATCGCGGATGTCCGTTCCGTCGATGGTGACGCGGCCCTTGGAGGGATCGTAGAAACGCGGGATGAGGTCCACCAGGGTGGATTTCCCCGCACCGGAGGCGCCGACGATGGCGATGGTCTTGCCCTTGCGGATCTCGAGGTTGATGTCCTTGAGCACTTCCCGTCCGTTGGGGTAGTGGAAGCTGACCCCTTCGAAGCGGATGCAGTCCTTGAATTCCGGGATCTCCCGGGGGGATTCCGCCTCGCGGATGTCGTTCTCGGCCTGGAGGATCTCGTCGATGCGGTGCATCGAGGCCAGGCCCTTGGGAATGCCGTAGGCCGCCTTGGCGAGGTCCTTGATCGGCTGGATGACGCAGTAGAGGATGGCCATGTAGGAGATGAACGACGGTGCGTCGATCATGGCGTGCTGGCCCAGGATCAGGGTCCCGCCGAACCACAGCACGATGGAAATCATCACGGTTCCCAGGAATTCGCTGACGGGATGGGCGCTGGACTGGCGTACGCCGACCATGTTGTTCTTGCGCCGCATCGAATCCGTGATCTGCTCGAAGCGGCGGCTCATCTTCTTCTCCGCCAGGAAGGCCTTGATGATGCGCAGGCCGCCCAGGGTCTCCTCGACCTGGCTCATGGTGTCGGACCAGTAGCGCTGGGCTTCGGCGGAATCGGCGCGCAGGCGGCGTCCGATCGAGCTCATGACCAGCAGCATGATGGGCGCGAAGACGATCACGAAGACCGTCAGCTGCCAGGACTGGTAGAACAGCCATCCCATGTAGAAGATGATGAGGATGGGGTTCTTGATCAGCATGTCCAGGGCGCTGGTGATGGAGGTCTCGACCTCCTGGACATCCCCGCTCATGCGGGCGATGATGTCGCCTTTGCGCTCCTGGGAGAAGTATCCGATGGGCAGGGACAGGATCTTGTTGTAGATTTCCATCCGCATGTCCTTGACGATGCCGGTCCGGATGGGAATCATGATGGCCGAGGCGCCGAAATAGCAGGCCGTCTTGATCAGGGTGATGGCACAGATGCCCAGGCACAGCATCAGCAGGACATGGCTGGCGCCGGAACTTTCGATGGCGCTGCTGACGTAGTAGTACATGTTGTTCATCAGCTCGCTGGCGCTCATGCCGCGGTGCCAGGGGATGAGGGTATAGGTCTTGGATCCGGTGTCGAAGAGGATCTTGAGGATCGGGGCCAGCAGGGAGAAGGAGAAGATGTTGAATACCGCCGACAGGACGTTCATGACCAGTGAACCCCCGAGGTAGCGTTTGTACGGTGCTACGTAGCGTTTGATAACCTTCCAAAAATCCCGCATAGAATGAACAAAGGTAACAAAAATAAACTAGATATGGAAGAGGGGGGAAGGTGTATCGCGCGGCAGGGCGACCAGACGCGGGGAGACGCCGTCCAGCACGGTGCGGGCGCTGGCCAGGGCGAGCTCCGGGGTGTTGTTGTGTTCGGACAGGTGGCAGAGGAAAACATTCCGCAGGCCATCATGGTTGAACATGCGGATGGCTTCGGCGCATTGGGGATTGCTCAGGTGGCCGTTCCCGCTGCGGATGCGTACCTTCAGTTCGTAGGGATAGGGCCCCTTGTCCAGCATGTCGGGGTCGTAGTTGGACTCGACGACCACGGTGTCGGCGTGCCTGGCGTAGGAGAGGGCTTCGGCGGTCATCTGCCCGATGTCCGTCATGATGACGAACTTGTATGCATCCAGCAGGACGGCGTATCCGACGGTCTGGGTGGCGTCGTGGGGCACCACGAAAGGGCGGACCTTGATGCGTCCCGGCACGATTTCAGTCCATCCGTCCCCGGCGAGGACCCTGCGGCAGGCGTGGATCCAGGGGACGACCAGGCGGTTGTGCGCGAGGGCGCGGTGCAGGGTTCCGGTCGCCCAGACCGGGGTCTTGAGGTGCTTGCACCAGGATCCCAGCGCGCGGATGTGGTCCATGTGGTCGTGGGTGACGAGGATGGCGCAGACCCGGTCGGCGCTCAGCGCGTCCCGGACCAGTTCCTGACGCAGCCGGCGCAGGCTGACCCCCGCGTCGATGATGACGGCGGCCTCGCTCTGTCCCTCTTCGGAGCAGATGTCCAGGTAATAGCAGTTCCCGCAGCTGCCGGAGGAAAGGGACTTGAACCTAATCATCTTCTTCGCAGTATTTGCCGATGACGCTGTAGGCGTCCTTGATGCCCAGTTCTCCGGCGCGGGACAGATCGATGCAGCCTTTCTCCTTGTCCTTGAGGTAGATCAGCACCAGTCCGCGGTTGAAGTAGGCCTCGCCCATGTACGGGTAGCGGTCGATCGCCCGGTCGTAGTTCGCGATTGACTCGAGGAACTGCGACGACAGGCAGTACAGGTTGCCCAGGTTGAAGAAGATATGCGGGATCTCCGGCAGGATCTGCGCCGCAGCTTCCATGTCGGCGATGGCTTCGGAGTAGTCGTACTGGCGGTCGTAGCGGTCGCTGACCCGCGCGCGCGTAGCCCCCTGGTCATCCATGGTCAGGGTCTGGACGTTGCTCTCGATGGAGGCGATGAAATCGATCATCTCCGCCTTCAGCACGCCCCGGTTCATCAGGTAGAAGGCCTGGTAGAAGCGGGCGTAGCGGTCCCGTTCGACATCGTTCTGCGCCTCTTCGACCGCCTGGTTGAGTTCGCCCAGCGCGTTGTTGTACTGTTTGTCCCGGATCAGCCGCAGGCCGCGCACGAAATGGGTCCGGGACGGAGTCCCTTCATCCGTGAACGACGCGAGGAAGGCGGCCGCCTCTTCCGCGCTGCGGTTGCCCAGTTCCAGCGGCGTGCTGCCCTCGGACAGGAAACGCTGCAGCAGCGAGTTCTCGTAGCGCCGTTCGATGATGGCGCCGGTGGTCTGGCGCTGCGCGCTCAGGGAGAACTTGAACAGCGGCTGCAGACGGATGTCCACATCCCGGTGCTGGAGCAGTTCGTTGTCGAAATCCTTCTTGGCGAAATCCGCATCCAGGGCCAGCAGGCCGTTGTAATTGCGGGTGGTGTCGGCGAACATCTCCTCTTCGCTCAGCCCCCGTGCCCGGTATTCGCGGACCTTCCGCTGGGCCGTTTCGTAATCCCGGCGGGATGCCTGCCACTGGCCGAGCAGGTTCTTGACGTACGAGCGGTTCAGATAGGCTTTGGCGAAGTCCGGATACAGCTCGATGGCCTTGTCGTAATCGTCCAGCGCGTCGCGGTAGCGCCCCATTTCCACGAAGAAGGCCGCCCGGTTGTAGTAGGCAAGCACATTCCCCGGGTTGATGTTGATGACGTGGTCGATGTCCTGCAGCGCCGCGTTGTAGTCCCCGACCTGGGCCAGGATCAGGCTGCGGTTGTACAGGGTCAGGGCATTCCCCGGATCGTCCCGCAGGACCTTGTCCAGGTCCCGCATGGCCGCATTGTAGTCCCGGGTCTCGTACAGCATCAGGGCGCGGTTGAAGTAGGCGAAGGTATTGGACGTATCCAGCTGGATGGCCTGGTTCATGTCCTGGATGGCGTCTTCGAAACGCTCCTGCGAAGCCAGGACGCGGCCGCGGCGGATGTATCCTTCCGGTTCGAAGCGGTCGATCCGGATGGCGCGGTTGTAGTCTTCGAGCGCCCGCGTCGTGTCGCCGAGGAAGAGGTAGGAAGCACCCCGGTTCAGGAAGGCCGACGGGTCCCTGGGCTCGCGGCGGATGTAGTGGTCGAAATCGGCGACCGCATCCTCGAAACGCTGGGCCAGGAAGTAGCAGACGCCGCGGCTGAAATAGGTTCCGACGAATCCGGGCCGCAGTTCGATGGCCTTGTTGAAGTCGGCAAAGGCCTCGTCATACTGGCCGAAACGGCTCTCGGTGATGGCGCGGTAATGGTATCCGTTGGTGAAAACCGGGTTCAGCCGGACCGAGGCGTCGAAATCCTGCTGGGCGCCGCGGATGTCCCCGAGGTTGTATTTGGCGATGCCGCGGTAGAAGAAACTCCAGTAGTCCGTCGTATCCAGCGAGGTCAGCACATTGAAATTCTCGATGGCCTGGGCGAATTTCCCGTCCTGCAGCGCCGTCCGGCCGCGCAGCATGAATACATCCTTGTCCCATTGGGCCAGGAGATTGAATGCGCAGAGCAGCGACAGTATGGAAAGGAGAATCTTTTTCACTATTTTTGCGTGTTGCAAATATAATCATTTATCGTGCCGAAACGGGCGTTCAAGATCAGATTCCTTTTATTTGCCCTGCTGCTGCCTGTTGCAGCCCGGGCTGCGGAACCGTTCACCGGGCAGACCCTGCGCCGCGACGTGGAATTCCTCGCGTCCGAGGCCTGCGAGGGGCGGGGGAGCGGCAGCGCCGGCCTGACCGAGGCGGGCTTCTACATCCTGCGTTCCCTGCGGGATGCGGGACTGGATCCCTTCGTGCAGTCCTTCGAGGCGGAAGGCCACCTGGCCCGCAACCTGATCGCCGCCTTGCGGGGCAATCCGGACTCGGACCGTTACGTGCTGGTCTGCGCCTATTATGACGGCCTGGGCATCCTGGGCGGCAAATGCTACCCCGGGGCGGACGCCAACGCCTCCGGCGTGGCTGCGATGCTGGCCATCGCAGCGGCCCTCGCGGCCGATCCGCCCCGGGAGAACTACCTTTTCGTCGCGCTGGACGCCCACTCCGCGGGCCTCGCCGGCGCCGACCATCTGTACGGCAAATGGCGCTTCTCCCTGGTGGTGAACCTGGATACCCTGGGCAGCGGCCTGGCCCCTGTCAGCAGCTACTGGCCCGATTACCTGATCGCCCTGGGCGCCTCCTCCTACCACATCGAACTGCAGCGGGCCAACCGCGAAACCGACCTGCGCCTCTATTACGACTACTACGGCAGCCGGGATTTTACCGACTTCTTCTACCGCCGGATCAGCGACCAGCGCATCTTCGTCTCCCACGGAATCCCCGCCGTGATGTTCACCTCCGGCATCACCGACCACACCAACAAGGAAAGCGACCTGCCCGAGACCCTCGACTACCCCCTCTTCTGCCGCCGCGTCCAGCTGATCTCCCGCTGGCTCCGTCAGCGCTAGACATCCTCCTGCAGAGCCGGACCACACCCGCGGAGACCGTCTCGCTGCGCTCGACCCCATCCCTCGCTTCGCTCCGGATACCTCCCTCTTACGTTGCCGAGGGTGGCACGGGTCCCGCCGGGTGTGTCCGGCTCTGCAGGGAATAAAAACGGCGGAGGACAAACAATATCCCCAGGAATGCTTTCCCGTCAGGGGGTTTCCTGCATTCCTGGGGGTATGTTTGTTCTCCGCTTGTGCAAGCAGATTTTCTGCCAGGCCGGAACTACATCTCGTTACCGACCTTGCGGGCACGCTCGGGCTTGTCGAGATTGATGCCGTCGGAGATACCGACCTCGACCAGAATGTTCCAACCCGCGCAGAGATACACGTACGGCTGCATCTCACCGGCATCGGGAACGATGATCGTCCGCTCGAACGGCGTGGGCTTGGTATCGATGGCCACCACATGCACCTTGGCACCGGCGAAAACCTTCAGGAACTTGTCATACTCCGCCTCGATCGGATTGACCAGGAACACGATGTCGCCTTCCTGCATCACTTCCTCGATCCCGTGGACGGCATAGGTGCCCTCCAGGAAATCGCTCTTGCGGCGGGTGATCTCGTTGGTCTTGAGGGTCAGCTCCTCGGCGACACCGTCATTCATGCCGCCGAAATAAATGGTGTGCGCACCCTTGACCCACTCGACGATCTCGGCGGGAACCGGCAGGGTGAGCGCAGTCTCGACCTTCTCGGCCAGACCCTTCAGCGCCGGAGCCATGTCCTTGCCGGCGACATGCCACATGATGGACTCGCAGAAAAGACCCTGCTCGACCACGCTCTTGGTGGCGGCGACGGCCTCTTCCCAGCCGCAGCCCAGCACGTGACCCTTCACGCACTCCTGCTCCAGCGGCGTATCCGGATTGGCACTCAGGGAGAAAGTGGCCTTGTGACCCTCGGCCTTGAGCTTCTTGGCCAGCAGCAAGGTCTCCTTGGTGCGGCCGGAATTGGAGTCCAGCAGAACCGCATACTTCGACAGGTCGTATTCGCATGCCTGGTGCGATCCTTCGTTCTGGACATTGATGTCCAGGCCCCAGGTCATGGCCTTGCGGCGGGCGTTCTTGGCCGGCATGATGCGGCTGGATCCTTCGCCGGAGAACATCACGCGGCCGGCTTTCGCAACGGCGTCGGCGACGAACTTGGAATCGGCGGGGTTGAACTGACGGACGGTGGGAACGGTTCCCATCATCTCCTGGACGAGATAATACTGAGCGTATTTGTTTTCTTTCAGATTCATAGTTGTTTTTAATTTAAATGCGGGAGCGCAGTTCCTCGAGACGCGTCAGGTTCCGTTCCGTCTCTTCCTTGATCTGACGGACGAAACTGTTCTGCTCGAGCGTGCCGATCGCGGCGGTCATCTCTTCCTCGTTGCGGTAGGTCGCCTTGCGGAAAGGATTCTCGTGATCCTTCTTGCGGGATTCATAGACTTCCTTGCAGATGTAACGCTGGATGCGGATCTCGGCGTCGATGGCCTTCTGCCAGTCGGCTGCGCTGATTTGTTCGACTTCCAGTACGTAGCACAGCGAGAGATAGGCATGACGCAGTTTGTCAACGGGGTAGCGTCTCCAGATGTCATTGTAGCGTTTGTGGATGTCCTTCCAGGAGTTCAGCTTGCCGTCGCGGATGTCCGCGCGGATGCGATCGAATTCGGTCGTCATCATCAGCTGTCCTCCCAGGTTGATCCACTCCCGCTGGCGGCGGCTCTTGAGCAGGGCGGACATGGAGGTCAGCGTTTCGCCGGGATGGGCCTCGAGATAGTCCATCGCATTGGTCACCGCGTAATGGATCAGCATATCACCATAAGCGTGATAGGCCCGGTGCACCTTGCGGATGTAGACATCCCGCCGGCTCTTCTCCATGTTCTCGCCCAGCACCTCAAGGGCATCCACGATCTTGGGGTCCCCGTTGAGCAACTCGTTGCCCTTAGCCCGAAGTTGCTTGTCGCTGAGTTCGTCGAATGAAATATTCTCTTTCCGGTACCACGCCTTGGCCGTCCAGATCTCCAGCAGTTTGCGGGCCCGGATGGCTTCCTCCATGCTGTCGGGGGCGAAGGTATCGAATTCAATGTTCTGTGTCTTGGTCAGACGCTTGTCACGCGTCTTGAATTTCCAGTTGTTGCGTGCGAGCGCATACATGTTGTGGCTCCACCAGAAAGCCGGAGCGACTTCCAGCCGGTCGAGCCTGGTGTTGTTGCTCAGCAGGCAGAAGGGGAACGGAATGTTCAGTTCGGCCGGATAGTCCGCCTTGGCCAGCAGCGTGTAGGACGCGAACTTGCTGGAGTGCTTGATGCTGGTGCAGAGGCCGGGCCAGAATCCGCGGCCGGCGACGACCTCGTTGTCGTTCGTACGGCTGTTGTGGTTGGATCCGATGGTGGCGCCGGCGGCCATGTTGGACTGTCCCATCGTCACGGCGGCGATCAGGAAGGAGTTGTTGTGATGCTGCTCGTGGGCGGGGAAGATGAGGTTGTTGAGGACTTCACAGCAGGAAATCGTCGAGTTGTCCCCGAGCACGGAGTTGATCAGGCGTGCGCCGAACTTGAGGGCGCTATTGTTGCCGATGACGAAGCGGATGGCGGTGCAGGAGTAGAAAATGCGGCTGCCGTATCCCATGATGCCGTTCACCATGATCACGTTTTCGCCGATCTGCGAAGGCTCTTTCTCGGAGGAGTTGATCGTGATGTTCTTCAGCTTGCTGGCGCCCTTGATATAGCAGGCGGCACCGATTTTGGCGTCCTTGATAATGGACGAGTTCTTGATGACGCAGCCTTCGCCGACCGTGCCGTAGTAGCCGCGGTGGCTGTCCACCGAAGCCTGGGTGATTTCGCGCAGGCGTTCCTGCAGGGGCGCGTCGTCGATGTATTTGGCCCACATGTAGGCGTCGGCCGTAATCATGCCGTCAAAGGGATAGACGGCGCGGCATCCCGTCTCGTTCATCACTTCGACCGTCACGCGGACGCTCTCGGGCTCGCCGTCCTTGACGATGCCGTTTCCGAACTTGGCGTGGTCCGTCGAGCACATCTCCTCGATGTTGAACAGCATGCAGCGGTTGCCGATGATGTAGTGGGAGAGGTAGTGGACGTTGTGGATGGCGCAGTCGTCGCCGATGTCGCAGGAATGGATCGAGGAATTGCTGATGCCGATCGGAAGGCGCAGGTCATGGAACTGGAGTCCGTCGCTGGTGATGCGGCCGATCCGGACGAATCCGTAGAACTTGTTGCCTTTCACCATGTTGGTGTCGAATTCGTTGGTGACCAGGATGTTGTCCCAGCTGACGGCCGTATTGTTGTTCTTGACCAGGCGCTCGATTTCGTCGCTGCGCAGGTGCCTCCATCCGCCTTTCGGGCTGCGGGACTGTTTGTTGCGCAGGTAATACTTGTCCTTGCCGGAGGGGATGTACTTCGGATCGATCCAGGCGTCGTACAGCCTGTCGGTAGGGAGAACGGTGACTTTTTCCATAACGGCGATTTTTCAGAACCTGCAAATATAATCAAAAAAATTGATAGTCTGTCATTTGCCGACCAGCGGCAGCAGATGGTGCTTGATCTCCGGGAAGGTCGGCAGGTGCTCGCCCGGATAGTGCACGCCCCGCCCGGGGTAGTGCAGATCGAATGTATCCCACTCGTTGACGACCGTGTCGTGGTCGGCGAACATGCCCCGGGTCAGCGCGATCTCCGCCGGGGTGATACCCTCGAACTGATGCTGCTCCAGTTCGGCGTAGCCCGCGCAGATCTGCGGCGTGATCTCGAAGGTTTCGGCGCCGTCCCGCCGGGGGGAGAGGTAGCTGTTGGTCCCGATGTGGCTGCGCATCAGCCCGGCGACATGGAAGTCCGGGTTGATCAGAATCTTGCGGGTTCCGCGCAGCTGCTGGGCCCAGAATCCGCCCAGGGAGAGCCCCACGACCAGGTCCGGGACTTCCTGCCGGCAGAGCTCCTGCAGCAGGGAGAGGGCCGCGTGCGGATCGATGGGGATGTCGGGCGCAATGACATCGCAGGGGCGTAACAGGATCCGCAGCGTGTTTGCGGTCTTGTACGCCCCCGAAGATGCCAATCCGTGGAGGAACAGTATTTTCACCTTATCTCGCCAGGAGTTCGGGCAGGAAAATACTGAAGATCAGAACGGCCAGGCCGCAGAGCAGGACCACGATGGTCTTGCGCGAGACGCCCTTCCATTCCTTGAGGATGATGCCCCAGACATTGGAGAAGATGACGTTCAGCGACATCAGGATGCACCAGCTGAAGGCCAGCAGCACCGGAGATCCGGCCAGGAAGCCCTTGCCCAGGCTGAGTCCGAAGAACTGGCTGTACCACAACAGGCCCGCCAGGCAGCAGAACATGATGTTGTTGCCCCACAGGGATCCCTGCTTGTAGTCGGAGAAAGTCTTGTTCTTGTTGTTCTGGAACAGGCAGTAGGCCGCGTTCGTCAGGAAACCGCCGAATGTCACCAGCATCGTGGCGGGCAGCGATTCGAAGATCGTCTTGGTGCCCGGCAGGTGCAGGCTGGCGCCGAAATTCAGGCCGATGTTGAAGCAGGCGCTCATCAGACCGCACAGGATGGCGATGACGATGCCCTTGCCGAAGTTGAAGTCCTTGACGGCCTTCTTCTTCTCCTCCTCAGGCAGGGCGGCGGCCTTCATGCCGCCGGCGATGCCGATGATGGCGATACCGATGATGGTCACGACCACGCCGATGATCACGGCCGAGGTCAGGGTATGCGCATTCCCCGTCAGCACGGGACCCAGGACGGCGCCCAGGCCGGAGCAGAGCCCGAGGGCAATGCTCTGGCCGAGGGCCACGCCCAGATAGCGCATCGACAGGCCGAAGGTCAGGCCTCCGACACCCCACAGGGCGCCGAAGAGGATGGTCAGCCAGGTGGCTTTGGGATCGGCGTTCATCAGCCCCAGCAGGTCACCGAAGCTGCCGCCGGTCCCGCTCAGGGACAGCAGCGCTCCGATGAAGGGGAAGATCAGCCAGGCGAAGACGCCCTGGACCAGCCAGTAGCTTTCCCAGCTCCACTGCTTGATCTTGTTGATCGGCACGTAGGAGCTGGACTGGCAGAAGGAACCGACTGCGATGATCAGCAGTCCCAGTAATACAGCGGATCCCATGACGGCTTATCGCTTGGAAGTGACTTCGCGCTCGTACTTCTCGATCTCCGGAATGAAGGCGGTGCCCACCGGGACGTCGTTCTTGAGGTTGAAGTAATCGAATACGGCGCCGAACGGCAGGGTCTTGGCCTCTTCGAGCAGGGCCAGGCGCTGGAAGCCCTTGTCGGCGTCCTCGTACTCGCGCAGTTTGGCGAGCGGTTCGAGCAGGGCGCTCAGCAGGCACTTCTGCGTGGCGCGGGTGCCGATGACATAGGCGCCGATGCGGTTGATGGCGGCGTCGAAGTAGTCCAGACCGATGTGGGCGCGGTTCAGCGCGTCGGCACGGACGATCTCCTTGAAGAGGTCGAGGGTCTGGTCGTTCATGATGGTCACATGGTCGGAGTCCCAGCGGATCGGGCGGGATACGTGCAGCATCAGTTCCGGAACGAAGAGCAGGAGCGAAGCGACCATGTCGGCCACGTTCTCGGTCATCTCATA
>JAFTDE010000055.1 GCA_017454335.1 Bacteroidales bacterium | reverse complement strand
GAAGTTCGCTGACCCGCGCGATATCCGCCTTCTCAATGAGGGCGAAATGATCGAGGTTCCTTTTCTGCTTCTTGGTCTTCTTGGTGAGGATGTGGCTGTGGTAAGCGTGCTTCCTCTTGATTTTTCCCGATCCGGTAAGCGCGAAACGCTTTTTGGCACCGGAGTTGGTTTTAAGCTTTGCCATTGTTGTTATTGTTAAACGTTAATATGTAAGCGTGCACCGTGCACGGCTTATTTCTTCTTTTTCGGAGCGATCATGATCGACATCCGCTTGCCCTCCAGCACGGGCATGTTCTCGGCCTTTCCGTATTCTTCCAGTTCCACCGCAAAGCGGAGCAGCTGTTTTTCTCCCTGCTCGGCGAACATGATGGAACGTCCGCGGAAGAAGATGGTCGCCTTGACCTTGGAACCTTCGTCCAGGAACTCGGCGGCATGCTTGAGCTTGAACTGGAAGTCATGCTCGTCGGTATTCGGGCCGAAGCGGATCTCCTTGATCACGATCTTGGCCGAATTGGACTTCATCTCCTTGGCCTTCTTGCGCTGCTGGTACAGGTACTTCTGGTAGTCGAGTATCTTGCAGACGGGGGGATCGGCTTTGGCGCTGATCTCGACGAGATCGAGTTCCAGCTCATCCGCGAGTTTCAAGGCCCGGGAAATCGGGTAGACACCCTGCTCGGGGATGTTCTCGCCAACGAGACGCACCTGAGGAGCGGTGATCTGCTCGTTGATGTTGAGTTCGAACTCGTCCCGCTGTCTCTGACGGGGGTCGGGTCGGCGTCCATTCGGGCGCGGTCCCGACGGCTTGGGTCTGTAAGGTCCTGGCATTAAGACAATTCTTCTGTTACCGCTGCTTTAAAATACTCAATAAACTTATCAATAGTCATAGTACCCTGATCAGCGCCCTCTCTTCTGACGGAGACGGCACCATCGGTCTGTTCCTTTTCGCCCACAATCAGCAGCACAGGCACTCTGAGGAGAGATATTTCCCGAATCCTCTTGCCCAGCGTCTCGTTACGGGCATCTACGGAAGCGCGAATTTCGGAATTTTTTAGCGAATTGCAAACTTTTTCCGCATATTCTGCATATTTCTCACTGATTGGCAGGATTTTAACCTGGTCCGGAGCGAGCCACAGCGGCAGGTGTCCGGCGGTGTGCTCCAGCAGGACGGCGGTGAAACGCTCGATGCTGCCGAAGGGAGCACGGTGGATCATCACGGGACGCTGCTTGCTGCCGTCCGCGTCGGTGTACTCCAGCTGGAAGCGCTCCGGCAGGTTGTAGTCCACCTGGATGGTGCCCAGCTGCCACTTGCGGCCGATGGCGTCCTTGACCATGAAGTCCAGCTTGGGGCCGTAGAAAGCGGCTTCGCCCAGCTCGACCACGGTGTCGAGGCCCTTGTTCGCGGCGGCGTCGATGATGGCCTGCTCGGCCTTCGCCCAGTTCTCGTCGCTGCCGATGTATTTCTCCTTGTTGTTGGGGTCACGCAGGGATACCTGGGCCAGGAACTTGTCGAACTTCAGGGTCTTGAAGACGTACAGGATCAGGTCGATGACCTTCTCGAATTCCTCCTGCAGCTGGTCGGGGCGGCAGAACAGGTGCGCGTCGTCCTGGGTGAAACCGCGGACGCGCGTCAGTCCGTGCAGCTCGCCGCTCTGCTCGTAGCGGTACACCGTACCGAACTCGGCGAAGCGGAGGGGCAGGTCGCGGTAGGAACGCGGGGCGCTGCGGAAGATTTCGCAGTGGTGCGGGCAGTTCATCGGCTTCAGCATGTATTCCTCGCCTTCCTGCGGGGTGTGGATCGGCTGGAAGGAGTCCTTGCCGTACTTGGCGTAGTGGCCGGAGGTCACGTACAGGTCCTTGCTGCCGATGTGCGGGGTGACGACCGGCAGGTATCCGATCTCCGCCTGCTTGCGGCGCAGGAAAGCCTCCATCGTATAGCGCATCTGCGCGCCGCGGGGCAGCCACAGGGGCAGGCCCAGGCCGACGCGGGACGAGAAGGTGAACAGTTCCATCTCCTTGCCCAGCTTGCGGTGGTCGCGCTTCTTGGCTTCTTCCAGCACCAGCAGGTACTCGTCCAGCATGGACTTCTTGGGGAAGGTGACGCCGTAGATGCGGGTCAGCTGTTCGCGCTCCTGGTCGCCCTTCCAGTAGGCGCCGGCGATGGCGGTCAGCTTGATGGCCTTGATGTCATCGGTGTGCTTGACGTGCGGGCCGCGGCACAGGTCCGTGAAGTTGCCGTTCTTGTAGAAGGTGATGGTCCCGTCCTCGAGGTCCTCGATCAGTTCGCACTTGTAGGGATCCCCCTTCTCCTTGAAGTATTTCATCGCATCGGCCTTGGAGACCTCCGTACGCTCGAAAGTTTCCTTGGAACGGGCCAGGGCGGTCATCTTGTCCTCGATGGCCTTGAGGTCGGCATCGGTGATCTGCCGGTCGCCCAGGTCCACGTCGTAGTAGAATCCGGTCTCAACGGCCGGACCCACGCCGAATTTGGCGCCCGGGTACAGGGCTTCGATCGCCTCCGCCATCAGGTGGGCGGATGAATGCCAGAAAATCCGTTTTGCTTCGTCGTCGTCCCAGGGACGCACGGTTCCGTCGGTAAATGCGATAGTCAACATACAGTCATTTTATTGATAAGCCTACAAAGATAGGAATTATTTTCTATCTTTGTTTTCGTTATGACTGACAAGAAAACTTTGTGGAACAGCGCCGGCCGGGCCGGCCTGGTTCTGGGCGGCATCTCCATCGCCTACCTGCTGTTGTCCTGGGTCCTTTCCATGGCCCATCTGACCGGCATCCTCGCGGGCCTGGTCAGCGCCCTGCTGTGGATCGGCAAGTTCTCCGCCTGCCTGTATCTGATGTACTGGTTCATGAAGCAGTACCGGGACCGCAACGCGGCGGACCGCGGCGAACTGTTCAAGTTCGGCACCATCGTCGCCGTCTGCTCGGCGCTGCTGTACGCGGCCTTCTACCTGGCGTATGTGCTGTTCATCGTGCCGGACCTCTTCTCCGATACCATGGCGCAGGTCATGGACAGCTATTCCTCCTACATGGATTCGAATGCGCTGGCCAGCCTGCAGCAGATGGAGGGCAGGATGCCGCAGATCGGTTTCTTCGGGAACCTGGTCTACTGCAGCCTGTTCGGCATCATCCTCGCCGCGATCTACTCCGGATCGCTCTGCAAGGACAACCCGTTCCGCAACGACAAAACCGTGGACGAACAATAAACTGCTATGGATATTTCCGTGATTGTTCCGCTGTTCAACGAGGCGGAGTCCCTGCCGGAGCTGGTCTCCTGGATCGACAGGGTGATGAAAGAGCACGATTTCTCTTATGAGGCGCTGCTGGTGGACGACGGCAGCAACGACGGTTCCTGGGATGTGATCCGCAAGCAGGCCGGAGAATACCCGACGGTCCACGGCCTGAGTTTCCGCCGCAACTACGGCAAGTCCGCCGCCCTGTACTGCGGCTTCGCGCGGGCGCAGGGCGACGTGGTGTTCACGATGGACGCCGACCTGCAGGATTCCCCGGACGAGATTCCGGAGATGTACCGCATGGTCACGGAAGAGGGATACGACCTGGTGTCGGGATGGAAGCAGCACCGCAAGGACAACGCGCTGACCAAGAACCTCCCGTCGAAGCTGTACAACGCCACGGCCCGCAAGATCACGGGCCTGAAGCTGCACGACATGAACTGCGGGCTGAAGGCCTACCGGAAAGAGGTCGTCAAGAGCGTGGAAGTCTACGGCGAGATGCACCGCTACATCCCCTACCTGGCCAAGAATGCCGGATACACCCGGATCACGGAGAAGCCGGTCCACCACGAGAAGCGCAAATACGGCAAGAGCAAGTTCGGCCTGGAGCGCTTCGTGAACGGGTTCCTGGACCTGGGAACGCTGTGGTTCCTGACCAAGTTCGGCAAGGACCCGATGCATTTCTTCGGGTACAGCGGGCTGTTCATGTTCCTGGTGGGATTCGTGATGACGGTCTGGATCATCATCGCGAAACTAGTGCACCAGGCCCACGGCGCCTACTACCGTGCCGTCACGGACCAGCCGCTGTTCTACCTGGCGCTGGTGGCCGTCATCCTCGGCGTCATCCTGTTCCTGGCGGGGTTCATCGGCGAAATGATCGCCCGTTCCTCGCAGGACCGCAACCACTACAACATCAAGGACGAGTTCTAGTCCGCGCTACAGCTACAGCGCGTCGTAGATCCGGATGTTCCCGTTGGCGGCACCGCTTCTGTCGAAGAGGTTGCCCCACTGGGGCGTCGTCGCCTCCCAGATGAAGCTTCCCAGGCCCAGTCCGTCGGGAATCGCCTTCACGATGTCGTTGACCTCCTTGCGGTATTCCTGGTACTCAACGACGCAGACGGGCTTGCCATAGCGCTTCGCCAGGTCGTTCAGGTTGGCCTGCAGCTCCTCCAGGGTTCCGTGCCAGCGGGGATAGTAGGACTGACCGATCACATCGAACTTGACATCCCGGGCGATCATCTTGTCGAAGAAGCGGACGGATTCCTCGTTCTGTCCGCCGCAGGCGATGTGGATCATGATCTTGATGGAAGGGTCGGCGGCCCGGACGCCCGCGCTGGCGCAGCGGATCATCACCGCGAAGGATTCGTAGGAACCGTTCTCGATGCGGCCCTGGGGCCAGACCATGCCGTGGTTCACCTCGTTGCCGACCTGGACCATGTCCGGCTTGACGCCCTCCTCGATGAAGCGCTTGATGGTCTCGTTGGAGTAGCGGTACAGCTGGCCTTCCAACCCGGACCCGGACTGGCGGGCCCAGGAAGCCGGTTTGAACTGCTTGCCCGGGTCGGCCCAGGTGTCGCTGTAGTGGAAGTCCAGCAGGAACTTCATGCCGGCCGCCTTGATGCGCTTGGCCATGGCGATGGTCTGCTCCAGACCGCAGTAACCTTCCGGCGAATAGCCGTTCTCGGCGGTCGGATCGACGAAGAGACGCAGGCGGATCCAGTTGAAGTGGTGGTCTTTCAGGATTTCCAGCACATCCTTTTCAACGCCGTTGTCGGAGAACCGGACGCCGCGGTCCTCCTGCGCGGGGACCCAGGAGATGTCCGCGCCGACGGCATATTCCCCGAAGTCCACCTTGCTCTCGTACGGAGCCTGGTACCGGGGCTGTTTCCGGGGATCGGCATAGTCGTCCCGGATCTTCTCGTAGATGGCGAAGATTTCTTCACTGGCCTTGCCGTCCCGGCCGAAGAGGGTGCGGGACGGGGCCCAGGCCATCGTTCCGTGACCCAGGGCGTCCGGCGTAGCCCGGACGATGTCGTTGATGATCCGGATGTTGTCGGCATTGGCGCCGTACTCGCAGATGTTCACGGGCTTGCCGTAACGGGCGCTCAGGTCATAGATGTTCGCCTTCATGTCGTTGTAGGTCTCGTGCCACTGCTCGTAGTAGGACAGGCCGATGATGTCGAACTCGGCTCCGTAGCGGATCATGTGGTCGAGGAAGTCGCGGCAGAGCGTGTTCTCGCCGCCGAGGGCCAGGTGGATCTGCAGCCGGGCCTCCGGCAGGACTTCGCGGACAGCGCGCTGGCCGGCCTTGTACAGGCCCATGCAGGCGGCCCAGTTCTCCTCGGTGGCGTCGTCCATCACCTTGCCTTCGGGCCAGACGAATCCGTGGCTGATCTCGTTGCCGACCTGGACAATCTCAGGGGCGGCTCCGGCGTCCTTGAAAGCCTGGAGCGTTTCCCGGGTATATTCATAGAGTTTTTCTTCCAGCTCCGTCCCGGTCAGGCCGGCCCAGGCGGAAGGTTTGTACTGTTTGTCCGGATCGGACCAGGTATCACTGTAGTGGAAGTTCAACGCGAACTGCATGCCGGCGGCCTTGATGCGCCTGGCGAATTCGATCGTACTGGCCGTACCGCAGAATCCGTCCCGGGAATATCCGCCGGGAGCCTCCGGATTGACGAACAGGCGGAGCCGGATGACGTTGAATCCGTGAGCGGCCATGATCTGGAGGGGATCCTTTTCGGTCCCGTCAACATCGTAATACTTCGCCCCGCGGGCCTCTGCGGCCGGAATCTCGGAGACATCGGCACCGATGCAGAATTCGGAGACCGTTTTCGGCGTACAGGAAAAACAGAGGGTTGCGGCCAGCAGGCCGAGGATCCGGAAAGTCTTTTTCATAATCGTAATCTTCTTGCTTCTTACAAATATAGGAAAAAGGCCGGGCATTTCAAGGCGGCCGGGGGACAGGATCCGTGCGGAGAATGCGCGTACAAAACGCTCCCGCGTTTCAAGCGAATCTGACAGGAGACGGCAACTTAAGAAGAGCCCCAACCTAAGAATAACGGGTAGGTCTCTCCGTTTATGTAACGGATAGAGATGACAGTGCCCGATTTGCATCGGATATAGATGTTCATGTCGGAGTATTGGTCGGGAAGGACAGGATGGTTTGTCTGCGAGGGGACAAACGAATTGATCTTGACATAATCAATCAGATTGTTACCTCCCCTGTATACTCCGTCCCTCATGGGAATCGAGAGTTCTCTCCCGAGCCCCAGAGATTCATCCAAGTCGTTAATGACAATATTTTCGACAAATCTGGGAAAAACGAAATCATCGTATATTTCCAAGAGACGATCGAGCGTTTCTCCTTCTTTGAGTTGGTAGGGTCCGCTGATATAAACGATCGGGGTGGCTTCTCCCGTATGGACCGGATTGTACAAACGATCAAAATGTTCTTTATAGAAATAATACCGCAGATTAAGGCTCGATCCCGATGAGGAACCACTCCGGAAAACAGTTTCGATATTGTAAACCCTCTCCGGGCCATCGGGAGGGATGATGATGAGCGCACGTTCATGTGAAGTAACGATATCCGTCACCTGTTCTTTCTGGCAAGAGACTGCTACAAAAGCAGCGATGAACATCAATAGTACAACTCTTTTCATGACATTAATCTTTACGGAAACCGGCTATGCCCAAGGTATTGATTTGTTGATGAAACGGAATGAAATGATGGTTCCGGATTTGCATCGAATGTAGATATTGATGTTGGAATCACACGGCAATTCCTCTTTTCTGGCACCGATCACATACGTAGGGGGGACATATGAGTTAACCTTGACAAAATCAATCAGTTTATTGTCCCCGGAGAACACCCCGTCCTGGACGCGGATGGACAACTCTGCTCCGAGACCAAAAGACTCCAACCCACGGATTATGATCCTCTGAATAAGCGTTTGCTCAAATCTGTAACGATAATAAGAGTATTTGGTCTCTGCGTCTGTGAGCTTGTATCTCCCGTAGATAGTGACGATCGGCAGTTCGCCTCCGGGCATCTGTGACACCGGTGGCGAGTAGGTACCCGGATAATACGGGTAACTCGTAACCGGGTGAACTGAATCATCCTGCAGAAAAAAGAAATTATAATCACAAAAAGCTGCCTGCGCAGATGTGATCTGGAGGGTTTCTCCGTGTCGATACGCGGATTGAATGTCATAAACCGTCTCCGGACCATCCGGAGGGATCACGATAAGTGCACTGTTATGCGTGGTGACGATATCCGTCACCGGTTCCTCCTTATTGCAGGAAACAGCCGTCAGCGCTGCCAGCATGCAGAGAAACAATCCTATCTTTTTCATGGCACAACAAGTTGGTTTTTGGCAAGATAGGTATTATGTCTTAAAAAACAAATGCCTTGCTGCATATTTACAAAAATACACAGATCAAGATGGGATGCCCGGCCTGCTGTCGGCATGTCAATCGGAAGCGTAGGGAATGGCTTTCATTGTACGTCGTACGGGCGGGTCTGCGGGCTCGCTCTTTTGCAAATCACCTACGGGCCGGGGGAAAGCGGATGTGGTTTTGTAAAAAGTGAAGCACACGGACCGAGCTCTCACGGCCCTGTAGGGTGTGTCCATGTGCTCAGACCCGCCATTTCGGCCCTCTGAGCACACGCACCCCTCACAGAAGGGCCCCTGTGGCATCCCCGCGTGCTTCACTTTCTACAAACGCTTGAACAGTGGGGGCATT
>JAFTDE010000054.1 GCA_017454335.1 Bacteroidales bacterium | reverse complement strand
GTGACATGGCGGACCAGCTTGATCAGCTTGGGATTGGGATTCTTGTCTCCAAAGTGCTTGGGGACAAATTTCTTGGACATTTCAGGCATATCAGTTCAGGTTTATCGTTTCCAGTTTTCCACTTCTTCGACCAGCCAGTCCGCGAAGGCGTCCACGCCCTCCCCCGTCTTGGCACAGATGGGAATCACGCGGGCCTTTGGGTTGCGCCGGAGGATGTTTTCCCGGCAGCGGTCCAGGTCGAAGTCGAAGTACGGCATCACGTCGATCTTGTTGATCAGCACGGTATCGCAGACGGAGAACATCAGGGGGTATTTCAACGGCTTGTCATCCCCTTCCGGGACGGACAGCAGCATGGCGTTGCGCACGGCTCCGGTGTCGAATTCCGCCGGGCAGACCAGGTTGCCGACATTCTCCAGGATGACCAGGTCCACCGCCGACAGGTCCAGGTTGTCCAGGCCCTGCCGCGTCATTTCGGCGTCGAGGTGGCACATGCCGCCGGTATGCAGCTGGATGGAATACACGCCGGTCGCTTCGCGGATCTTGACGGCATCGACGTCGCTGTCGATATCGGCTTCCATCACCGCGACGCGCAGACGCCCTTTCAGGCGCCGCAAAGTCTGGATCAGCGTGGTGGTCTTTCCGCTTCCGGGAGCGGACATGAGGTTCAGCAGGAATACGCCTTTCTTCTTCAGTTCGGCGCGGAGACCGTCGGCATCTTTCTCATTCTCGGCGAAGACGCTCTTCTTGATCTCGATGATTTTTACAAGGTTATCCGTGTTATTCATAAAGTTCCACAAGATAGGCATTTTACCCGGAATCTGCAAGATTTCCGGCTCTGACCTGCATATATTTGGGATTTTGCAGCAAAATAGCTACATTTGAAATTTGGAATTATACATATATGCAGATAGAAGAAATCGTCCCCCCGGCAGATTCGCTCAAACTGGAAATGCTGGAAAATGTTGAAAAAATCAAGTCCGATCCCAGCGCCTTCGTCGCGGAGATCGGGCAGAAGGCCATTGATTTCGGTTTCAAGGTCCTGGCCGCCCTGGCCATCTACATCATCGGCGCCTGGCTGATCTCCCTGATCGCCAAACTGATCCGGCGCTCGTTCGACCGGCGCGGGACAGAAAAGACGGTCTCGTCTTTTGTCATCTCCTTCCTGAAGATCGTCATGTGGGCGATCCTGATCGCCGTCGTGATCGGTGCGCTGGGCATCAACACCAGCTCCATCGCCGCCCTGCTGGCTGCGGGCGGCGTGACCATCGGTATGGCGCTCAGCGGAACCGTCCAGAATTTCGCAGGCGGTTTGATCCTGTTGATATTCAAGCCTTTCCGTGCCGGTGACGTGATCGAATTCAACGGATCGATCGGTACCGTGAACGAGATCAACATCATCTCGACGAAGATCATTACGCCCGACAGCAAGGTCGTCGTGCTGCCCAACGGCGGACTGGCCAGCGGCACCATCACCAATTATACGGCCCGCGAACTGCGGCGCGTGGACATCTTTGTCAACGTCCCCTACGGCGTCGATTCCGCCCAGTGCGAGCAGGCCATGCTGGCCGTCGCGCGCGAAGAATCGCTGGTGCTGGACGACAAGACCCCGGGGGCGGAAAACCCCATGGCCGTGCTGCATACGATGGAGGACAGCAGCGTGCGCTTTATGCTGCGCGTCTGGGTCCGCAGCGCGGATTACTGGGCGGCCATGTTCGCGCTGAACGAGGCGCTGTATACCCGGCTGCCCGCCCAGGGATTCTCCTTCGAGTATCCCCAGATGGAGATCCGGATCAAGAACTAGCCGCCGATGCGAAAGAAACTGGATATCGTCCTGGAGGACCTGCGGATCGAAGCCGTCGCCGCCGAAGGCAAAGCCCTGGCGCATGCGCCCGACGGGGCGGTGGTGTTCGTCGAGTTCGCGGTGCCCGGCGATGTCGTGGACGTGCGGCTGACGCGCCGCAAGAAGAACTACTGCGAGGGGCGCATCATCCGCCTCAAACAGGCCTCGGAGCAGCGCCTGGAACCCTTCTGCGAGCATTTCGGGGTGTGCGGCGGATGCAAGTGGCAGCCGCTTCCCTACCCGCTGCAGCTGGAGGCCAAACAGCAGCAGGTCTATGACCAGCTGGTCCGCATCGGCCATCTGGAAGTACCCCCGATCCGGCCCATCCTCGGGTCCGATCAGACCGTGGGTTACCGCAACAAACTGGAATACTCCTTCTCGTCCCGGCGCTGGATCCTGCCGGACGAGGATCCCGAGGCGCTGACGCCCGAACAGAAACTCGGCCTGGGCTTCCATGTCGGCAGGTACTTCGACAAGGTCCTGGACATCCGGCACTGCTATCTCCAGCCCGAACCCACGAATGCGATCCGCCTGTTCTGCCGGCAGTACGCCATCGAACACGGGCTCTCCTTCTACGACCTACGCGAGAATACCGGCCTGCTGCGCACGATGTTCGTGCGTACGACCGGGGACGGCCAGGTGATGGTCATCGTCTGCTTCTCAGCCATGACGGAGGACGTTTTCCCGATGCTGGACGCCCTGGCGGCCGCTTTCCCCTCCATCACCTCGCTCTATTACGTGATCAACGCCAAGGTCAACGACAGCATCTCGGACCAGACCTGCCTGCTGTACAAGGGAGACGAGGCCATCTACGAGACCATGGAAGGGCTGCGCTTCAAGATCGGGCCCAAATCCTTCTACCAGACCAACGCCACGCAGGCGTACAGGCTGTACCAGGTGGCCCGTTCGTTCGCCGGCCTGAGCGGCAGCGAGACCGTTTATGACCTGTATACCGGCACCGGCACCATCGCCCAGTTCGTTGCCGGCCAGGCCCGCCGCGTCATCGGCATCGAGTATGTGCCGGAGGCCATCGAGGACGCCCGCATCAATGCCGCCGCCAACGGCATCACGAACTGCGACTTCTTCGCCGGCGACATGAAGGACGTGCTGACGGATGCGTTCATCGCGGAACACGGCCGTCCGGACGTGATCATCCTGGACCCGCCGCGCGCGGGCATCCACCCCGACGTCGCGCGGGTCATCCTGCGCGCGGCGCCCCGGCGCATCGTCTATGTCAGCTGCAATCCGGCCTCCCAGGCCCGGGACCTGGCCATCCTTTCGGAGGCGTACCGGATCACGGAAGTCCAGCCCGTGGACATGTTCCCGCACACGCAGCACGTTGAAAATGTCTGTCAATTGGAAAGGATATGATACTTCAGATACTCCTCCTGCTCGTCGGCCTGGCCCTGATCGTCTTCGGGGCGGACTACCTGGTGGACGGGGCCTCGGCCATCGCCCGCAAGGCCGGCGTGAGTGAATTCGTCATCGGCCTGACCATCGTCGGATTCGGCACCTCCTGTCCCGAGATGGTGGTCAGCTTCCTGGGCGCCATCCAGGGCAATTCCGACATCTCGATCGGCAACGTCGTGGGGTCGAACATCTTCAACTCCCTGCTGATCCTGGGCCTGACCGGCGTGGTCTCCCCCGTCGCCATTACCGCGGCGAACCGCAAGCGCGACATCCCAATCGTGATCGGCGTCACCCTGCTGCTGATCCTCTGCGGTATGAGTTTTACCCTCTTCGGCTGGGGAGGATCGGATGGTTTGACGCGTGTGGAAGGTGCTGTGTTTCTGCTGATTTTCGCAGCTTATATATTCTATTGCTTCAAGAGCGATTCCCCGACGGAGTCGGAGGCGCCGCAGAAGGATCTCAAGCTCTGGCTGGCCATCCTGCTGACCCTGGGCGGACTGGCCGGGCTGGTCATCGGCGGGCGCCTGTTCGTGAACAATGCGACCGCGATCGCCCGCGCCCTGGGCGTGAGCGACAAGTTCATCGCCATCACCGTCCTGGCGGGCGGCACTTCCCTGCCGGAACTGGCGACCTGCGTCGTGGCGGCGGCCAAGCACCGCGGCCAGCTGGCCCTCGGCAACATCCTCGGTTCGAACATCTTCAACATCCTGCTGATCCTGGGCGGGTCGGCGCTGATCCATCCGGTCAGTTTCTCCGGGATGAATTTCGTGGACCTGGGCGTGCTGCTGCTGAGCGCCGTGCTGATCTACACGGCTGCCTTCACCGGCAAAAAGGACCAGGTGGACCGTTTCGACGGGGCGCTGATGCTGTTGTGCGAAGCCGCCTATCTGGTCTGGCTGTTCATCAAACGCTAGAAATTCAGGGACAGCGAAAAGTTGATTCCGTAGTAATTCGCGGTGGTGGAACGGACCTTCAGCCGCGAGATTTCGTGGTGCTCGGGGTCCAGCACGGGCGGATGGTCGAAGCTGGCGTGCAGCGAGACCAGCACGTCCAGGCTGATGCCGCCGTCCATCGGCAGGCGCCACCCCGCACCGCCGCGGGCCAGGATAGCCGGTCCGAAGTCCATCCTGCGCGTCCATCCTGCGCCGCCCTCGGCGAACAGGATCCATCCGCTGCGGCTGCGCCCTTCCGGTAGGAAAGTGCCCCGCAGCGTCGTGGGAATCACGCGCCGGTCCTCGTAGAGCCCTTCGAACCCCGCCATCAGGGACAGGTTCCAGCAGTCGGACAGATGGTAACCGGCCCCGACCCGCAGGTTTCCGTTGGACAGCAGGCGCCGCTGCCATCCCTCGTCGTTCACGCGCGAACCTTCGCTGTCGAAGTAATTGTACCGGTAGTGGTTGAAGAAGGCGGCCGTATATCCCCATTCCAGGCTGAAATTCCAGGGCGAGCGCGCCTGGAGCGGACTTCCGCACAGGCAGAAGCCGATCAGGCACAGCAGGATCCGGAGGTGTTTTTTCATTACAGCAGGATGGAGATGACGAGTTCTGGATAAAAAGCCCGGTAGATACCGTTCTTGAACAGGGACAGGGTCGTGCTCTGCGGCGAGCTGTCCGATCGGTAGAATACACCGGCCTGGGCTTCCCAGCGGAGGTCCAGCCGGACGCGCTCGTGGCAGCGGACCTGGATGCCGAAGGCCGCATTGACCGCGGCCATGCCGCCCGGGGACAGGAAGTACTTGACTTCCGGGTCGAACAGGCCCGGCTCGTGTTCGCGGACCCATCCCAGGCTGACACCCGGTCCGGTGTACAGCCGGCAGTCCATCCCCCGCCAGTCAAAGCGGTGGAACACCATGGCATAGGTATAGTTGAGGGCGATGCCCGGCTGGAGGCACTTGCCCATGGTGACACCGTAGATGTCGGCGTACAGACTCAGGTCGTGGAAGGCGTCCGCTTTCCGGGAGGAAGCGAACTGGACGTTGGCTCCGAAGCCTTTCGGGGAACTGAACAGCCCCACGGAGGTTTGCTGCGCCCGGATTCCGGTACAGAAGCAGACCAGCGCGAGCAGGCAAACGATGTGACGCCCCTTTGCAGACATAGTTTATGGCTTCAGGAATTGCTAATATAGGAAAAAAACTTTATATTAGCGTTTACTAAAAACTTAAACCCATTCTTTATGGCATTAGAAATCCGACGTGTTCAGGGACGCAAGGAAATCCGCAAATTCGTCCTTTTCCCCGAGAAACTCTACAGGAACAATCCCTATTACGTTCCGTCCCTTGTATTCGATGAGATGGGGACCCTGGATCCCGCCAGGAATCCCGCCATGGAATTCTGCGAGGCGCAACTGTACATGGCGTACCGGGACGGCAAGCCCGTAGGAAGGATCGCCGGTATCATCAACCACAAGGCGAACGCCCAGTGGGACCACAAGGAGGTCCGTTTCGGCTGGTTCGACTTCGTGGACGATCCCGAGGTCGCACGCGCCCTGATGGACAAGGTGGTCGAAATGGGCCGCCTGGCCGGCATGGAATCGGTCGTGGGGCCGCTGGGATTCACGGATTTCGACCCCGAGGGCATGCTGGTCGAGGGTTTTGACCAGGAAAGCACCATGCCGCTGATCTACAACCATCCGTATTATCCCCAGCACATGGAGGCGCTGGGCTTCAGCAAGGAGAAGGACTGGATCGAGCGCCGCTTCACCGTCCCCGAGGTCCTGCCCGACCGCTACAAGCGCCTCTGCAACATCGTGATGGAGCGCAACAACGTGCACATGCGCGAGCTGACCCGCAAGATCATCCGCGAGGAGGATTACGGCCACAAGATCTTCAACCTGATCAACCAGACCTACAAGGACCTGTACAATTTCACCATCCTGCCCGAGGACATGGCGGACAAATACCTGGGATTCTACCTGAGCGTGCTGGACCTGCGCTTCCTCACCATCGTGGAGAACGCCGATGGCGAGTGCGTGGGCTTCGGCATCACGATGCCTTCGCTGGCCAAGGCGCTCCGCAAGTCCCGCGGCCGGCTGTTCCCCTTCGGCTGGTGGCCGCTGCTCAAGTCCCTTTACCTCAAACACGAACCGGGGGCCGAACTGCTGCTGATCGGGGTCCGTCCGGATTACCAGAACCGCGGCATCAACGGACTGCTGATTACGGACATCTTCTACAAGTTCAGCAAGGCCGGTATCAAGTGGGCGGAGAGCAATGCCATCCTCGAAGACAACTACAAGAACCAGGAACAGTTCAAAGATTTCGATTATATCCAGAAAAAACGCCGCAGATCCTACAAAAAAGCCATATAACATTTTTGTTACGACATTTAACAAGATTGTTACATTGATTGAACGATAATGAGTTACGAAGGGAATACGCTTTTGCCCCCGCTTCCCGAGCGGATGCGCCCCCACAAGCTCTCCGAGTACGTCGGACAGCGCCATCTGGTGGGTGAAGGCTGTATTCTCCGCAACATGATCGAGAGCGGAAACCTCTCTTCGTTCATTTTATGGGGACCGCCGGGGGTCGGGAAGACCACCCTCGCCCGGATCATCGCCGACAGCCTGGACCGGGAGTTCTTCACCCTGTCCGCCGTCAGCGCCGGCGTCAAGGACGTGCGGGACGTGATCGATTCGGCCAAGAGCCGCAGCCTCTTTTCCCATGCCGCCGCGCCCGTGCTGTTCATCGATGAGATCCACCGTTTCAACAAGGCCCAGCAGGACGCCCTGCTGGGGGCCGTCGAGGCCGGAACCATCGTGCTGATCGGCGCGACGACGGAGAATCCCTCCTTCGAGGTCATTACTCCCCTGCTGTCCCGCTGCCAGGTCTTCGTGCTGAAATCGCTGGAGGCGGCGGACCTGATGGTCCTGCTGGAGCGGGCCATCCGCGAGGATCCCGTCCTGAAGGAGCGCAACGTCACCCTCTCCGAAACCGAAGCCCTGCTGCGCCAGAGCGGCGGGGACGCCCGCAAGCTGCTGAACATCCTGGAAATCGTCGTGGACGCCAGTGCGGGTCGCGACCGGATCGTCATCGACAACCAGCTGGTTACCAATTGCCTGCAGGAGAACATCGCCATCTATGACAAGGACGGCGAGATGCACTACGATATCATCTCCGCCTTCATCAAGAGCATACGCGGATCCGATCCCAACGCCGCCATCTATTACCTGGCGCGCATGCTGGACGGGGGCGAGGATCCCCTGTTCATCGCCCGGCGCCTGTGCCTGAGCGCGTCCGAGGACGTGGGACTCGCGAATCCGAACGCCCTGCTGCTGGCCAACGCCTGTTTCCAGACGGTGAATGTCATCGGCATGCCCGAAGCCCGCATCCCGCTGGCGGAATGCACGGTGTACCTGGCTTCTTCGCCCAAGAGCAACGCCTCGTACATGGCGCTGGAGGAGGCCCTGCGGGTGGCCCGGGAGGACAAGACGCGCAGCGTGCCGCTGTATCTGCGCAACGCGCCGACCCAGTTGATGGAAGAACTGGGCTACGCTGACGGGTACAAGTACGCCCACGACTTCCCCGGTCACTTCGTGGACCAGGAATTCATGCCCGCCGGCCTCGAGGGTCGGGTGTTCTACCATCCGCAGCCGAACCGCCACGAGGATGTCCTCAAGGCGTATCTGGAGGCCTGCTGGCCCAAGTATTATCCCAAGAAATAATCAGAACGGATAGCCCACGCCGAAGTGGATGGCGAATCCGTTGCGCTGCAGCCACTGGTCCGATCCGATCCAGCGCTGGCCTTCTGGCCGGGACGGGTCGTGGACCTTGACGCCCGCGTCCAGGCGCAGCAGGATGAAGTCCAGGTTGACGCGCAGGCCCAGTCCCCAGTCCGCCGCCAGGCTCTTGTAGAAGTCGCTGAAATGGAAGAACTCCCATTCGTCGTCCCATTCCGGGAAGGCGCTGTGGGACAGCATCCAGATGTTGCCCGCCTCCGCGAACAGGGCGCCTTCGAGTTTCCAGAACAGGGGGAAGCGGTACTCGAGGTTGGCTTCCAGGCGCAGGTCGCCCGTCTGGCTGGGGATGGTAAAGTATTGGCTCGCGTTGGCGAAGCCTGGTCCTATTGAACGTATCTGCCAACCTCTCAAGCTGTTGGATCCTCCCACGTAAAACTGTTGTTCAAATGGGAGCGCGCTCGAATTCCCGTAGGCGAAGCCGGCTCCGGCCAGCAGGCGCATGGCCAGCGCCTGGTTGTCGTTCCGTCCGAAACGCAGGGTCCTTCCCAGGGTGAGCTCCCCCCGCACGTACTGCGAGAACGGAACCCCCAGCACGACCCGCTCCCGGAGGTCCTCGTCATAGCGGAAGGAATTCTTGAACAGGGACAGGACATTACCCGAGGAGTTCAGGCTCAGCTTGATGTAGTGGTACGGGGTCTTGGGGACGATATCGGTGTTGGTGATGTACTGGAGCGAGACCCCCACGCCCGCATCGACGTGCGACTCGAAGGTGCGGAGCAGGTAGAGGTTGTCCTTTTCGATCAGCTGGAGGATGAATGCCGGGTCCGCGGCCACGTTGACGTACTTGAACTGGAACGGGGTGATGCTGTAGTAGAGTTCCTTGTTCAGGTTTCCGACCAGTCCGAGGCTCAGGGACGCGATGCTGCGCTTGTACTCGGAGCGGTCCTGGTAGCTGCCGGACAGGCTGATTTCGGTGCGCGGGATGTAGGCCGAACGGAACACGCGGTTCGGGATGCCCAGGATGCGCGGGAAACTCAGGCTGGACGCCGCCGAGAACTCGGTGGAATGCACGTCGCGGTTCCCGATCATGGTCTGGAAGTTGCCGCTGAATCCCAGGTTCAGCCACTCCCCTCCATGGAACAGGTTCTTGTGGAAGAAACTCAGCTGGGGCGAGATGCCGATCAGGCCGGACGAGTTGCTGGAGGCTTCCAGCTGGACCTTGAAGCCCCGCTGGCGGGATTCGGACAGGCGGATGTCACAGCTGACCCGCTGCGAATCCTGGGGCTCGAGTTCCATCCGGATGCTGTTGAACAGCTTCAGCTGCGACAGACGCGTATAGGTCTTGTTGATCTCGCTCTCGCTGTAGATCTGGCCGGGTTTGACCGTGTTCAGGTCCGTCAGGACCTTGTCCCGGAACGGAATGTTCGCGGAGCGCGAGATGCGGACGTCCCCGATCGTGTATTTGCGGAGCGGTTTGGCGGTGGCTTCGCCGGCGTTGCGCGAGAAGCGCTCGATCCGGTACTCCAGGATCGTCGAATCCGCGTGGTTCAGCGTGTCGGCGACGAAGGTGTAGAAGCTCTTGTTGAAGTCGTAATAGCCCAGATCCCGGAAATACGCCGCGCCGCGCGCGCTCTCCTGTTCCAGCAGGCTTTCGGACAGGTAGATGCCGGGGCGGACCAGCGAGGAGGCCGTATCGGCATAGAACTCCTGGCGGAAATCCCCGTCGTCCGGGATGCTGTAGAAGACCGAATCGATGCGGTAGCGCCGGCCCAGTTCGATCTCGTAGTTCACCACGACGTTGCGTTTGACGGTATCCACGCGGGTGGCGATCTGGGAATTGTAGTATCCCAGATAGACGAGGTGCTTGTCGATGTTTTCGATGCTGGAAGGCAGCAGGCTGGCGTTGTACACCACGGGCGCCACGCCCACCTTGCGGGCGAAACGCGAAATGAAGTCGTCCGAACCGGGGGTCTGCCAGTTGTAGATGCTCATCAGCGGACTCCATCCGGAGGACACCTGCTGTTTGATGTACGGGGTGATCTGGGAGGTGCTGAACTGCGGGGCGTTGGTGACCTTGACCTTGTTGGACTTCAGGCGATACTGCCCCGGTTGCAGCACCCGGGTGGTGCTGCAGGCGCTCAGGCACAGAATGAGCGCGGCCAGCAGGGCAAATCGTATCTTCATGCGGACAAATTTAATAAAAAATAGCGTATCTTTGTTTTCCGTATGCCGATATCAAACCAGGAAATCAAACAGGTCCGCTCCCTGGCCGTCAAGAAATACCGCGACGCGTCTTCCCTTTTCGTCGTCGAAGGCGAAAAGCTCGTGGACGAAGCCCTCGCTTCGGGTTTCGAGGTGGTGAAGCTGTGGCGGCGCGACGAGATCGGACAGGCGGCGATGGCGCGCATCAGCGCCATGTCCAGCCCCTCGCCCGTGCTCGCGGTCGTCCGGCAGCGCCCTCCCCTGGACCCCGCGCTCTGCGACGGGCTGTGCCTGGCACTGGACGGCATCCGCGATCCCGGCAACCTGGGAACCATCCTGCGTCTGGCGGACTGGTTCGGCGTCGGGATGGTCTACGCCTCCCCCGATACGGTCGAACTGTACAATCCGAAAGTGGTCCAGGCGACGATGGGGGCCATTTTCCGCGTCCGCGTCTGCTACTGTGACATTCCGGATCTGTGCCGGCGTTTCCGCGCTGCGGGCCGCCGGGTCTGGGGCACTTTCCTGGACGGGACGGACATCTACCGGCAGGACCTGGCCGCCGACGGCCTGGTCGTGATGGGCAGCGAATCCGACGGCATCCGGCCCGAAACGGCCGCCCAGGTGGACGGAAGGCTGCTGATCCCGTGTTTCGCCGCCGGAAACAGTTCCGAATCCCTGAACGTGGCGGTCGCCACGGCCATCACCTTATCCGAATTCCGCCGCCGATGATCATCTACCAGGTACTGCCCCGCCTGTGGGGCAACGGCAGGTTCTCCGATTGGGGCGATGCGGAACTGGCGTATCTGCGTTCGCTGGGCATCTCCCATGTCTGGTTCACCGGTGTCCCGCGCCATGCGCGCGGCAAGCCCTTCGTGAAAGGCGATCCGGGCAGTCCCTATGCCATTGAGGACTATTATGATGTCAATCCGTATCTTGCTGATAAAGAAGAGAACAGAATGGCTGAGTTCGAGTCTTTGGTAAGGCGTGTGCATGCGGCCGGCATGGGCGTGGTCATCGACTTTGTCCCCAACCATGTGGCCCGGGAATACCGGGGTGACCTGCCGCTGCTTGACTGCTGCGATGCGGACTGGACGGACACGCGCAAGATCGATTACGGCGCAGCCGACACGCGGGAAAAACTCTGTGAAATCCTTTCCTTCTGGGCGTCCAAGGGTGTGGACGGGGTCCGCTGCGACATGGTCGAACTGGTTCCGCCGGATTTCTTCGCGATGTCCATTCCCCGGATCAAATCCCGCTGGCCGGATTTCCGTTTCATCGCCGAGGTGTACGACATGGCCCGTTACCGGGAGTATGTCGAACAGGTGGGTTTCGATCTCCTGTACGACAAGTCCGGACTGTACGATACGCTGGTGGCCATCGATGGCGGCCAGCGGAACGCCCATGACATCACGCTGAACTGGCAGCGCCTCTCCGACCTCCAGCCCCGGATGCTGAATTTCCTGGAGAACCATGATGAACAAAGACTTCAGCAGGACAATTATGCAGCGCTGACTGTCAGTGCTTTGTTCAATAACGCTTCTTTCCTCCTGTACTTCGGTGAAGAGCTCGGGGAAAGGGCGGAGGGATCGGAGCGCCTGCGCACCTCCATCTTCGACTTCGAGACCGTTCCGACCGTGCAGCGGCTGATCCGCCACATCCGCCTCGGCGAACCGCTTCCCGCCGCTGAGGCGGAGCGGCTGGAGCGTCACCGCCGCATCCTGCAGCTGGCCTCCCGCGTGCAGGACTGGCTGAATTTCGATCTCTGTTTCTGCAACGCCGATACGCCCGGTTTCGATCCGGGGCGGCACTTCGCCTTCCTCCGCTATCCGGAGGACCGGAACGGGGCGCCCGTGCTGGCGGTCTGCAATTTCTCCGCGGTCCCTGCCCGCTTCAACCTGCAGGTCCCTGCATCGCTCTGCGCGCTGAGCGGCTGGTCACAGCCCTCGGTTCCCGTCGAAATTCCCGCGCGCGAGGCCATAATCCTTTGACTTTTCAAGTCAAATGACTAAATTTGCAGGATTGCATATTCATTTTTTAAACATATCCGAACAGATGGAAAAATCATCTCTCCAGATCGCACGCGCCAGCTACCAGCCGAAGCTGCCCAAGGCGCTTCTCGGCCCTGTCGCCGTGCAGGAAGGCGCTCCCACCCAGTCCGTCGGTGACCAGGCGGAAATCAAGGCCCTCTTCCCGAATACCTACGGCATGCCCGTTGTCGAATTCGTTCCCGGAACCCGTCAGACCGGCGCCGCCGTCAACGTCGGCGTCATCCTCTCCGGCGGTCAGGCCCCCGGCGGGCACAACGTCATCTCCGGCCTTTTCGACGGCATCAAGGCCCTCAACCCCCAGAACAAACTCTACGGTTTCCTGATGGGCCCCGGCGGTCTGGTCGACCACAAGTATGTCGAGATCACCCCGGAACTGATTGACGAGTACCGCAATACCGGCGGATTCGACATCATCGGATCGGGCCGTACCAAACTCGAGGAAGTGGACCAGTTCGAGAGCGGCCTGCAGATCCTCCGGCAGCTGGGCATCGGCGCCCTCGTGATCATCGGCGGCGACGATTCCAACACCAACGCCTGCGTGCTGGCCGAGTACTATGCCGCCAAGAAGTACGGCATCCAGGTCATCGGCTGTCCCAAGACCATCGACGGCGACCTGAAGAACGCCCAGATCGAGACCTCCTTCGGCTTCGATACCGCCACCAAGACCTATTCCGAGCTGATCGGCAACATCGAGCGTGACTGCAACTCCGCCCGCAAATACTGGCACTTCATCAAACTGATGGGCCGCAGCGCCTCGCACATCGCGCTGGAATGCGCCCTGCAGACCCAGCCGAACATCTGCCTGGTCTCCGAAGAGGTCGAAGCCCTCGGGCAGAGCCTGGACGAGATCGTCTCCTACATCGCCGACGTGGTCGCCGCCCGTGCCGCCAAGGGCATGAACTTCGGCACCGTGCTGATCCCGGAGGGACTCATCGAGTTCATCCCTTCCATCAAGAAACTGATCGCCCAGCTGAACGACGTGCTGGCCCTGCCGGAAACGAAGGAGATGGGCCGCTCGGAGACGATCGACTTCGCCAAGAGCCACCTGAGCGCGGAGAACCTCGCCGTCTTCAACAGCCTGCCCGTGGGCGTGGCCCGTCAGCTGGCCCTGGACCGTGACCCGCACGGCAATGTCCAGGTGTCCCTGATCGAGACCGAGAAACTGCTGTCCACGATGGTGGCCCAGAAACTCGAGAAGATGAAGAAGGAAGGCCTTTACAGCGGCAAGTTCTCCACCCTGCACCATTTCTTCGGCTACGAGGGCCGCTGCGCCGCCCCGTCCAATTTCGACGCCGATTACTGCTATTCCCTCGGATACAACGCCTCCCGCCTGATCGCCTGCGGCAAGACCGGATACATGTCCGTCATCCGCAACACGACCGCTCCCGCCGCGGAGTGGATCGCCGGCGGCGTGCCGATCACGATGATGATGAACCTCGAGCGGCGCTCCGGCAAGGTCAAGCCCGTCATCCGCAAGGCCCTCGTCGAACTGGACGGCGCTCCGTTCAAGTACTTCGCCGCCCACCGCGAGCGCTGGGCCGCCGAGACCTGCTTCGTCTATCCGGGAGCCATCCAGTACTGGGGCCCCTCCGAGGTGTGTGACCAGCCTACCAAGACCCTGAAGCTCGAACAGCAGAAGTAAGCGATGACCCACGCCCAGGCAGAAGCGCGCATCCTCGAACTCCGGGAGATCCTCCGGGAGAACAACCGCCGCTACTACGTCGACAATGCGCCGACGATGAGCGACCGGGAGTTCGACATGCTGATGCATGAACTGGAAGCGCTGGAAACCGAGTTTCCCGATCTGCTGACGCCGGACTCCCCCACCCAGCGGGTGGGCAGCGACCTGGAGACCGGCGGGGCCGGCGTCAACGCCGAAGCTGCCATCCGCAACGATTTCGTCCAGCGGCCGCACCGCTATCCGATGCTGTCGCTGGGCAATACCTATTCCATCGAGGAGGTTGAGGCTTTCGCCCGCCGGGCGGACAAGGCGCTGGAGACCGGATTCACCTACTGCTGCGAACTCAAGTTCGACGGGACGGCGATCTGCCTGACCTACCGGAACGGCCGTCTGTTCCGGGCCCTGACCCGGGGCGACGGGACGGTCGGCGACGATGTCACCGAGAATGTCCGGCACATCGCCAACATCCCGCAGCAGCTGCACGGGGACTACCCCGCGGAATTCGAGATCCGCGGCGAGATCCTGATGCCGTACCAGGCCTTCGACGCCCTGAACCGCGAGCGCGAGGAGAACGAAGAGTCGCCTTTCGCCAATCCGCGCAACGCCGCTTCCGGTTCCCTGAAACTGATCGACCCCGAGGAAGTCGGCCACCGCGGCCTGTGGTGCACCCTGTACCACATTCCGGCGGAGAGCCTGCGCTTCGAAACCCATGACGCGGCCCTGCGTGCCGCCCAGGGCTGGGGCCTGCCCGTCTCGGACGAGCGCCGGGTCTGCCGCGACATCGACGAGATCCGCGCCTACATCGACTACTGGGACGTGCAGCGCAAGTACCTGCCCTTCGCGACGGACGGCATCGTCATCAAGATCAACGAATCCGCCTGCCAGACGGCCCTGGGATACACCGCGAAGTCGCCGCGCTGGGCGGTGGCGTACAAGTTCAAGGCCGAGCAGGCCCTGACCCGGCTGGTCAGCATCGACTACCAGGTCGGCCGGACCGGTGCCGTGACGCCCGTGGCCAACCTGGATCCGGTCCAGCTGTCCGGCACCGTCGTCAAGCGCGCCACCCTGAACAACGCCGACCAGATGGGCATCCTGGATGTGCGCATCGGGGATTTCGTCTATGTCGAGAAAGGCGGCGAGATCATTCCCAAGATCACGTCCGTCGAACTGGCCGCCCGCACCGCCGATACCGTCGCGCCCGAATTCCCCAGCGTCTGCCCGGACTGCGGTACGCCGCTGGTGCGTGAGGAGGACGAGGCCAAGTGGTTCTGTCCCAACCGGGACGGCTGCCCGACCCAGATCAAGGGCCGCATCCTGCATTTCGTAAGCCGCCGCGCGATGAACGTGCTGGCCGGCCAGGCGACGATCGACCAGCTGTATGCGCTGGGATTCGTGCGGACGCCGGCGGACCTGTACGACCTCAGCAAATACCAGCTGATGTCGCTGGAGGGCTGGCAGGAACGCGCCGCCGAGCGCTTCCTGGGCAGCCTTGACGCCTCGCGCCAGGTTCCCTTCGAACGGGTCCTGTTCGCGCTGGGAATCCGCTATGTCGGGGAGAGCACGGCCAAGGAGATCGCCCGGCATTTCCGGGATGTGGACGCCATCGCCGCCGCCACGCAGGAACAGCTGCTGGAAGTGGCGGACGTGGGCGAGGTGATCGCCCGCAGCGTGTACGACTATTTCCGCGTTCCCGCCCACCTGGACGAGGTTGCGCGCCTGCGTGCGCACGGCCTGCAGATGTGCGTGGAGCAGGAAGCGTCGGCCCTTTCCGAGGCGCTCAAGGGCCAGACCATCGTCATTTCCGGCAATTACAGCATCTCCCGTGATGCGATGAAGGAACTGATCGTCCGCCACGGCGGCAAGCCCAGCGGTTCGGTCAGCGCCCGGACCTCCTTCCTGCTGGCCGGTTCCAAACCCGGACCGGAGAAGCTGAAAAAATGCGAACAGCTGGGTATCCCCGTCCTGAGCGAAGAGGCCTTCCGGGCCCTGCTGCCCGACGTGCCGGATGTCCCCGAGCCGGAAACGGAACCTGAAGAAGAACAACAGCTTACTTTGTTTTAACAGATGAGGTTCAGGGATTTCAGCGTACTGTTCTCCAACAAGCTTTGGACGATCGACACCACAGGCGAAGCACGGTGGTGGCGGCACATGGTACGCTTTTTCAAACTGATCCGCATCACCTTCAGCAGCTTCATGCAGAACCGGATGGGATTCCAGTGCGTCGCCCTGAGTTACTTCTTTCTGATGGCCATCGTGCCGCTGGTCGCGTTCATCTTCGCCATCGGCGGCGGCCTGGGCATCGAGGACAAACTGGCCGAGTACATATATGTGCTGGTTCCCTCCTATCCGGACCTGGTCGACCGTGTCCTCGACAAGGCGAACAACATCGTCAACCAGGCCCAGTCCGGCATCGTCGGGCTGGTGGGCGCCCTGGGATTCATCTGGACCATCATCTGGCTGATGTTCCAGGTCGAACGGGTGTTCAACAATGTCTGGGGCATCCTGAAGATCCCGCGCAAGATCTACAAGCGCTTTTCGTTCTATGTGGGCGTGCTGGTCCTCTCCCCTTTCCTGGTGCTGATCTTCGGATCGGGTATCGCGTATTATACGAACCTGACCAACCTGATCGGCCTGGACCTCGGGGACGTGCGCTTCCTGCCCAAGATCCTCGGATACCTGGGCTTCTACGTGCTCGTGGCCTTCACCCTGTCGGCGATGTACAAGTTCATCCCGGCCGTCAAGGTCAAGTACACCTATGCGTTGAAATCCGCCCTGGTCGCCGGGCTGTTCTTCGTGCTCTTCCAGTACGTTTACCTGGAGATGCAGGTCCTGGTCAGCCGCCTGAACAGCGTGTACGGGGTCCTCGCCGCGATTCCGCTGTTCCTGATCTGGATGAATTTCTCCTGGCAGATCATCATATACGGTGCGGAACTCACCTACGGGTTCCAGAATGTCGATTCTTATCACATCCCCGAATGGGAAGACAAATGACGCTATGAAGTATTCGGAGTTTACACCGGAAGATTACGCTTTGATCGAGTCCGAGTACCGGTCTCTGGAGGAACTTGCGCGCGTCCGTTGCCGTTCCGCCGAGGAACTCGCCCAGGTGAACAAGGCCTTCGAGTTCGCGAACAATGCGCACAAGGACGTCCGCCGGCGCTCCGGCGAGCCCTACATCGTCCATCCGATCGCCGTCGCCAAGATCGTCGTCAGCGAGATCGGCCTGGGATGCAAGTCCATCTGTGCCGCCCTGCTGCACGATGTCGTCGAGGACACGGACTACACGCTGGATGACATCTCCTCGATGTTCGGCGAGAAAGTGGGCGTCCTGGTGGACGGGCTGACCAAGATCAAGACCGTCCTGGACAACGAGGACCGCAAGAAGCAGGAGGACCAGGTGTACGAGCAGAGCCTCCAGGCCGAGAATTTCAAGCGCATCCTGCTGACCCTGAACAACGACGTCCGCATCATCCTGATCAAGCTGGCGGACCGCCTGCACAACTGCCGGACCATTGAATTCATGCCCGAGCACAAGCGGGACAAGATCCTCTCGGAGACGATGTTCATCTTCATCCCGCTGGCCCACCGCCTGGGCCTGTACAGCGTCAAGTCCGAGATGGAGAACATCTGGCTGCGTTTCAAGGAGCCGGAGGAATATGCCGAAATCAACCGCCGGATCAGCCAGAACGTCGCCCTGCGCGACCGGGAGATCGACGAGTTCATCGCCCCGATCAGCGAGGCGCTCCAGGCCGCCGGCATCCGCTTCACCATCAAGAAGCGCATCAAGACCCCCTACTCCATCTGGTACAAGATGAAGACCAAGAACGTGCCGTTCGAGCAGATCTACGACCTGTATGCGGTACGTATCATCTATGAATCGGAGCTGACCAATCCGGACGCCGAGCGCGACGAGGCGTACATCATCTATGCCAAGGTCACCAAGATGTACCGGGACCAGCCCGCCCGGACGCGCGACTGGATCAAGCAGCCCAAGAGCAATGGCTACGAGGCCCTGCACTGCACCCTGATGAGCAAGGCGGGATTCTGGATCGAGGTCCAGATCCGCTCGCGCCGCATGGATGACATCGCGGAGAAGGGCATCGCGGCCCACTGGGCCTACAAGAGCGACGGATACATCGCGGAGAACGACCACGAGGTGGACAAATGGCTGGCCAAGGTCCAGGAGATCCTCGTCAGCGACGATGTCAACGCCATCGAGCTGCTGGACATCATCCACGGCGACCTGGTCACCAGCGAGATCGTCGTCTTCACGCCCAAGGGCGAGCAGCGCAGCGTCAAGAACGGATCGACGGCGCTGGACTTCGCCTACCAGATCCACACCCACATCGGCAACTCCGCCATCGCGGCCAAGGTGAACATGAAACTGGTGCCGCTCTCGCAGGTGCTGAAGGCCGGGGACCAGGTCGAGATCATCACGGCGCGCAGCGGCCGTCCCAAGGTCGAGTGGCTGCAGTTCCTGCAGACCCGCCACGCGCGTTCGCTGGTCATCGATTATTTCCGCACCCAGCGGGACGAGATCGCCGCGAACGGCCGGCAGATCTACCGGGAACGCCTGCAGACCATGGGCGTTGAACCGGACCGGGAAACCCTGCGCAAATTCCTGATCTACGCCCAGTTGCGTGACCAGGATGAGCTATTTTTCCGCATCGGGCTGGGCCTGATCGGCGCCGAAGACTTCGCCCTGGTGATCAAGGGACGGGACCGCAGCGGGATGCACCTCTACCAGGGGCACCACGCGCCGGAGTCCGCCATCCGCAAATATGTCCGGGCCGAATGCTGCAACCCGATTCCGGGCGATGCGGTCGTCGGATTCCGCTCCGGGCGGAACACGGTCATCGTGCACAAGAAATCCTGCAGCGTGGCCGAGGGCCTGGCCTCCAAGTTCGGCGAGCGGGTCGTCGTGCCCGAGTGGGATGTGGCCGACCGGGCTTTCCCGACCCGTATTTCGCTGCGGGGCATCGACCGCGTCGGCCTGCTGAGCGACATCACCGGGGTCATCTCCGGCAGCATGGGGCTGAACATGCGCAAGATCCAGCTGGGCAGCGACGGCGGTATTTTCGACGGATTCATCGACCTGCTGGTCAAGGACCGGGAGAGCCTGAACGAGATGATCGAGGGGCTGCAGAAGGTCGAGGGAATCCAGGACGTACTCAGAACCGATATCGTATGAAGATGAAGAAGGCAATCCTCCCATTCCTGGTGCTGGCGGCATTGGTCCCGATGCTGTTCGTCCATTCCTGCGCCAACACCACGGACGCACCCTCCGGCGGACTCAAGGATACCATTCCGCCGGTGATCGTGATGATCGATCCCCTGCCCGGCCAGACGGAGTTCCCGCTGGAAGGCGGATCGGTCGTGTTCACCTTCGACGAATACGTCGCCATCAAGGATCCCAAGAACATCTTCCTGTCCCCGCCCCAGTCCCGCCAGCCGGATTCCCGGATCCGCGGCAAGCGGCTGGTGGTTTCCTTCCCGGAGCCGCTGCTGCCCAACACGACCTACACCATCAATTTCCCGGATGCCATCGCCGACAACAACGAGGGCAACATGTTCCCGGGATTCACCTATGTGTTCTCCACCGGCGACCAGATCGATTCCTGCTACCTCACGGGTGTGGTCAACGACAGCAACACCCTCTCCCCTGTCAAGGGCGCGCGCGTGCTGCTGTACAAGGACCAGACGGATTCCGCCGTCTTCAATTCCCTGCCCTATGCGGCGGCCGTGACGGACGACTGGGGATTCTTCGCCATCTCCTTCATCCAGGATACGCTCTACCGCATGTATGCCGTTGAAGACCAGGACGGGAACAGCCGGTACAGCCCGGAGACGGAACGCATCGCCTTCATCGACAGCCTGGTCCGGCCGCTGCACGTGGTCAACGATACGGTGCCGGAACTGCTCAAATACGACATGACCGATACGCTGGCCTGCCGGGCCCGCGTCCCCGATTTCGAACTGCAACTGTTCCAGGAACGCAACAACCGCCAGTTCCTCCGGGCGCACGAGCGCGTTGCGCCGCGCGCGGCTTACATCACCTTCGGCGCCTGGGACGCCTGGGTGGACACCCTGTGGGTGCGCGGCTATCCCGCCGACCACATCATCACCCAGTTCAACACGGCCCGCGACAGCATGGAAATCTGGATCAACGACCGCCGGCCCGTTCCGGACACGCTCAGCCTGATGGTCAATTACCGCAAGACCAACGCGGACGGCGAGCTGGAACCGGTCCTGGAGGAGAGCATCCTGGCGCTGGAGAAGAAGGTGCAGGCTCCCGCGCGCGGGCGCAACCGCGTCCAGCACACGGACACCATCTGCCTCTTCAGCGTCGATGCCAAACCCGAACTGGTCGAGCAGGAGGGCATCTCGCTGTCCTTCGCGCTGCCCATCATCTACGAGCAGTTCGATTCCGTCCGCTTCGTCTCCATCAATCCCAAGCAGGTGCGCACGTCCGAGCCCTTCCGCTTCGAGCGGGATTCGCTGAACCTGCTGCGCTATGTCATCCGGCCGGAAATAAAGTACCAGACGGGCTGGGAGTACGAACTCCGCATTCCCGAGGGCGCCTTCACGGACATCAACGGATTCCGTTCCGACAGCCTGACGACCAAGTTCAAGCTGCCCGACGACGAGAAACTCAGCACCCTGATCCTGGACCTGGTCAACCCGCAGTACGACTATGTCGTGGACCTGATGGACTCCAACCTGGGCAAGACCTTCCGCACCTTCCGGGTGCACGAAGCGACCAAGATCGTCATCCCCTACCTGCAGGAAGGGTCCTACGCCATCCGCATCTTCGAGGATGTCAACGGGAATTCCCTGCTGGACGCCGGATCCCTGCTGGAACTGCGCCAGAGCGAGAAGGTGCGCACCGTCCAGACCGACGGGGACCGGGCGATCAGCATCCCCTCCTCGTCCGAGATCGAACAGACCGTCGACCTGACTGAACTTTTCAAAGACTGACAGCCATGCGCAAGTACCTGATACTCTTCTTCCTCTTGCTTGTTCCGGCCGTCCTGCGTGCCGCCTGGATCCCGCGCGACAGCCTCGAGTTCGATCCGCTGTACCTGGACACCGTGACCGTGACGGTTCCCGAGATCAACGACTATTCTTCGATCGGCGTGCAGTACGGTGTCAGTTTTTCGCGGATGAACCTGAATACTCCGCAGAAGCAGGACTGGGTGTTCGCCCCGGAATACTATTCCCTGCTGTTCACCCACTACGAGAAGATGTTCGATTACCTGCCCTATTTCGGGTACCAGTTCGGCATCGAGATGGGGCATGCCGGAACGGCGATGCGCAAGAACGAGGAAACCGGGACCATCCCGCTGCTGGACGACGCCACCCGGATCGAGATGAAGGTGGTTGACGTGCCGTTCATGGCGCTGATCCACTACGACGCCGGCAGTTTCCAGGTGTCCGCCCGGGCCGGCATCTACGGCGGATACCGTTACGGCATGAACCGCGAGGGTTTCATGGATTCGACCTACGAACACGAATTCCGCGAGTACGAGCACCGTTTCGACTACGGCCTTCGCGGCGGGGTCGGATTCGCCCTGATCCTGGATCCGGTCGAGTTCCACATCGATGCCGGCGTGCGCTATTCCTGGAGCGAATTCCAGGAATCCAATTATGCCAGTGAGTATTATGCCCGCTATGCCTACCCCTATGACATCATCGTCTCGGCCGGCGTCACCCTCCAGCTGGGACGACGCCGCGGCCGCACCAGCGCGCAGCTGCGCAGGGAGGCGCGGGAAATCGTTTTCGGAAAATGAGCAGTGAAGTCAGAATCGGATCCTCGCTGATCCTGGGAGGCGGCCGGCCGGTCGTCGTGCAGACGATGTGCGACACCCACACCGAGGACGTGGATGCGACGGTCGCCCAGTGCCTGCGCCTGGCTGCCGCCGGTGCGCAGCTGGTCCGCATCACCGTCCCGGGCCAGCAGCATGTCGCCCCCGTCCGGGCCATCCATGAGGCCCTGCGCCGGGCCGGATGCACGGTTCCGATCGTCGCGGACATCCATTTTTCGTCCCAGACGGCCATCGCCGTCGCCCCGTTCGTGGAGAAGGTCCGGATCAATCCGGGGAACTTCCATCCCGACCATGACCAGGCCCGTGCGCAGTTCGCCCGCCTGGTCGGGGTCTGCCGGGAGCATGGCACCGCCATCCGGATCGGCCTGAACCACGGATCGCTGGGACGCTATATCACCGACCTGTACGGCAATACGCCCCATGCCATGGCCGAGGCGGCCATGGAGTGGATCCGGATGTGCGTGGAGGCGGATTTCCGCCAGGTGGTCGTTTCCCTGAAGGCCAGCAACACCGTCGTCATGGTCGGGGCTTACCGCGAACTGGTCCGCATGATGCATGCGGAAGGCGTGGACTTTCCACTGCACCTGGGCGTGACCGAAGCCGGCAACGGCGAAGGCGGCCGCATCAAATCCTGTGTCGGCATCGCGACCCTGCTGTCCGAGGGAATCGGTGACACCGTGCGGGTTTCGCTGACCGAAGACCCGCAGGAGGAACTGCCCGTGGCCCGTTACCTGAGCTGGCGCTACTCCCCCGCCGGGACGGTGGAAAAACCCGTCCTGGATGCGGAGACGGAGACCATGCTGGATGCCGCCTGTACCTGGGGACCGGCCCTGCTGCGCCGCGAAATCGACGAAATCCCCTCTTCTGCGGGCCTCTCCGAGCACCTCACGGACGAGATCATGCAGGCTGCACGCCGGCGCTTCTACCGCCCGGAATACATCGCCTGCCCGGGCTGCGGCCGCACGATGTACGACCTGCACAGCGCGTTCGAGCAGGTGAAGGCCCGTACGGCCCACCTCAAGGGCATGGTCATCGCCGTGATGGGCTGCATCGTGAACGGCCCCGGCGAGATGGCGGATGCGGACTGGGGCTATGTGGGCGAAGGCGGCGGCCGGGTTTCCATCTACCACAAGGGCCGGCCCGTCCTGCAGCATGTGCGGGACGCGGAGGCGATTGACCGTCTGCTGGAACTGATCGCTGCGGATTCGCAGTAAATCCTATTCTACGTACAGAAGCAGCCCCTTGAGGTATTCCCCCTCGGGGTGGTAGATGCTGACCGGATGGTCGGCTCCCTGGCCCAGGCGGTCCAGGATGCGCACGCTGCGCTCGGTCTGGGCGGCGGCGGAGAAGACGGTCAGGGCGAAGGTCTCCTTGTCCACGACCTGGGAACAGCTGAACGTGAAGACGAATCCGCCCGGCGCCACGCGGGAAATGGCGGCGGCGTTCAGGCGCTGGTAGGCGCGCAGGGCGTTTTTCAGGGCGCCGCGGTGCTTGGCGAATGCCGGCGGATCCACGATGATCAGCCCGTATTTTCCCGCCGGGCTCTTGCCCAGGAAATCGATGGCGTCCTCGCAGAAGCCTTCGTGCCGGGTCTCCGCATCCGGGCAGTTCAGCGCCACGTTCCGGCCCGTCAGCAGCATGGCCTTGGCCGAGCTGTCCACGGAATCGACGTGGGTGGCGCCGCCGGCGAGGGCGTACACCGAGAAACCGCCCGTATAGCAGAACAGGTTCAGCACGTTGCGGCCGCGGGCGCAGCGCTCCACGAGCGCGCGGTTGTCCCGCTGGTCCAGGAAGAATCCGGTCTTCTGGCCCTCTTCCCAGTTGACGAGGAAACGGTGCCCGTTTTCGCGCACTTCCATCTCGGTGGCGTCGTAGTCCGGCGCCTTCCATATATAGCCGTCTATGAGCTCCAAACCGGCCTTGAACGGGGCGGTCTGGGCGCTCTTGTCGTAGACGGCGCGCAGGGCGTCCCCGAAGACCTGCCGGAGGGCTTCGCAGATCTGGGCCTTGGCGCGGAACATGCCCGCGGAGTGGGCCTGCAGCACGCAGACGCCGCCGTACCAGTCGATGACCAGTCCCGGCAGGCCGTCGCCTTCGCCGTGGACCAGGCGGTAGCAGTCCGTATCGGCGGGCAGGGTGGCTTCGCGCAGGGCCCTGGCCGCCGCGATGCGTGCACGCCAGAAATCCGGATCGTGCGGGTCTCCGCTGAAACTGAGGATGCGTACGGCGATGGAACCGACCTGGTAGTGGCCGCAGGCGATCTGCTCGCCTTCGGCGGTGTAGACATCGACCAGGTCCCCCTCGGCAGGGTGGCCGACGATCTGGGCGATGGCCCCGGAGAAGATCCAGGGGTGGTAGCGCAGGATGGATTCCTCGCGTTTATGCTTGAGTATGATTCTGGCCATTTTGCGGGTTGTTGGGGTTGAGCTGCTCCGGTGTCAGCGGGTTCTTGGGGCTCTGCTGAAGGCGCTCGTACATCTTCAGGCATACCCAGGCGTCCGTCGCGGCATACAGCTGCTGGGATTCGCTCAGCTCCGGCGCCTCCCAGTTGGACAGCTGCTGGGTCTTGGAGATGCGCACGCCCAGGATGTTGGCGGCCATCTTCTTGACGCTCTTGTCGCGTATCCCCCACTCCCAGCCGATCTTCTGCAGGTCCACGAAGCCGTGGGGCTCGAACGCGGCATGCTTCTGCAGTCCCCGGACATCGTCGTGCACGGCGGCACCGACCTTGCGGATGTTTCCGTCCGACAGGATCTTGCACAGCCGGTGGCGCAGCCCCAGGCTGAACAGGCGGAAGAGGTAGGCCTTGTCCGGACCGGACAGCTGCAGCAGGGCGACCTTGTTGTGCGGCTGGCCCGGCGAGAAAACCGGTTTGGTCTCGGTGTCGAAACCCAGGACCCGCTGGTTCTTGAGGTAGCTGATGGCGCGGTTGAGTTCGCGACCCGGACGGGAGATCACGTGAATCTCGCCCTGGAACGAACCCAAAGGCATTTTTTCTATTTCTTCCGGGGCTATGCTGATCTGGAACATCTACTCGGGAAGGTATCTTTCGCTGAAGGGGATCAGCATGAAGGTTTCTATGTCGGCGGACACGCTGCGGGCGAACTTGTCCGCGAAGGTGGATTCAGGCAGGTTCGGACGCGGGCAGGTGATGAAGGCCTGGCTGCGGGGCAGCGCGATCCGGTGGGTGAACAGCGAATGGCTGCGCAGGAATTCATAGCAGCGCGTGGCGGCGGTGGTCTGCACATCCAGCAGCCGGCAGTCGTCGCGCAGCAGCCAGCCGTAATTGTAGGATTCCTCGCTCATCACCGAGCGGATGCGTTCCATCGAAGCGGTGACCTCGTCCATGTCCGCGGTGTAGTCGTCGATGATCAGCGCGTCCAGCGGGGCGGAATAGCCGGCGGCGATGTAGCTGTCCAGGAAACTGGTCAGCGGATCCGCATCGCTCCTGCGCGGGAAACAGACGCAGTCGGCATCCTCGATGCCGTGTTCCTGGCATTTCTGGCGGAACAGGCTGGAATAGGCCCCGGACCCGGCGGTCAGCGAATCGGCGATCACGCCGATGTGGCAGCTCGCCTTGCCGGCGGAGAAAACTTCCTCCAGCATGTCTTCCAGCGGGAAGACCACCGGCGTGCTGCATCCCAGGGTGTGCAGGAGCGTGTCCACTTCGAACTGCCCGTAGGCGGCGAAGACGGACGAGGTGAACAGGATCAGCTTCGCCTTGTTCTTGCGGCTGAGTCCTTCCCGGTCGTAGGGGCTGATATAGCAGACCGTATCCAGTGCGTTCACGACATGGGAAACGGCGATGCTGCGCAGGAAATCGTAGTTCCCCGCCTCGATGTATCCGTCGTAGGGCTCGTTGGCCACGTCCTGGATCGAAACGATGGTCTCGCCGGCGAAGTCGGGCAGGAGGTCTTCGCCGCGCTGCCCGTCCGTGTTGTCGAAACGGTCGCTGCGGATAAGCGCTTCGCCCAGCAGCTGGCAGTCCCGGCGGCTTCCGACCAGGTAGATGTCATCGGTGGAGACGGGTGCGCCGGCGTCGGCGACGATCCGGTGGGCGCGGGAATCTGCGTTGGCGATGATGGCGCGGACGAAGGCGGATACCGGACGGGACACCTGTTCGCTCTGCTGGCAGGCGGCCAGCACGAACAGGAATGCGATTGTACAGATTCTTTTCATCAAAAGTTGCGCTACTACGAAACAAAGGTAAGGATTTTTCATATCTTTGTAAAGATATAACGACAGGAATCCAAACAATCCATCCTCAATATGAAGCGTATTTTACTTATTGTTACCGTCCTGGTCCTGTCCTGCGCAGCCCAGGCCCAGTCCCAGTCCCAGGTGAAAACCCCGGACTACAAATTCACGACTGACAAGGCCAATCCCATCACGCCGGTGAAGAACCAGGCGAGCAGCGGAACCTGCTGGGCCTACTCCACCATCGGTTTCCTGGAGTCCGAGGTCATCCGCATCAACAAGATCACGGATCCTGCCAAATATCCCGACCTGTCCGTGTTCTGGGTGGTCAGCCACTCCTACGCCGAGCGCGCGGAGAAGTATGTCCGCCTGGACGGTAACCTGACCTTCGGGGCCGGTTCCGAAGGCGATGACGTGCTGGATGTCATCCGGGACCACGGCATCGTGCCGCTGTCCGAAATGACCGGTATGAACTACGGGACGGAACTGCCTCGCCAGAGCGAACTCGACGCCGTGCTGAACGCCTATGTCAGCGCCGTGGCCAAGAACCCCAACCGGACCCTGACGACGGCGTGGAAACGCGGTTTCCAGGCCATCCTGGACGAATACCTGGGCAAGCGTCCGGAGCGTTTCACCGTGAACGGCAAGGAATACACCCCCGAGTCCTACCGCGACGCCCTCAAGATCGTCCCGGACGACTATGTCTCCCTGACTTCCTACACGCACCATCCCTTCTATACCTGGTTCGCCATCGAGGTCTGCGACAACTGGCGCTGGGACAAGTCCTACAACGTGCCGATCGACGAATTCATGAAGGTGCTGGACGATGCTATCATGGCCGGCTATACGGCCGCCTGGGGTGCCGACGTCAGCGACACGGGATTCACCCGTGACGGTTACGCCATCCTGGTGGACGTCCCCGCCACCGCCGCCGCCGGCTCCGACCAGGAGCACTGGGTCGGCCGCGAGGAGGGACGGCCCGCTCCCCAGATCGAGATCATCGAGAAGAAGGTCACCCAGGAAACCCGCCAGACCGACTTCGACAACAAGACCGTCACCGACGACCATGGCATGCAGATCTTCGGCATCGCCCATGACCAGTTCGGCAAGAAATACTACATGGTCCGCAATTCCTGGGGCGTCACGGGCAAGTTCGACGGCATCTGGTATGCCACCGAGGCCTATGTCCGCCAGCAGAGCCTGGACATCATCCTGCACAAGGACGCCCTCCCCAAGGACCTCCGGAAGAAAATCGGCAAGTAGGCGATGCGCAGGATAGTCCGGTTCATCCCCGATTTCATTACCAGCCTGAACCTCCTGTGCGGGGTCGCGGGCATCGTATTCGCTTTCCGGGGCCGGTTTGACATCGCTTTTCCCCTGATGCTGGCGGCGGCCGTCTTCGATTTCATGGACGGCCTCGCCGCCCGCCTGCTGGACGCCTACTCACCCCTGGGCAAGGAACTCGATTCCCTGTCCGACGTGGTGAGTTTCGGCGTCCTGCCGGCCGTCATGCTCCACTGCCTTATGCGCGCGTGCACCTTCTCGGACAGCTGGGTCGTGTGGGTGCCGCTGGTCCTGGCCGTATTCAGCGGCCTGCGCCTGGCGAAATTCAACCTGGACGAGCGCCAGAAGGATTCCTTCCTGGGGCTCCCCACCCCCGCCTGCGCCATGCTCTGCGGGGCTTTCTGTTATTATGTCGCATTCACGCCCGGATCCGTCCTGGCGGCCTGGGCGGGCGGTATGGTCTTCGTCCCGGTGATGAGTGTCCTGCTGTCCGCGCTGCTGGTCTGCGAGATCCCCATGTTCTCCTTCAAGTTCGGCTGCGGAAAGGCGGACGGCACAGTGCGCTGGAAGCGCCTTGCCCTGCTCCTGCTGGTGGCGCTCAGCGTGCTTGCCGTCGTGCTCCTGCGACTCAACTGGTCGGCTGTCGTGTTGCTGACGCTGACCCTCTATATCCTCAAGAATATCGTTTACTGGGTTTTCAAGGTCTGAGACCCCAGTTCCTGGATCATCGCTGCTGCGACGGCGCGGGACGCTCCCGTGCCGCCCAGCAGGGTGCGTATCTGCGCGTAGTCCGCGTGCATGCGCTCGCGGCAGCGCTCGTCCCCGGTCAGGCGGCGGAGTTCCTCCGCGACCCGGTCGGCGTCGAACTGGTCCTGGATCAGTTCCCGGAAGGCCTCGCGGCCCAGGATCAGGTTCCCCAGTGACACATAGGGAATGTGGTCATAGACGCGGAGAACGTGCACGGCCACGAAGTAGGTCAGTTTCGACGCGGACCAGCAGACCACCTGCGGCGTCCCGATCAGGGCGGCTTCCAGCGAAGCGGTGCCGGAATTGATGACGGCCGCGTCGGCGTATCGGAGAATGTCGTAGGTGCGTCCGAACAGCACCTGCACGTTGCTGCGCTGCCCGATGTGCGGGGCGTAGTCGTCCAGGCTGCGGGACGGGGCGCCGGCGATCAGGAAGCGCCGCTGCGGGAAACGGTCGGCCACCTGCATCAGCGTCGGCATCATCCGGCGGATCTCATCCTTGCGGGAGCCGGCCAGCATGGCGATGTACGGCCCGTCGCAGGGGCGTTCGTACGGATGGCCGTCGACGGCGTCGACCAGCGGATTACCCTTGTAGGTGAACGGGATCCCCTGTTTTTCGAAATACGGGACCTCGAAGGGGAAGACGATGAACAGCCGGTCCACCCAGGCCTTGAGGCGGCGGTTGCGCCCTTCGCGCGAAGCCCAGGTCTTGGGTGCGATGTAATAGAAGACCCGGATGCCCCGGGAATGGGCGAAACGGGCGATTTTCAGGTTGAATCCGGGGTAATCGATCAGGATGACCACATCGGGCTTCCAGGCCGCGATATCGGCCTTGCAATGCCTGAGATTGGCCGCCAGGCGTCCGCCGTGGCGCAGCACGTCCGAAATGCCCATGACGGCGTCGTCCCGGTAGTGGTGGACCAGCTCTCCCCCGGCCGCCAGCATCAGGTCACCGCCCCAGAAGCGGACTTCCGCATGCGGGTCTTCCGCATGCAGGCCGCGGATCAGGTTGCTGCCGTGCAGGTCGCCGGACGCTTCCCCGGCTACAAGGTAATAGCGCATAGGCGTTCGTATTCTCTGTAATCGGTGTTGTCGATGTTGCCCGGCGTGATCGTGATGTACCCGAGCGAAAGGGCCAGGTGATCGGCCGTATGCTTGTTGTTCCCGTTGTCCGTGAAATCCCCCGCCATGACGTACAGGTGCTCTCCCGGAAGGATGTTCCGGACATAGTCGCGGTCGGCTTCCGTCGGCCGGTGGTAGGGCTTGGACGCCAGGAAGGCCTCGTTGTAATCCTGGTATTCGTGCTCCCAGTGGCCCATGCCCATGTGGCAGATCTTCACCCCGCGCACCAGCGATACGGGCACGTCGGGGAAATTGATGTTGTAGAAGGCGCCGAAGCGTTTGTTGGGTGCGGCGAGAATCTTGTTCAGCAGCCGCGGCAGCCAATGCTCGACGACGCTGAAGTCGGCGTCCTGGTCGAAGCTGTCCAGGCTGACGCCGATCGAGAGGATGCCGTTGACGGCGCCCTCCATGGCGGCGCCCACCGTGCCGGAGTAGATCGATGCGGTGGCGGCATTGCTGCCGTGATTGATGCCGGAGACGACCAGGTCGGGGCGCTGCGGGCAGAGGACATTGTCCAGCCCGAATTTGATGCAGCTGGCCGGCGTCCCGTCCAGGTACCACCAGTCCTCGTGCGCGTCCTGCTGCAGATGCCGGACAGCGATGGGCTTGTATCCCATCGTCACGGCCATCGACATGCCGCTCTGGGCGGACTTCGGAGCCACGATGGTCAGGTCCCCCATCGGCCGGAGCAGTTTTACCAGGGTCTGCAGGCCTTTGGAGCGGTATCCGTCGTCATTGGTAATCAAGATCCTCATCGTTCGTAATATTTTTACAAAGATATTGATTTTCACTGAATAATTCAGTAAATTTGCAAGCTGTCCGAATTGAAAGGACAAGGTTAGTATTGTAGAAACGAATTTTTTGATCTTTTAATAAAAAACAACACAATGGTAAAACTTGGTATTAACGGATTTGGCCGCATCGGCCGTATGGTGTTCCGTGCCGCTTATGAGAATTTCAAGGGTGAAATCGAGATCGTCGGTATCAACGACCTCCTCGACGCCGATTACCTCGCCTACATGCTGAAGTACGACTCCGTACACGGCAAGTTCAACGAGGATGTCAAGGTCGAAGGCAACTATCTCGTCGTCGATGGCAAGAAGATCCAGGTGTTCGCGGAGAAAGATCCCGCCAACATTACCTGGGGCGCCCTCGGTGTCGATGTCGTTGTCGAGTCCACCGGTTTCTTCCTGACCGAGGAGCTGGCTTCCGCCCACCTTGCCGCGGGTGCGAAGAAGGTGATCCTTTCCGCTCCTTCCAAGGACGCTACCCCGATGTTCGTCTACGGTGTCAACCACAAGAGCTACGCCGGCCAGAAGATCATCTCCAACGCTTCCTGCACGACCAACTGCCTGGCTCCGCTCACCAAGGTCCTGAACGACGCTTTCGGTGTCAAGAGAGGCCTGATGACCACCGTTCACGCTGCTACCGCTACCCAGAAGACCGTTGACGGCCCTTCCAAGACGGACTGGAGAGGCGGCCGCGGTATCCTCGAGAACATCATCCCTTCGTCCACCGGCGCCGCCAAGGCTGTCGGCAAGGTGCTTCCTGAACTCAACGGCAAGCTCACCGGCATGTCCCTGCGCGTTCCCACCTCCGATGTCAGCTTCGTTGACCTCACCGCCGAGCTCAACACTCCTTGCACCTACGAGGAGATCTGCGCTGCGATGAAGAAGGCCTCCGAGGGTGAACTCAAGGGCATCCTGGGTTACACCGACGAGGCTGTCGTCTCCACCGACTTCCGTGGCGAGGCCCGCACCTCCGTCTTCGACGCCAAGGCCGGTATCATGCTGGATCCTACCTTCGTCAAGGTCTGCGCCTGGTACGACAACGAGTGGGGTTACTCCAACAAGGTCCTCGAGATGGCCAAGGTTATCATGAAGTAATCGCGATATTCCCGCAAACGAAGAAGGGCGGCCGGAACGGGGCTGCCCTTCTTTTTTTTGTGTCGGTCCGGGGACCCTATTCCATGCTGTATACCTGGGCGCGGACCCACTGCGCCCATTCGCGCGGGGTCTTGCTGCCGTCGAAATGCGCGGGCGGGATGGGTTTTCCGATGATGACGCGGAAGGTGCTGCCGCGGGACTTGTACATCTCGTCCGGCAGGGTCAGCATCGCGAGGTTGGCCTTGATGCCGAAGAACTTGCACCATTTGTCGATGCGGTAGAAGCGCTTGGAGTTGTGGGCGATGAAATGCACGGGAACGATGCTGCGCCCCGTCTGGACGCTCTTGACGATGAAAGACTTGGCCCAGTCGACATCCTGGATGACGCCCTTGATCCGACGGGAGACTTTCTGGGCCGGGAAGATCAGCATCTGGTTGTCCGAGCGGTACGCCTCGTCGATCAGGCGGGGCAGGTCCCGGGACTGGCCGCCCATGACATTGACGGGCACACAGATGGGCGCGAGGCCTTTGAGGTTCATCAGCAGGTCGTTGACCAGGTAACGCACCTTGCCGTCGAAACGCTCGCCGATGATGGATCCCATGGCGACGCCGTCGATGCCGCCCAGGGGGTGGTTGGAGGCGAAGGTGTACAGGGTTCCGTCCTTGGGGACATTTTCCAGGCCTTCCACCTGCATCGTGATGCCCAGATATTTCAGGGTCCCGGTGCAGAACGCGACGCCCTCGTCTCCCCGGGTGATGTATTCGTTCAGGAAGTCCTCGTGGATGAGGCGCTTGAGAAACTTGACGACAAAACGCGGCATCTTCTTGCCGGTCTTGTTCGCGATGATCTTTTCCAGGTCGATCCTGAAATCTTCTCTTCTTTCCATAATCATAGTGCGTTTGGGTAGTCTCTGTATCCGAAAATGGCCGTCCCGATGCGGACGATGGTCGCCCCGCACTCCACGGCGATTCTCCAGTCTCCCGACATGCCGATGGACAGTTCCGTGAATTCCTCCAACTGCGGGAACTCCCCGGCGATCCGGCGGAAAAGCGTCCGGATGCGGGAGAATTCCTCCCGGATCTGCTGCTCGTCGTCGGTGTTCGACGCCATGCCCATCAGCCCGCAGAAGCGGACGTGGGGATAGCTGGCGGCGTCCCGGCAGATCTGAAGGATCTCTTCTTCGTCCATGCCGGACTTGGTCTGCTCGGACCCCAGGTGCTGTTCCAGCAGCACGCGGACGCTCCGTTCGTTGCGCTCGCCCCAGCTCTCGACCGCATCCAGCAGGTGGAGCGAATCGATGGACTGGACCAGGGACGCATACGGAAGGACGAGTTTCAGCTTGTTGGTCTGGAGGTGGCCGATGAAGTGCCACTCGATGTCCTGGGGCAGCTGGACGGCCTTGGCGGCGAACTCCTGCGGCCGGTTCTCGCCGAAACGGCGCTGGCCGGCGTTGTACGCCTCCAGGATGTCTTCCATGGGGTGGAATTTGGAAACTGCCACCAGCTTGACGCTATGTGGCAGTTCTTCCAGAATGCTTTTCAGTTTCTCCCCGATCATCTCCGTCCGCCTTTCTTCTGCTGCTCGCGCAGCTGCTGCTGTTGCATGCGCTGGGCTTCTTCCAGACGCTGCTGCCATTTGGACTTCGGGAGGGGCTTGCCTTCCGAGGCGCGCACCTTCGCGAGGATCTTCTCCGGATCCACGACGAACTTGCGGATGATCCAGACCTGCAGCATGCTGATCAGCTGGGAGAGCAGGTAGTAGTAGCTCAGACCGGCGGAGAGGTTGTTGCAGATGAAGAACATCATGATCGGCATCATCCACACGCTCATGAAGCGCATGCTGGCCGCATTCGGGTCGTTCGCGGATGCAGGCTGGCTGGCCATCGTCATCTTGCTGTACAGCCACATCGTGACCGCCATCAGCAGGGCGAACAGCGACAGGTGGTCTCCCAGCAGCGGGACGCGCGTACCGAAGTCCACGATGCTGTCATAGGTACTCAGGTCGCTCGCCCACAGGAATCCCTGCTGGCGCAGCTCGATGGAGGCCGGGAAGAAGCGGAACATCGCCCACAGGATCGGGAAGGTCAGCAGCGTCGGCAGGCAGCCGCCCGTCATGGAGGCGCCGGCCCGTTTGTACAGGTCCATCGTCGCCTGCTGTTTCTTCAGCGCATCTTCCTGCTTGGGATACTTGGCGTTGATCTTCTCGATCTCCGGACGCAGGGCGGCCATCTTGGCCGACGAGGCGAAGGACTTGTAGGTGAGGGGGAACACCACGATCTTGATGATGAGGGTCATCAGCAGGATGATGATGCCGAAGTTGGAGATGAAGCGGTGCAGCCAGTTGAACAGCGGGATGATCACGAAGCGGGTGAACCAGCCGACCAGCCAGCCGCCCAGCGGGATGATCTTCTCGAATTTGTGGTCATATCCGTGCAGGGTGTTGTAGTGGTTCGGGCCCAGGTAGAACTCGAACGGGATGGTTGTGTCACCCTGCGGCAGGTCCGCGCGCATGTTGGCCGTGCAGGTCATCAGATTGCGCTCCGGGTCGTCCTGCGAGGCAAAATTGATGGCCAGCTGGCCCGAGGCGAAGCCCTGCGGGGCGCGGATGATGGCGGAGAAGAACTGCTGCTGGAAGGCGAACCAGCTCAGCCGGGACTCGATCCGCTTGGATCCGTTGCGGCCGCGGCCCATCTCGACGGGCTTCTTCTCCCCTTCGAAATAGTAATCCAGCTTGGAGTACTGCGACTCGTTCTTGTAGCCCTTCTCCATGCGCGGGATGGTGATGCTGCAGTCGATGTCGAAGTTCGAGACGTTGCGCGGAATCAGCTTCCCCATCCCCTTGAAGGACAGGGCGTTGTCCATCATGTACTCCCCTTCCCGCAGCGTGTACTTCTGTTCGATGTAGCCGCCGCCGGCAAAGGGCAGGCGCATGGTGACGGACGAGGGGGTCTGCTCGACGACGTCGAAGACGAAGTCGGCGGTGCTGATGTACTCGCCCGCATAAACGTGCAGGTTGTAGTCGCAGCCGCCCGCCTTGAAGATGTACAGGGCGGTGCTGTCGTAGTTGTAATAATCCTTGACCAGGGCCGCGTACGGCTGGGCGCCGCGGGTGTTCAGTTCGATGCGGACCTTGTCGTTCTCGATGGCCACGATGCTGCCTTCGGCGGCGTGCGAGAGTTCCAGCAGGGAGTCCTTGTAGACGGACTGCCGGACGGGCAGGGGCTGCCCGGCCTCGGCGGCTTCTTCCCCGTCTCCGGCGACCGGCATGGCCAGGGCGGCTTCCGCACGGGCTGCCGAATCAAGGCGTGCCTGCTCGGCCGCGATCGCGGCCTGCTCTTCTGCGTATTTTCGTGTTTGTCTGGACTGAATGAAAGTGAAACCGAACAGAATCGCCGCAATCAGGACGAATCCGATGACCGTATTCTTATCCATATCTATGCCTGTCCCTCCTCGTATGTGCGGATCTTCTCTTCCAGTTCCTTCAGTTCAGCCTTGGCGTGCTCGATCCGCTCTTCCATCTGCTTGATCAGCGGGGCGGAATTCTTGGACGCCGAGAAGAAACCGATGTTGTTCTCGTAGGTGGTGATGTCCTGCTGGAGTTCGTTGTACTTGGCGATCAGCAGGTCCTTGCCGGAGCGGGGTGCCTTGGCGGCGGAAGCGCCTCCGCGCTGGTTGAACAGCGGGAATTTCTCCTGCATGGCCTCCTTGAACGCGGCGTTGATGCTGTCCTTTTCGCGGAACGGCACAAAGCCGATGGCCTGCCAGCGGGCGCTGAAGTCGCGCATCGCCTCCGCGTTGGCCGTCTGGCTGTCAACGGGCTGGTATGCGGCGATCTCCTCGATGATGCGGCGCTTGGCGCGCAGGTTGCCGTAGAAGTCGTTCTCCGGCTTGGCGTTTTTGTCGCGCTCGGCGAAGAAGGCGTCGCAGGCGGAACGGAAACGCTTCCACAGCTGCTCGGATTTCTTGCGGGGCACGGCGCCGATCTCCTTCCACTGCTTCTGCAGGGCGATGATCTGGTCCGTCGTCTTCTTCCACTCGGTGCTGTCCTTGAGGCTTTCGACGGTCTCGATGATGGCCAGCTTCTTCTCGTAGTTCTCGTTCATGCTGTCCTTGAAGCCGACATAGAACAGGCGTTTGTGCTCGTAGAAGGCATCGCAGGCGGCGCGGAAACGGGCATAGATCTTCTGGTTCTCCTTCTTGGTGGCGAATCCGATGGTCTTCCATTCGGCCTGGATCTGCTCGATCTCGCGGGAGAGACTGTTCCACTCGTTGGAGGATGTGACCTCGCGGGCGGCGATCTCCTCGACCTTCTCGCACAGGGCGGTCTTGGCCTTCAGGTTCTCTTCCTGCTGGCCCTTCAGCCCCTCGAAGTGAGCCTGGTATTTCTTGTTGATGACAGCGGTGGCGGCTTTGAAGCGGTTCCAGATGTCCTCGCGGTACTCCTTGGCGACCGGGCCGAATTCCTTCCACTGCTCGTGCAGTTTCTGCAGTTCGTGGAAGGCGTTCACGACATCCTCGTTCTCGGCGAGTTTCTCGGCGGCCTCGCAGAAGGCCTGCTTGGCTTCGAGGTTCTTCCTGAAGTCCAGGTCCCGCAGGTCGCGGTTGATCTTGACCATGTCGTAGAACTGCTCGACATAGAACTGATACGTATCGTTGACGTCGCGGAACTTGGCCGTCGGGACGGGACCCGCCTCGCGCCAGCGGTTCTGCAGCTCGCGGAAAGCCGGGAAGGATGCGCTGACATCCTCCTGGTTCTCGACGAGCGTCTTAAGTTCTTCAATGATGGCCAGCTTCTTGACGAGGTTCTCCTCGCGTTCACTTTCCTGCTTGCGGTTGAATTCCGCCCGCTCCTTCTTGTAATCGGCATACATGGCCTTGAAGTTCTCCTCCACGGCCTCGAAGGGGTTGTCCAGGCCCTCGGGCGAATCCCCTTTGAGCTTGGTGAGCAGTTTGTAAAACGCGGACTTGACGGATTCCGCCTCCTTGGACCGGAGCATCGCGTCGGCGCTGGTCCGGATTTCCTGGAACAAATCGGAGAGTTCGGCCAGGGACTTGTCCACAAGACTGGTCGCCTGCGTTTCTTCCGTCGCTACATCTGAAGTAATGATTTCTTCAGGAATTGTTGGGTTGGCCATAATACTTCTTATTAATGTTGAAAGACAAATATAGCAATTTCGTGGAAAATACGGTATTTTTGCAGGGAAAAACACCACATCATGCGCATAGATATCCTTACCGTCGTTCCGGAGCTGCTGGACAGCCCGCTCAGCCATTCCATCGTGGGACGGGCCATCAGGAAAGGCCTCGTCGAAATCCACGTGCACAACATCCGCAAATACGGCATCGGCCCCCACCGCAGCGTGGACGACTACAGCTACGGCGGAGACGCCGGCATGGTGATGATGGTCGAGCCCGTCTACCGGATGATGGAGGAACTGAAGGCCGAACGGCACTACGACGAGGTCATCTACCTCTCCCCCGACGGGGAACGGCTGACCCAGGCCATTTCCAACCAGCTCTCGCTGAAGGAAAACCTGATCCTGCTGTGCGGACACTACAAGGGCATCGACCACCGCATCCGCGAACACCTCGTCACCCGGGAGATCTCCGTAGGCGACTACGTCGTCAGCGGCGGCGAGATTCCGGCGGCCCTGCTGGCCGACTCCATCGTGCGCCTGATTCCCGGCGCCCTGACGGACGAGACCTCCGCGCTGAGCGACAGCTTCCAGGACGGCCTGCTGTCCCCGCCCATCTACACGCGCCCCGCGGAATACAACGGCTGGAAAGTGCCCGACGTGCTGCTGAGCGGCAATCCCAAGCTGATCCGCGCCTGGCAGGACGAGCAGGCCCTCGAACGGACGCGCCTCCTCCGGCCGGAGCTGCTTAATAAAGAATTTTAAAAACTCGGACAATTTTTTCGCAAATTTTTTTAAAAAAACTTGTGGATACAAAAATTATGTGTACCTTTGCAACAGGAAATGAAACAACTCTACTCTTTTTAAGAGATTCTAACCAACAATAATTAACCTTCTAAGGTAATACACTACTAACTAACCGATCAACCCCGCAGTGATGCGGGGTTGACTCGTAGATGGGGCGGACAGAGTGCCGGGCCGGCCGGGTGGACTGAGGGGGCTTTTGCGGTTTTGTAAAAAGTGAAGCACGCGAGGAAGCCACAGAAGCCATTCTGTGGGGGGTGCGTGTGCTCAGAGGGCCGAAATGGCGAGTCTGAGCACAGGGGCATGCCTCACAGGGCCGTGAGAGGCCGGTCCGCGTGCTTCACTTTCTACAAACCCTTCTGAACTGCGCGGGGTCATCCGGGGTGCAACTACCCCTGAAAACGGCCGAAGGTGGACCCTTCTGAAAGCGGCTGAAGGTGGACCCTTCTGAAAGCGGCGAAAGTAGCTCCCTCTGAAAGCGGCCGAAGGTAGATTCTTCTGAAAGCGGCGAAAGTAGCTCCCTCTGAAAGCGGCCGGGGGCAGGTTCCGCGCGGAGAATGCAATACAAAACGCTCTCGCGTTTCAAGCATTCCCGCTGCGGAACTGCCCCCAGCCGCTACTCCTGCGGAGGTGGGACTGCTAAATAGTCAGCCTGACCGTGATTTTGCGGAATAATCGCCGGTTTTTCTGCAAAATGCCTGTCGGAACATGGTTTTGCGGAATTTTCGCCGATTATTCCGCAGAATGCCCTCCCGGAACATGGTTTTGCGGAATTTTTGCCGATTATTCCGCAGAATGCCCTCCCGGAACATGGTTTTGCAGATTTTTCGTCGGTTTTTCTGCAAAATGCCTGTCGGAACGTGATTTTGCGGAATTTTCGCTGTTTTTTCTGCAGAACGGCACTCCCGGGACACGGAAACCGCTCCAGGAATGCGGGAGAGCCCCTGACGGGAAAGCATTCCTGGAGCGGTTCCATGCCCCGGTTCGAAGTTCCGGTTGCAAGTCCCGGCTCCAAGCCCCGGTTGCAAGTCCCGGTTCGAAGTTCCGGTTCCATGCCCCGGTATCGCACCTGCGCCCGCGAACCCGGTGGGCAGGTATCAGTCCTTTTTCTCGACGAGCCGGACTTCGTACAGACGTTTCCAGCGTTTGCCGGTCAGGTAGATGCGTCCGTCGGCGGGATTCACTGCGATGCCGTTCAGCACGTCCGTGTCCGCGTCCCGGAGGTGCTGCGGCAGCAGCCCGGTGCAGTCGATCCGTGCTTCCACTTCCCCGGACTTGGGATCGATGATCACGATCATGTCCGTCGTATAGACATTGGCCCAGATCTTCCCGTCGATCCATTCCAGTTCGTTCAGGTAACGCAGCGGCCGCCCGTTCAGGGTCACGGACAATGTCCGCTGCAGTTTGAAGTCCTTGGACAGGAAATAGATCCGGTTCGATCCGTCGGAAGCGATCAGTTCCTTGCCGTCCGTCGTCAGGCCCCAGCCCTCGCGCGGGTAGGAATAGGTCTGCCGGTATTCCAGGGTGGCGGCGTCATACACGAAGGCGACCTTGTTCGTCCAGGTCAGCAGATACAGGCTGCCGTCCAGCATGACCGATCCCTCCAGGAAATATTTGCGGCCGAAATCCAGCTTGCGCAGCGCTACTCCGGTCCCCAGGTCCACCTTGCGGAAAGTCGATTCCCCGTATTGCCCGGTGCTCTCGTACATCTGCCCGTCCTGGAAGAACAGCCCCTGGGTGTAGGAGGATACCTGGTGCGGATACTCCCGGACGACTTCCACCCGGTACTCCCGGACCCGGGCCTGGCAGCCGGCGCAGACCAGCAGCACGGCCAGTATATTGCCTATTCTGTGCATGTTCAGTTGCTTTGAGTCAGACAAAGATAGCCGTTTTCGAAGAAAATGACTAATTTTGCAGCCCCTAAGTAATGTCACAGGTGGGACGATCTGCCGCCCGCAAGGGAGGAAAGTCCGGACAGAACAGGGCGACCCGCTGCGGAAAGCGCAGAAGGAGGTAACTTTTTGTCAGCCGTAACAGAGAATGACTGCCGGCCCCGTGCCGGTGAGGGTGAAAACGCGAGGCAAGAGCTCACGACGCCGGGCAGCGATGTCCGGCGGGTACGGCACCGGGTTCTGCAAAACCAAATATACTGGCAGATGAGGCCGGCCCGGCCGATGCCAGGGGGTAGGTTGCGAAGATAAATGGCAGAATAAAACAGAAACCGGCTTACGGTCCCACCTACGGCATTATTTCAGCCTGCAGGTCGTAGGCGTCCGCCGCGGTGATCCGCACCCGGATGAACTGCCCGGCCAGCGACTTCCCTTCCGCACACGGAACCAGGATTTCCCCGTCCACTTCGGGGCTCTCGTACTGCGACCGGCAGACCAGAGTCCCGTCCACCCAGTCGTCCACCAGCACGGTCTCTTCCGTCCCGACACGCGACTCGTTGAACGCAGTCGAGATCTCCGCCTGCCTTTCCATCAGGAGGCGGTAGCGCGATTCCTTGACCTCCTGGGGCACGTCGTCGGCATAGTGCAGCGCTCCGTACGTGTCCTCCTCTTCCGAATACGGGAAGGCGCCCAGCCGTTCGAAGCGGGCCTCCCGGATGAAATCCATCAGCTCTTCGAACTCGGCCTCCCCTTCGCCGGGATGCCCCACGATCAGGGTCGTACGCAGCACCACGCCCGGGACGCGGCTGCGCAGCGTGGCGATCAGCCGGCGCGTCCAGGCGCCGTCCACATGCCGCCGCATGCGCTCCAGCACCGGATCGGCGATGTGCTGCAGCGGGATGTCCAGGTACTTGCATACCTTGGGGTTGGAAGCCATCTGGTCCAGCACGTCCTCCGGGAAATCCGCCGGGTAGGAATAATGGATGCGGATCCAGGCGATCTGCGGGATGGCGGAGAGCGCCTGCAGGAGTTCCGCCAGGGCCCGGTGTCCGTACAGGTCCAGTCCGTAGTAGGTCGTGTCCTGGGCGATCAGGATCAGCTCCTTCACGCCTGTGGCGGCCAGCCCTTCCGCCTCCCGGACCAGGTCCGGAATGGGCACGGACTTGTGCGCTCCCCGGATCAGCGGGATGGCGCAGTAGGCGCAGCGCCGGTCGCAGCCCTCGGAGATCTTCAGGTACGCGTAGGGCCGTCCGGGCTGCAGCGCATAGCGTCCGGTGCGCAGGGAATCCGAGGGCGTGGCGCCCAGTTCCCGGATGACGGGATCGAGATCCCGGGCCCCGTACCAGGCATCCACTTCCGGAATCAGATCCGGCATCTTATCTGCATAACGCTGTGACAGGCAGCCGAATACGACCAGCCTCCCGACCTGCCCGCTCTCCTTGAGGGCGGCGCATTTCAGGATGGTCTGGATGGATTCCTCCTTGGCGTCGCCGATGAAGCCGCAGGTATTGACCAGCAGCACGTCCACCTCCGCGTCTTCCTCTTCGGGGACCACGTCGAACTCCCCCGCCGGCAGCTGGGCCAGCAGGTGGGAGGTATCGACCTGGTTCTTGGAACAGCCCAGGGTGATAACCTTAATCCGTTTCTTCGGGGACTTCGAAATCAAGGGAGGCGTAATTTACGAGATCGTTGTACCACTCGGCCACCTTGTGCATGTGCGAGACGTAGAAACGGTCCTCGTCATACTCCGGTACGGCCTCGGCGAACAGCGCCTTCAGGGCGGCGTCGGTACCCTTGCCGGCGGGGGCGTACTTGTCCCCGAGCACCTTCTGCAGGGCGAGGAACACCTCGCTGAGCTTCATCTCCTCGCTGTGCGTGAAGATGGAAATGTCGGCCAGGGTGGTCAGGCGCGTATGGGCGTCGAAGACGGTGCGCTTGTGGTCGCTGAGCGCTTCGGCGATGACGCCGTTGCGGGCCTGGGCAATGTACTGGTACAGTCCGTGCTTGCCGGAAACGGACAGGATTTTGGAAAGATCGGTTTTCATAAGATATCGTCTGTTTTTCTGTACAGGGAAGCTAGGTCCCCGTCGTTGATGATCAAATAATCGGCCCGGGCCGGATCGATCGGCGGCTGGGCATGGATGCGCTGGGCGGCCTTCGGATTGCGTCTGAGACGCACTTCCAGCGGGGCGACGACCAGGATGACCTCGTCGAACAGGCCGTCGAAAACGGGCTTGTCCAGGGCGATGGCGGACTCGATGACGACCGTGTCGGCCTGCTGGGCCTGTCTCCAGCGGAGGATGTCCGCAAGCACTTCGGGGTACACGACGGCCTCGAGGGCTTCGCGGCGTACCGGATCCCGGAAGATGATCTCCGCCTCCTGCAGGGGCACGCCGATGGCCGCTTCCACCCGATCCCGCAGTCCCGGGACGGATGCATACAGGCCCTTGGTGCGGGAATCGCAGTCATACACGGGGAAACCCCGCTCCTGCAGATGGGCGCAGACCGCGGACTTGCCGCTGGCGATACCGCCTGTGACCAGGATCGTCCTCATCGTTCCGAAACGTTTTCGACGCAGTCACATACCTGCGGATCGATCTGCATGCTCAGCACGCCCTCGGGCAGCGCATCGCAGTGCACGACGCAGCGTCCGGTCAGCGAACTGGCGAATTCCCGGTAGTCCACGTACAGCGTGATGGCGTCCAGCGGGTTCTCCTGCATCGGGAAGGTGCAGTCCAGCCGTACGGACACCGAAGAGGGATAGGCCGAGAAATGCCGTCCCGCCGGGACGTTGCGCAGTTCGACCTTCACCTGTCCGGACAGTTCCACGAAGCGTGTCACCTCCAGGCTGTAGGCCACTTTCTCGTCGGACATGCGCACGCCGGCGATGGGTTCCAGCTTGACCATGCCGTGCACGCTCTTGCGCAGGTCGCTGTGGACGATGGGGCGCGTCAGGACGCGCTCGATGCCCTCCAGACGGGCGGGATCGGCGTACAGCACGACCGAATCCGGCGAGAACTGCATCTGCGACAGCGGCATGTACTGCGGCCGGAAGGAAACCGAGCTGACGGGCTTGATGGGAACCTTCCTGTAGTTTTCCGCCGTAAAGCGGAACAGGAAGGAACGGGAGGCGAAAGACTCGATGGAGACGCTTTCCCCGAAAATCTGCGTGGCGTATTTGTGCAGGTCTTCGGCGTCGATCGAGAACTGGTCGCCCTGCTGGTGCGTGAAGTCGGCGGCGCCGATTTCAATCAGCTTGTCGCGGTGACGCGAACTGCGCCGCAGCTGCAACAGGGTAAAGCCGGTCGCCCGGCAGCGCGCCACGACGTTGCAGGCGCCAGCCGAGCGCTGGGCGCGTCCTTCGATGTTGCTGACGGCTACGACGGGTACGCTCACAACGTCGGAATAGGGTTGTGAGAGATTGTGGATCAGCCAGACGCTGAAAGACAGCAGCAGGCAGATCAGGAAGACGTACCCGCGTTTCACGCTCGTTTAGGCGGCGTTGGTGTCGCTGTAGTCGCGGACGATGGAGTTCTTGTCGACGCGCAGTTTGACGTCGCCGTCCACCTTGATCAGCACGCTTCTTTCCTTGATCTCATCCACGACGCCGTAGATGCCGCCGGCGGTGACGACCTTGTCGCCTTTCTTGAGTTCGTTGCGGAATTTCTCGAGTTCTTTCTGCTGCTTGCGCTGCGGACGGATCATGAAGGGATACATCACGACAAACATCAGAATGATCATGAGCCAAAAAGTGAGGCCACCGCCCGGGGCGGCCTGTTGTCCGGCCGCAGCCTGGAGCAAAAGGGTCAGTGTGTTCATATTGTACGTTCTATTAGTTTATCCAACAATCCATTGACGAATCCGCTGCTCTCCGGGGTGCTGTAGAATTTGGAGATTTCGACGTATTCGTTGATGATGATTTTTTTCGGGGTGTCCTTGAAACAGTCCGCCTCCGCCATGCCGGCGACGATCAGCGAGAGGTCCGTGGTGCAGATGCGGTTGCGGTCCCATTTCGGGGTCAGCTCTGCCAGGCGGCTGCAGTAGTCCTCGAAGTGCCGGTATCCCGTGCGCAGCACGCCGAAGACGAAGGCCTTGTCGCTCTGCATGCCTTCCCGGGGGTTCATCTGGCTCTGGTACAGTTCGGGCATGGCCCAGCCCTTGCCGCGGCCGAGCTCTTCCATGGTCCGGCAGCAGAAGGTCAGCGCATACGCGAGATCGTCGTTCCAGTAGATGGACAGGTCCTCCAGGATGGATTCCAGTTCGCTGTTGTCCACGAATTCCTCTTCGTAGATGCGCACGAACAGGGCCGCATCCGCCGCGATGCCCGTCTTGGGCGAAGCGAGGTAGGCCTTGAAATAGTCCTGCTCGCGGATGTGCTCGTAGAGGTGCCGCAACAGTACGTCGTACTGGTCCCAGGAGAGTTTCTTGCGTTTGATGATCTTGGTGAAATCGGGGTCGTTCTCCAGCAGCGGGGCGATGGCGTTGTTCACGAACTTGAGGTTCGGGTTGCGCTCTTCCTCCGTGGGGTTGAACTTGCTGCGGGCGGCTTCGATCCGGGAACGGGCTTCCGCCGTCAGCGGGCCTGCGACGGCCAGCATGAACAAATAGAGGTCCCGTGTCGCTTCGCACGACAGTTCCAGCAGTCCTTCGGCTTCCTTGAGGGACATGGAAGGATTTTCAGCGTAACTGTACAAGGCCTTGAATGCCTTGATACGGAGAATTCTTCTGCCTAGCATCTCGTTGTGTCAAAAATTTGTGCAAAGATAACACTTAGAATCGATAAAAAATTATAATTTTGTGCAATTAATGGTATAAAAAAACGGCTGTATGTACAGAGAGGATTTTGATTCGGCGGGATACAATGACCGCTCGGCGGAGGATGTTTACTCCAAACCGGTGAGGGCCGGCAAGCGTACCTATTTCTTTGACGTCAAGTCCACCAAGGGCAACAACGACTATTATCTGACCATCACCGAGAGCAAGCGCCGGCAGAATCCCGACGGCTCTTTCGCATTTGACAAGCACAAGATCTTCCTGTACAAGGAGGATTTCGAGAAGTTCGCCCAGGGGCTTGCCGAGGTCGTGGAATACATCAAGCAGAACTGCTTCCACGGCGAGATTCCCGTCCGGACCCCCGAGGATTCCGGCTCCGATGTCCAATTCGAAGACCTGTAGGCCTTGGGAACCATCCTTCTGAAGAATATCCGGATCAACGGATCCGTCGATGACATGTTGATCCGCCAGGACCGTATCCACAGGATCGGCCCTGCGGGCAGTTCCGTGCACTGGGAGCTGGCCGGTGATTTCGAAGTGCTGGAATGCAGCGGCAAGGTCGCCATTCCGGGTTTCGTCAACATGCATACGCACAACGGGATGACCCTGATGCGCGGGGTGGGCGAAGACATGGTTTTCCAGGACTGGATCGACAAGATCTGGAAGATCGAGGAGAAGGTGGACAACGAGATGGTCTACTGGGCCTCGAAGGTCGCCTGCATCGAGATGATCAAGTCCGGGACCACCACCTACAACGACCAGTACTGGCATTTCCGGGCCGGGCATGACGCCGCCGTCGAGATGGGCGTCCGTCCCGCCCTGGGGTACGATATCATGGACCGGGGAGACCCGGCCGAGGCCGAGCGCCAGAAAGAAGCCTGCACGCGCCTGTACGAGCGCGCCATGCAGGAATGGGCCGGCGACGGATCCATCTACACGCTCTCCTTCCATGCCATCTACAGCGTCAGCGAGGCCATGATGTGCTGGGCGGCGGATTTCGCCCGCGAACACCGCATCCCCCTGCACATCCATCTCTGCGAGACCCGCAAGGAGGTCGAGGACTGCAAGGCCGCCCACGGCGGGCTGACTCCGGTGGAGTACCTCGCCGAACTGGGCATCCTGGGTCCGAACCTGCTGGCCGCCCACACGCTCTGGCTGGGTGAACACGACATCGAGCTGCTCGCCCGCTACGGCGTGCACTGCATACACAATGTCAACTCCAACCTCAAGCTCGCCTCCGGATACCGTTTCCTGTACAACGAACTCCGCGATGCCGGCGTCAATGTATGCATTGGTACGGACGGATGCGCTTCGTCGAACAACCTCGACCTGCTGGAGGCGATGAAGACGGCGGCCATGCTGCAGAAGGCCTGGCGGAACGATCCCAAGGCCCTGCCGCTGGACGAACTGATGGACGTCGCCACCGTGCACGGCGCCCGGGCCCTGGGCCTGGATACCGGCGTGCTGCGCGAAGGCGCCCTGGCCGACCTGTCCATCATCGATACGGACAATACCTATTTCCTCTCCCCCGCTCCTTTCCTGGCCAACCTGATCTATGGCGCGCATTCGGACTGCATCGACAGCGTCATCTGCGGCGGCCGGGTCCTGATGCGCCACCGGGAGGTACCCGGCGAGGAAGACATCCTCCGCCAAGCCCGACACATAATGAATAACTACTTCTGATATGGACCCCCGCGTTGAAAGAATCTACTCGGCTTCCGAGTATGTCGAATCCGTGCTCGGCGCACGCAAACCCCTCGTCGGCATCGTCCTGGGCAGCGGCCTGGGCCGTCTGGCCGACCAGATCACCGATCCGGTCGTCATCCCTTACGCCACGATTCCGGATTTCCCCAAATCGACCGCCATCGGCCACAAAGGCAATTTCATCGTCGGTGACCTGGGCGGCAAGTGCGTAATCGCCATGCAGGGCCGTTTCCACGGCTATGAAGGCTATGCGATGGACACGGTCACGATCGGTATTCGCGTGATGAAGACCCTGGGCGTGCAGTATCTGTTCGTCTCGAACGCGGCCGGAGCCTGCAATCCCGATTTCGAAGTCGGCGACCTGGTGATCATCCGCGACCATATCAACAACATGCCCAATCCCCTGATCGGTCCCAACATGGAGCAGTTCGGCCCCCGTTTCCCGGATATGACCTGCGCCTACGACCTCGAACTGCAGGAGCTGGCCGTCGCCAAGGCCGCGGAACTGGGCTTCCCCGTCCTGAAGGGCGTGTACCTGGGCAGCTCCGGCCCGACCTACGAAACGCCCGCGGAGGTGCGCTTCTACCGCGCCATCGGTGCGGACCTGCTGGGCATGTCCACCATTCCCGAGGTCATCGTCGCCCGCCACTGCGGCATCCGCGTCTTCGGCATGTCGGTGGTCACCAACAAAGCGAACACCGTCAATGTGGAACGGAACCTCAATGACGGTGCTGACGTTGTCATGCAGGCGGACGCGGCCGCGATGCGTATGTCTTCGCTGTTCGCGACGATGATAGCCGCGCTCTGATCACTTGGCGAAAGCCACGGAGCGGGTTTCCCGAATCACCGTAATCTTCACCTGGCCGGGATAAGTCATCTCGTCCTGGATGCGCTGGGCGATGTCCGTTGACAGGCGGGCGGCCTGGTCGTCGCTGACTTCCTCCGCCCCCACGATGACGCGCAGTTCGCGGCCGGCCTGGATGGCGTAGGACTTGGTGACGCCCGGATACGAGGCAGCCAGGTCTTCCATGCCCTTGAGGCGCTTGATGTAGGATTCGATCACTTCGCGGCGGGCACCGGGACGGGCGCCGGAAATGGCGTCACCGACCAGCACGAGCGGTGCGATCAGGGTGTTCATCTCCATCTCTTCGTGGTGTGCGCCGATGGCGTTGCAGATCTCGGGACGTTCCTTGTACTGTTCGGCCAGGCGGGCTCCCAGCAGGGCGTGAGGCAGTTCGCTGTCCTCTTCCGACACCTTGCCGATATCGTGCAGCAGGCCGGCGCGTTTGGCGACAGACGGGTTGAGGCCCAGCTCCGAAGCCATGATGGCGCAGATGTTGGCCACCTCGCGCGAGTGCTGCAGCAGGTTCTG
>JAFTDE010000004.1 GCA_017454335.1 Bacteroidales bacterium | reverse complement strand
TGCGTGGACGCCAGGGTGTAGTCCGCGATCTTCGCCCCCGTGATCGAGGAGGTCCCAATTCTGCCTGTCGGCAGGGTCCCGGTCGTGATCTTCCCGGCGGTCAGGTTGTCGATGTTGGCGTTGGCGACATGCAGGGTCCCGTTCTCGATGGTGCAGCCGCCGATGTTCCCGGCCGTGGCATTCACCGTGCCGTTGACTGTCAGGCCCTCGTCATCCACGAGCATCACCTGATGCTCGTTGGACATGAGGAAGAACTTGTCCGCGTCCAGGTACCAGGCGAAGCTCCGCGGGTCGCCGCCAGTGCGCGAGACCTTCGCCGCGATCTGGCTGGCCTGCTGGGTGAGCTCGGACTGAAAGCCGTCCATCTTCCGCACGAAGGCCCGGTCACCGGAGGACTGATACGGGTACTCATGGTCGAGGCTTTCCTCTCCCGGGCAGCCGATGTCGGCCGCGCTCAGCGAATCGTAGTTCACGTCATACTCATAGAGACCGGTAGAAAGTCCATTGACTGAAACCGTGTCCCCAAGTTCGACTGCCAGGTTGATGCAGGCAGCTTCCGCCCGGTAAGGCCGGTACGCGAATCCGTTCAGATGCAGGTACAGGTTCACTGCCGCAGCCTGTGTCGCCCAGGGGCATTTGATTTCGAACACATATCCGGCGGTCGATCCGTAGAAGACTTCGGTCCCGTCTTCCTTCACGAAGCGCACCCCTGAGCAGCCCGGGAAAGCTCTTTCCGTCTCCAGCCGCTGCATACAGCCGTTTGTGCTTGTGTCGAGGACGAGGTCCGCCTGCGAGACGGACTTGCGGTCCCAGATGCACACCAGCTGCAGGGTGTTGCGCTCGCTGATAATGAAGCTGCCGCCATAGAGCGCCGCGATGTACTGCAGCGTCTCGCGCATGGTGTAACTGACCGGCATCGGGATGCGGTAGGCCTGCGTCATTAATGCAGTCGTTCTGGGATCGACGGTGATGTTCAGAATCTCCGCAATCTCAGACACGGAATCGATGTCCCGTGCCGGCCATTCGAGATCTGACCAGGGCTGTGTGCGTTCGGCCATCAGCATGCTGTCGTAGCCCGTCAGCGAGAGGGTTCCGTCGTTGTTCTCTTTCCGCGTGTCGAGATAATAGGTCCCTTTCGGAATCCACTCACTTCTTTGACCTGCGTCATTCACAATGCGGAAGTAGGGCTGGATCTTCGCCATCCGTGCGATGACCGAGGTGCCGGCCCGGAGCCGGAGGTTAATTTCCGAGGACGGCGCCAGACCGATGGTGGGGGAGCCGGTGCCGAAGACCGCGCGGGAGGTCTGCATCGAGACAATGGTGTCGATGCCGTAGATGGTCCCATTGATCTCGGCCTTGACCTCCGTCCGGTGATCCCCGGCGAGGATTTCGTTGTACAAAGTTGAAGTTGTGTGCATCGTCAGACCTCGATCAGATGGACTTCATACTCATGATAATCGCCGTGCGTACTGTCGTAGATAAAACGCGCCTGGTAGCTCTCGTCACCCTTGTACATGGTTTTGGTCACCTGGCTGCCGGCGGGGTCATAGTACTTGACCGAGAAGGTCTGATTGGTCATCAGGTTGCGGATCGTGGTGAGCTCACTGCCCGTCAGGGGACGGAAGCGGACAAGGATCTTGGTTTTCGTTGCTACCCGTGCCCGGTGCATTTTGCCGTCCAGCGTCCTGCCCGCGTCCGGCGCATCGATGTCGAAGGTCTGGAAGGTCAGCCCATCCTCGGCGATGTACTGGATGATGTTGGTTGTGCCGATTGCAAATCTTGATGCAGCGATTTCAAATCACATCCTATCCGTAGGCGCGTGCATTGCGTTTCTGATATTTCGTCACCACATCCGTCAGCTGCTTGCCGTCGAGGTACACGCGGATGATCGGGTCGCTCTGGCTGCTCTGACCTGCGGAGGCGATAGCATTCGCAATCGTGTCGGCTAGACTGCCCAGATCGAGAGGGGCAGAGGGCGCCGCCGCGCTCGGTGGGACTAGGGCCCCCGATGCCGCCGCAGGAAGGGAAACCAGCGTCAGGGCATTGCTCGGTGCCAGCTTCTCAAGTTCCTCTTTGAGATGGACCGCGACCTCGTGAATCCAGAAAGTGTTCCTCTCCAGCGGAATAATCGCTTCCTTCCCGGCGTCTCCCGCGCCGATCAGGGTGGGCCCGTCCACGATGCCGCCGCGTGCGTACCACTGGACAGACAGGTGCGGGATCGCAGTGATGCCGAGGAACTTCGCCAGGACGCTGTCAGAGGCCAGCTCCTGCCACTCCACGGTAAGGTGCGGGACCTTGAACTGGAATCTTCCGAGGTTCAGCCCGTTCCACCAGTTCCGCAGGCCCGCGAACTTCTCGCTCATCAGGCGTTGGAAGCTCTCCCAGCGATAGTGGAAGTTTTCCTGCAGGTCCGCGAAGAACTCGTCCATGTCCTGCAGGACCGTATCCCAGTTGATCCCGGTCAAGACCATGCTGAAGACCAGGCCGATGGTGAGGCCGAGCATGACCCCGACGGGGCCCGCGGCCATGAAGCCGATCAGGCCGCCGCCGATGGTCCCGAGGGCGATGGTCAGGCTGTTCCAGAACTCTTCCCTGCTCAGCTCTCCGTCAAAGTTGAATACGGTGTTGTCCAGCAGGATGCCGAACAGCAGACCGGCGCCGAGGCCGATGATGGCGCCGGGCACGCCGCCGAACATGCCGCCGGCCAGAAAGCCGATGACGCCGCCGCCCAGGGCGGTCAGGCCCGCGATGATCTTCATCATGATCTGCTCGGGGTTCAGGTCGTCCCAGTTGAAGAGGACGTCCTTGATCGTGAAGTAGATCGGCAGCGTGGCCTCGCGCCCTTTGGAGATGCTTGTTTCCGCGGGTTTGCCGCTGCTGTTCGCGGTCTCTTTCGTGCTTTGTTTTTTCGAGCTGCTGCTCTTCGCGCTGCTTCCGGAGGAACTTCTCCCGGCGGACTCGGTTTTCTCCTTTACCTCCCAGGCCACCAGCCGGTTGATCTCGTCGAACTTCATCAGCTGGCGCTCGGCCTTCAGCACGGTCTTGTTCAGGCTGTCGAAGCGTTTGATGGTGTCCTTCATCACGTCCGAGATATCGCCATAGGCATCGACCGAATCCGGGTCGAGGTTAAAATAGAGTTCTTTCGTCATGTCCATTCCTCCAGCAGGGCCTGTTCCTTTTCACTGTACTTCATGGGCAGGTCCACCAGATCCTTGTTCTTCCGATACCATTCCCGTTCCCACTTTTCCAGCTTCTTCCCCGTGCGGACCTTCTCTCTCACGGAGATCACCCGCGAGAACAGCGAGTCCGGACTGATCTCCATATAGGCCCCGAGGAAGGTCCGCCAGTGCAGATGCGGCAGGGCCCGGCACTCGCTGCCGAGCACGTGGTTGACGGCCGCGGCGATGAGTTCGAAGTCGGCCTCCCAGTCCACCAGCCCGGGCCGCTTTCTGCCGTTTCGCGGCCGGGGGTCGACGAAAGAGGCAAAGGCCTCGATCGCTGCCTTTACATCCTGCGGCCTGTCCACATAGAACATCTGCATCAGGGCTTCCGTTCGGTCCCCGTCATCCAGCTCCGGGTCCTGCAGCATCACGAAGATCTCGAGTACAACGCGGAAATCACTTCTGATCCGATATGCTTTCCCGTCTATTGTGATCTGTTCCGTTAACTCAAACATTTGAACTTTGAACTTTGCACTTTACACTTTGCTTTGGTACTTTTCGGTGTACTTTTTGATGCGGGCTTCTCTCTTCTTGAGTTCTCC
>JAFTDE010000053.1 GCA_017454335.1 Bacteroidales bacterium | reverse complement strand
TTTGTTCGATTCGGTCTTCGCCATAACCGAGTTCGTAATGAAGGCGTATCACTTCATCGAAGTACTTTAACTGTTTCTCTGTGTGTAACTGGTACATTGTTAACTCTTCTTTGTGAGTCAACTTTTTTCAGGATAAGACAGGCGTGACTTCACAGCCACGCCTGCATGCTATTTAGCAACCTTCCGGGCCTTGCCCCTTTTCGAAATTGATTGGCCCGGACTTAACCATTCATAAACCAACTATTGGGGCAGTTTTTGTTTTAGGTTAAATAGCGGAATAATCCTCAATGCAAAGGTAGGCAGACAAAAACGAAACATTGTTCAAATTGGGGTGTAAAAGGTTTGTTTTTGTCCGATTTTTGCAATTTTTACGCTTTGCTTGCCGGTTTCGAGGAATATTTGTAACTTAGATTCCCGTTATGAAAATCGGGTTCGACAGCGAGAAATATCTCAAGATTCAGTCGGAGCGGATCCGCGAAAGGATCGCGCAGTTCGGCGACAAACTCTACCTCGAGTTCGGAGGAAAACTTTTCGACGACCATCATGCCAGCAGGGTGCTTCCCGGGTTCGAGCCCGATGCGAAGCTGAAGATGCTGATGCAGCTGGAGGACAGCCTGGAGATCGTCATCGTCATCAGCGCGCTGGACATCGAGAAGAACAAGATCCGCACGGATCTGGGCATCACCTATGACATGGACGTGCTGCGCCTGCGTGACGTGTTCATCGGGCGCGGATTCCTGGTGAGTTCGGGGGTGATCACCCACTACAACGGCCAGGCCAGCGCCGATGCCTACCGGGCGCGCCTGGAGCGCCTGGGCATCCGTACCTATTATCACCATACGATCGACGGATACCCGAACAACGTGGCCCTGATCGACTCGGACGAGGGATTCGGCAAGAACGACTATGTCGAGACGACGCGCCCGCTGGTGGTGGTGACGGCCCCGGGACCCGGCAGCGGCAAGATGGCGGTCTGCCTGAGCCAGCTGTACCAGGAGAACCAGCGCGGCATCAAGGCCGGATATGCCAAGTTCGAGACCTTCCCGGTGTGGAACCTGCCGCTCAAGCACCCGGTCAACCTGGCCTACGAGGCCGCGACGGCCGACCTGAACGACGTGAACATGATCGACCCCTTCCACCTGGAGGCCTACGGCAAGACGGCGGTCAACTACAACCGCGACATCGAGATCTTCCCGGTGCTGAATGCCCTGTTCGAGGGCATCTACGGTGAGAATCCCTACAAGTCCCCGACCGACATGGGGGTGAACATGATCGGATACTGCCTCTGTGACGAGGAAGCCTGCTGCGAGGCGGCCCGCCAGGAGATCATCCGGCGATACTACAACGCCCTGGGCGAACTGGCCCTGGGCAACTGCTGCGACGCGGAGGTCAGCAAGATCTCCCTGCTGATGCAGCAGGCCAAGATCACGACCGAGTACCGCCGTTCGACGGTCGCCGCGCGCGAGCGCAAGGAGCATTCGGGCGTGAACGCCGCGGCCATCGAGCTCGCGGACGGCACCCTGATCTCGGCGGAGACCAGCGCCCTGCTGGGCCCCAGCGCCGCCCTGATCCTGAACGCCACCAAGCACCTGGCCGGCATCGCGCACGAGGTGAAGCTGATCCCGCAGCGCATGATCGAGCCCATCCAGCAGACCAAAGTCTCCTACCTGCACGGGCACAATCCGCGCCTGCATACGGACGAGGTGCTGGTCGCGCTGTCCATCCTGAGCGTGGAGGACGAGAACTGCCGCCGGGCGCTGGAGCAGCTGCCCGCCCTGCGCGGCTGTCAGGTCCACTCGACGGTGATGCTGAGCGAGGTGGACCGCAAGATCTTCAAGAAACTCGGGGTCGAGCTGACCTGCGATCCGGTGCGCAAGGGATGACGATCGTTGACGCGCATACCCACCTCTGGCAGCGCCAGGAGGCGGTCGTGGACGGGCAGCGTATCTACCCGCTGGGCCGCGGCCGCGCGATGTTCTTCGGCGAAGAGCGGCAGATGCTGCCGCCCTTCATGACGGACGGGGTGAATGGTGCCGAGGTGTTTCTCTCCAATATGGACTATGCGCGCGTGGGCGCGGCCGTGGTGGTGCAGGAAGTGATCGACGGGCGGCAGGACGATTACTTGGCGGGTGTCCAGGCCCGCTGGCCGGAGCGATTCCTGTGCTGCAAGCTGCTGGATATCGACCATGATGATTTGGCGGGATTCGAGGCGGCGCCGTTTCGGGCGGTGGCGGTCCCGGGGCACCGGATGCACCGGAGCCTGACCGATCCCGCGCTGGTGAGTCTCTGCCATACGTTTGAACAGCAGGGGGTGATCCTCTCGATGTGCCTGGCGGACGATGCGGAGCAGATCGCGCAGATGCGCGAGCTGATCGCGGAGTGTCCGGGGCTGAAAGTGGCCATCGGGCACTTCGGGATGGCGACGGGGCGGCACTGGCGGGAGCAGATCCTGCTGGCGCAGGCGCCGAACGTGCGGATCGAATCCGGCGGCATCACCTGGCTGTACAACAGTGAATTCTATCCCTTCCCCTCCGCCGTGCGTGCGGTGCGGGAGGCGGCGGACCTGGTGGGCATCGACAAACTGATGTGGGGGAGCGATTATCCCCGGACCATCTGCGCGATCACCTACCGGATGTCCTACGATTTCTTCGGCAAGTCGCCGCTGCTCTCGGAAAGGGAGCTGGCGGCCTTCCTGGGCGGGAATGCGATGGCCTTCTACGGCTTCCGGGACCTGCCCGAGCTGCCTTATATCAAAAACATGTCTGAATGAAAGCCTTACAGATTACTGCGGCGGGCCAGACCCGCATCCTGGAAGTTCCCCAGCCCCAGCCCGGTCCGGGCGAGGTGTTGCTGCGGATGGAGTATGTCGGATTCTGCGGAACGGACCTGTCGACCTTCCGCGGGAAGAACTCGATGGTGCAGTTCCCGCGCATCCCGGGTCATGAGATCGCGGCGAGCGTGGTTGCCGCGGGCCTCGGCGTCAGCGCCTTCGCGCCTGGGGAAGCCGTCACCGTGATGCCCTACACCAGCTGCGGGGAATGCGCCTCCTGCCGCCGGGGCCGCCCCAACGCCTGCGAGCACAACCAGACCCTGGGGGTCCAGCGCGACGGGGCGATGGCGGAGTACCTCTGCGTTCCGCAGGACAAGGTCATTCCCTGCCCGGGGGTGGGTCTTCGCGAGATCGCGCTGATCGAGCCGATGTGCATCGGCACGCACGCGGTGGACCGCGGGTGGGTGGAGGCCGGCGATACGGTGATGGTCATCGGTTGCGGCATGGTGGGCCTGGGGGCCGTCGTGGCGGCGGTCAGCCGCGGGGCGACCGTCATCGCCGCGGACATGGACGACGAAAAACTCGCCCTGGCGCGTACGCTGGGGGCGAAGTATACCTATAACAGTTCCGAGCCCTGGAGCGGCCTTCCCGATCCCGACGTGGTGATCGAAGCCGTGGGCGCCCCGGCGACCTATCGCCTGGCGATCGAGCGCGTGGCCTTCACGGGCCGCGTGGTCTGCATCGGATACGCTCCCGCGGACGTGCCGCTGCCGACCGGACTCTTTGTCAAGAAGGAGCTCGACATCATGGGATCGCGCAACGCGACGCCCGAGGACTTCGCCGCCGTGCGGGACTTCATCGCCGGCGGAGCGAAGGTAGAGCCCTTCATCTCATCGGTCATCGCGCCCGATCAGGCCCAGAGCGCCCTCGAAGCCTGGTCAGCCGCGCCCGGCAAGGTCTTCAGAATCCTGGTGAAATGGAATACAGGGAATTAGGCAGGACCGGCCTGCGCGTCTCCGCGCTGTCCCTCGGGGCATCGAGTCTCGGGGGCGTGTTCCACTCCCTGAAGGAGGCGGACGGCATCCGGGCCGTGCATACGGCGGTCGAGCACGGGATCAATTTCATCGACGTGTCGCCCTATTACGGGCACCTGAAGGCGGAGACGGTGCTGGGAAAAGCCCTGCGGGAGATCCCGCGGGACCGCTATTACCTCTCCACCAAGGTGGGCCGCTACGGCAAGGACGGGGTCAATACCTGGGACTACAGCGCCAAGCGGGCGCACGACAGCGTCTTCGAGAGCATGGAGCGCCTGGGGGTGGACCACATCGATTTGATCAACGTGCACGACATCGAGTTCGCGGACCTGCACCAGGTGGTGGGGGAGACCCTGCCGGCGCTGGTGGAGCTGCGCGAGCAGGGGGTCGTTTCGCACGTGGGCATCACGGACCTGCAGCTGGAGAACCTGAAGTGGGTGGTGGAGCACGCGCCGGCGGGCACGGTGGAGACCGTGCTGAGTTTTTGCCACTACTGCCTGTGCGACGACAAGCTGCTGGATTACCTCGACTTTCTCGAGGCGAAGGGGGTGGGCGTCATCAACGCCAGCCCGCTGTCGATGGGGCTGCTGTCGCGGCGCGGGACGCCGGATTGGCATCCGGCGCCCGACGCGCTGAAGCGCGCATGCGCGGCCGCCGCCGCGTACTGCGACACCCTCGACTACCCGATCGAACGCCTCGCCATGCAGTACGCGGTCGGCAATCCGCGCATCGCCGCGACCCTTTTCTCCTCGACCTCGAGCGAGAACATCCTCAAGAACCTTTCGTACATAGAAGACGCCCCGGATCCGGCCCTGCTGGACCAGGTGCGCGACATCATCGGGGACGCGTTCGCGCTGACCTGGGCCAATACCTGAGACATGAAAGCTGTAGAAAAGAAAAACCTTGTTCCGTTCTGTCTGGTGACGGTGCTGTTCCTGCTCTGGGGCATCGCCAACAACATGACGGACACCCTGCTGTCCGCGTTCAAGCGGATCATGACGATGACCGACACGCAGACCTCCCTGATCCAGTTTGCGTTCTACGGGTCCTATTTCTGCTTCGCCCTGCCGGCGGCGCTCTTCATCCGCAAGTACAGCTACAAGAGCGGCGTCATCCTGGGCCTGGCCCTCTACGCTGCGGGCGCGATTCTCTTCCTGCCCGCCGCCAAGGCCGCTTCGTACGCCTTTTACCTGGTCGCGATCTACATCCTGGCGGGCGGCTGCTCGATCCTGGAGACGACGGCCAACCCCTACATCCTCGCGATGGGATCGCCCGAGACGGCGACCCGCCGCCTGAACATCGCCCAGGCCTTCAACCCCCTGGGATCCATCACCGGCATCCTCCTGAGCAAGTTCTTCATCCTGCGCGACATTTCCCTGTACTCGGTTTCCGGGACCTACATGACCCTGGGCTTCGTGCTGCTGGCCGTGATGGTCGTGATGCTCCTCGTGAAGATGCCCGAGGGGCGTGACGACGGGGGACAGGACTCGCTGGGGGCTTCGTTCCGGCGCCTGCTGCGCAACCGCAAGTACGTCTTCGGGGTCATCGCGCAGTTCTTCTATGTCGGCGCGCAGATCGGCGTGTGGAGCTTCACGATCCGCCTGGCGATGAAGGAGCTGGGCATCGTCGAGGCCCAGGGTGCGACGATCTACCTGGCGAGCATCATCGGATTCAGCGTCTCGCGCTTCGTGTTCACCTGGCTGATGAAGTACTTCAGCCCGGCCCGCCTGCTGATGTGGGCGGCCGCGGCGGACGTCGTGCTGGCCCTGCTGGTCACCCTGACCGCGGGCAGCGGCTGGCTGTGCGTGGTGTGCCTGATGCTGATCAGCGTCTTCATGTCGCTGATGTTCCCGACCATCTACGGCATCGCGCTGGGCGACATCGAGAACCCGGAGGCCGGCGGACGGCCCGGGGACGCGAAGATCGGCGCTTCGGGCCTGATCATGGCCATCCTGGGCGGGGCCCTGCTGACCCCGATGCAAGCCCTGGTCTCCGATGCGGCCGGCATCAACGTGGCCTACCTGGTCCCGATGGGCTGCTTTGTCGTGGTGCTGCTGTTCGCCCTTTATACCGTAAGAACCTATAAACCAAATCATTGATATGTCCATCCGTACCCTTTCGCTCGCTGCCCTCGCGGCGGCCTTTTCGCTGACCCTCGGGGCCCAGAACCGCCCCGGCATGGCCCCGGTCTTCGCGCCGCTGCGCGTGACGCAGGACCAGCAGGTCGAATACTTCGCCTACCCCAACGGGGACCGCATCCCCGATTATTCCTACTGCGGATACATGGCCTCGGAGGAGGCCATTCCGGACCTGCTGGCCGACCCGACGGTGCCGGTCGCGAAGGTCTCGCCCAGCGGCGGGGATGACACCCGCTGGATCCAGGCGGCCGTCGATTACATCGCGGCCCAGCCCCTGCGTGCGGACGGATTCCGCGGCGTCGTGCTGCTCAGCCCCGGTTTCTTCCGGGTCGAGGGCTTCATCACCCTGGGGGTCTCGGGCGTGGTGGTCCGCGGCGCCGGTACCGGCCAGGCGGGGACGACGGTCTTCGCGGCCGGGCACGACCGCGAAACCCTCTTCCAGGTGCGCGGCGTGGACGACCGCAGCTTCGGCAAGCGGATCGACATGACGGGCGAGTATCTGCCGGTGAACAGCACGGTGATCCCGCTGCCCGCCGGACACGGCCTGAAGGCAGGGGACCAGGTCACGGTGACGCGGCCTTCCACCCAGGAGTGGGTGCACCTGCTGCAGGCGGACAACATCGGCATGAGCGCCGACTACCAGCACTGGCTGTGGGCGCAGGACGATTTCGACGTGATCTTCGACCGGACGGTCGTCGCGGCGGATGCGGCCTCGGTGACCGTGGACGTGCCGATGCCGATGTCCTTCGACGCGAAGTACGGCGGGGGATACGTGACGCCCTATACCTGGAACGGCCGGATCGACCACATCGGCATCGAGAACATGGTGCTGGTGTCCGACTACGACCGGAACTATCCCAAGGACGAGAACCACCGCTGGATGGCCATCACCTTCGACAACGCCCAGGATTGCTGGGTGCGCCGCATTACGGCCCGGCATTTCGTCAGTTCCCTGGCGGCGGTCTGGGACAATTCCCGCCGCATCACCGTCGAGGAGTGCCGCAACCAGGAACCCGTCGGCGAGATCGGCGGATTCCGGCGCCTGGCATTCCAGACCCTGGGCCAGCAGACCCTGTTCCTGCGCTGCCATTCCGAGGAAGGATACCATGATTTCACGGTCGGGCAGAATGCGGCCGGTCCGAACGCCTTCGTGCTGTGCGCGGCGACCAGCCCCTACGACTACAGCGGGGCGACGGGCGGATGGTCCTGCGGAACCCTCTTCGACCGCGTGACGGTGGACGGGGCGCCGCTGCAGTTCACGAACATGTTCCTGGAGAGCATGGGCGGCAGCTGGTCCTCGGCGAACGCCCTGTGCTGGATGTGCCGCACGCCGATGCTGATCCTCGAGGATCCGCCCCTGTCGCACAACTGGGCTTTCGGCACGAAGGGCCAGAGCGCCGGCAACGGTTCGCACGGCAACCACGGCATCGGCCATCCGGACTGCCTGTATTATTATCAGTGGGAGCAGCGTACGGGTCGCAAGAGTCCGGAGTTGGAGAAGATCATCCACTACGACCGCATCTTCGGTGAGGTGCCCGACAAGCGGGTGACCGCCGAGGAGGGCGTCGAGTTCGGCGAGCGTTCCGTGGAGCCCGCGATGTCGGTGGACCGCTGGATCGACGAGATGGTGAAGGCGTATCCGCTGGTGGCGACGGTCGATCGCGGGGTCAGTCCGCAGCCCGTGGCCGTCAAGCAGAGCGCGCCGGAACTGCATCCGATCGGATTCTCGAACGGCCGCCTGACCATCGACGGGAAGTTCGCGGCCGGGGGCACCGCCCGCACCACGATGTGGCAGGGCATGCTGCGCCGCCGCGCCGTGCGCAGCGCTTCCGACAACATCAACCGCTTCGTCCCGGGCCGCACCGGGGCGGGGTACACGGACGTGCTGGACACGGTGGTCGTGCACCTGAAGAACCGCGGCCAGATCGGCCTGCAGCATTTCCCGGCCCTGTGGTACGAGCGTCGCCGCGACGACCACGGGCGGATGATGCGCGCGAACGCGGACGTCTGGGCGCCCTTCCTGGAGCAGCCTTTCGCCCGCAGCGGAGAGGGCATTGCCTTCGACCGGCTGAGCAAGTACGACCTGAACCGCTGGAATACCTGGTACTGGGACCGCATCGCGCAGTTCGCGGCCCTGGCGGACCGGAACGGGCTGTTCCTGCTGGACGAGCATTACCTCCAGCACAACATCATCGAGGAGGGCGCGCACTGGGCGGATTATCCCTGGCGGGTCGCCAACAACATCAACAGTGACCTGGGATTCGCCGAACCGACCTTCATGCAGGGAGACAAGCGCGTCTTCATGGCCACGGAGTTCTACAATGTGGAGAACAACGCAGCGCTGGCGCGTTACCACCGCCAGTACATCCGCAAGCAGTTGGATGCGGTGAAGGACTGCCGCAACGTGATCCACCATCTGGGCATCGAGTACACCGGCCCGGCGCATTTCGTGCGCTTCTGGCTGGACTGCATCGCCGAGTGGGAGCGGGAGAACGCGCAGGATGTCTATGTGATGCTGAACGCGACCAAGGACGTCACGGACGAGGTCCTCGCGGATCCGCACTACCGTGACCTGGTGGACATCATCGACATCCGCCAGTGGTCCTACGGGGCCGACGGCAGCCTGTATGCGCCGCGGGGCGGGGTGAACCTGGCTCCGCGCCAGTACCAGCGCGTGATGACGCAGGCGCCTTCCGACGCCCAGTCCATCTGGCGCCAGATCACCGAGTACAGCCTGAAGTACCCCGGCATCGCCGTGGTGAACAACGCCGGGCGGGCGCAGAACAGCAACTGGGTCTCGCTGGCGGCCGGCGCCTCGATGGTCAGCCTGCCGCAGATCGCCGACAAGGCCTTCTACACGAAGGTGCTGGAGATGGCCCCGATGGAGGCCGTGACCGTGGACGGAGCGCAGTGGGGGATGGGCAAGCCCGCCCTCGGGTACGTGGTGTACGCCCAGGGCAAGGCCGCGAAACTGGACCTGAGCGCTGACAAGACCAGCTACAAGGCCCGCTGGATCAATCCGCAGACCGGTGCTTTTGTCGGCAAGACCCTGCGTGTGCGCGGCGGTAGCGTCGTCGAGTTGGAGATCCCCGAGATCCCGGCGCCGGCCCCCGCCATGGGGCGCGGTCCCGTTCCCGGAGCCGCGGCCGGTCCCCAGGGTGCCGTCCTGTACCTGAGCCGCTGAGGATTTTTCGCAAAAAAACCGGAAAAAGTTTGGTTTTTTCCGGGAGAAGACATACCTTTGCACTCCCTAAAGGGGCTGGAAGACTCGTTAGCTCAGTTGGTAGAGCACAACACTTTTAATGTTGGGGTCTCGGGTTCGAGCCCCGAACGGGTCACAAAACCGGGTACGGTACTTTGAAATTTTGCATCCTTAGCTCAGCTGGTAGAGCAGCTGACTCTTAATCAGCGGGTCCAGGGTTCGAGTCCCTGAGGATGCACGACGGCCACAGACAGATGCCTGTGGCCGTTTTTTTATACGAGAGCGGAATGCAATACAGGAAAGACAGACACGGAGACGATCTCTCCATCCTCGGATACGGCTGCATGCGCTTCAGCCACAAAGGCGCAGGAATCGATATCGACAAAACCGAGCAGGAACTGCTGGCGGCCTACCGCGCCGGCGTGAACTATTTCGACACGGCGTACATCTACCCCGGCAGCGAAGCCGCGCTGGGCGAGATCCTTGCGCGCAACGGCATCCGGGACCGGGTCCGCATCGCGACGAAGCTGCCGCAGTTCCTGGTCCGCAACCGCGCGTCGCTGGACAGTTTTTTCGAAGAGCAACTGGCCCGCCTGCGGACAGACCGGGTCGACTACTACCTGATGCACCACCTGACGGACATCGCCCAGTGGGAGCGGCTGAAGAGCGTGGGCGTCATGGAATGGATTGCCGAAAAGAAGGCGTCCGGCGCCATCCGGAACATCGGTTTTTCGTACCACGGGAACACGGAGAATTTCCTGAAGATCCTTTCGGACTTCGACTGGGATCTCTGCCAGATCCAGTACAATTACGTGGACGAGACGGCGCAGGCGGGCGTGGCCGGCCTGAAGGCCGCGGCGGCACGGGGCATCCCCGTGGTCATTATGGAGCCCCTGCGCGGCGGCAAGCTGGTGGACAAGCTGCCGGAAGCGGCGAAGAAGCTGATGGCGGGCCATCCGCGGGGCTGGAAACCGGCGGACTGGGGGCTGCGCTGGCTGTGGAACCAGCCGGAGGTGACGGTCGTGCTGTCCGGCATGAACTCCCTTGCGATGGTCGAGCAGAACGTGCGCACCGCCTCGGAGGCCGTCGAAGGCGCCTTCACGGCGGAGGACCATGCCTTCCTGCAGCGCATCCTGGGCATCATCCGGGAGAAGGAGAAGGTCGGTTGTACGGGCTGCCGCTACTGCATGCCCTGCCCCAAGGGGGTGGACATTCCGGGCATCTTCGCCAGCTACAACACCATGTACACCGAGTCCCGTTTCTCCGGGCGCCAGCAGTATTTCCAGTCGGTCGCCCTGGCGGCGGAACCCTCGTTTGCCTCGCAGTGCATCCGCTGCGGCAAGTGCGAGCAGCACTGCCCGCAGGGACTTCCCATCCGGGACAAACTGCAGGAGGCCGAGCGCGCGCTGATTCCCTGGCCGCTGAAACCCATCGTCCTGGTCGGCCGCCGCTTCTTCCTGCGCCGGGGGAAATAATCTAGAATTCCAGCACCCCGATTTCCTTCATCCACATCTCGGCGATCTCAGGCCAGACGGCTGTCGAGCCGGGCTGGCGGCGCAGCGCGATGGCGTGCCCGCCGTGCGGGAAGATGTGCAGCGAGGATCCGCGCACCCCGGCATCGACCAGGGCGTTGTACATCCGGATGCTGTTCTGCTGCGGGACGGAGGTGTCGTTCGCCGCGTGGATGAACAGGGTCGGGGGATTGGCCGCCGTCACCTGCTCGTCCATCGAGAAGCGCGTGCGCAGGGCCGGATCGTTCTTGCGCTCGCCCAGCAGCATATCCCGGCTGCCGACGTTCGCGATCGGGTCCTGCAGCGAGATGACCGGGCTGATCAGGATGGCGAAATCGGGCCGGAAACGCTCGGCGTCCAGCTCGTCCCCCACGGCGCTCCAGTCCTCGCCGATCGTGGAAACGCAGGCCGACACGTGCCCGCCGGAGCTGCAGCCCATCACCCCGATGCGCTGCGGATCGATCCCGAATTCCTCCGCATGGTGGCGGATGTAGCGCAGGGCCCGCTGGGCGTCCTGGGTCGGCGCCAGGCTGCCGTCGATCAAGTCCGGGGAATTGGGCAGGCGGTGGATCAGCACGAAGGCCGTCACGCCGATGCCGTTCAGCCATTTGGCAATGGCGTCACCCGCCGTCTCGTAGGCCTGCTTGGCGTATCCGCCGCCGGGAATCACCAGCACGGCGGTCCGGCTGCGGTCCTCGGGACCGGGCTGGTAGACGTAGATCCGCGGCATGCCGATGCGCCAGGTCCGGTTCCGGGCCACGGAATCGGGCAGGTTCAGGCCCTTCGAATTGGGCATGTGCCCGGGCTTCCAGAGATCCACCCGCGGAAGACCTCCGTCCATCCGCACCGCCGTCTGCGCCCCGGCGGAAGGGGAGAGCGCCGCCGCTCCCGCGATCAGTGCTGCCATGACGATCAGGATGCGTTTCATAGGTTCGGCCAGAAGGATTCGGGAACGTTCACCTCGCCGTCCGAAGTGGCCAGCAGTCCGTAGGTCTCATCCCACTTGGTGCCGAAGCCGAAGGCCTTGCCGGCGCCGCGCCACTTGTTTTCCATTTCCTCCAGGATGAATTCCGGATCGCAGGTCGACAGGGTCTGCTGGTCGAAATTGGCGTAGGCCTGCGACAGGTAGTCCAGCACGGTGCCGTTGTAGAAGTCCACCGCGGCGGCGCCGATGATGACGCGCGCCTCGTAGGTGGGGGCCGTCCATTCGATGTCCGTCCGGTAGCGGGCGACGAAGCCGATCTTGCAGCTGGCCCCGACCTCGCTGGTCTTGAACAGGGCGGATTCATAGATGACGTAGCTGATGCCTTCGGATTCGGTCATCGACTGGAACTGGATCTTGGTCGAGTCGGCATTGCCCTCGAAGTCCTCATAGACGGCGTAGAACTCCAGGCATTCGGACAGTTGGGTCGGGACGACCAGGTGGGCGACCACGTCCACCTCGTCGTTCTTCTTCGGCTCGACGAAGTGGCAGCTGCACAGCGGCAGCAGGGTGCATGCAAGTAATAATGCTAATGCTTTTTTCATGATGTTTACCATTTTTCTATGTGAAAGTCGGGCGCGATGCGCATCACCGGCGGTTCCTGCCCGGGGACGATGTCCCGGTAGGCCGCCTCGATGCCGGCGCGCTCCGCGATGTCCAGTGCGGTCTGGCTGAACGGACGGTTGCGGAAGTTCTCGGTCCGCAGGACCTGGACGCCCACGCCGTCGTTGATCAGGTAGTTGTCCTTGACGTAGTTGTCATAGACACGGATGTCGTAGTCGCGGTCGCTGGCGATGTGCAGCCAGGCCTTGTAGGTGGTGTTGACGAAGTTGTGGTGGATGTCCCAGCCGGACGAGCCGTCGTCGGGGTAGAGGCTGCGCGGCGAGGAGAAGACGTAGTTGCCTTCCATCACCGAGCGCGGCTGGCGGCCCAGCACGTAGATGGCCCCGCCGTCGCTCAGCAGCTGGTGCGTATTGCCGATGCGGTTGAAGCTGATTACGTTGTCCCCGGCCACGGTGGATTCGGGAATCTCGGCGTTGCCCCACCACCATCCGAGCGCGATGGCCCCGTACGGGCAGTACTGGATGTCGTTGTGCAGGAACTGGACGCGCCGGACGAAGAATCCCACCATCACTTCCACCTGACGGAAGTCCAGGCAGACGTTGCGGACGTAGTTGTTGCTGACCAGGATGTCCTGGCACAGCCCCTCGACCCCCGGCGGGAAGACGCCTTCGCCGTCCCCGATCTCGTAGTGCTGGGGATGGCCGACGGTCAGCGAGTTGCCCAGGATGTCCTGGAAGACGTTGCCGACGATGCGGGCGCACTGCACGTCGTTGGTCATCGCGATGGCCGTGGCGCAGCCCAGGTGCTCGAAGCGGCAGCGCTCGATGCTGACGTCGCAGGCGTTGCGGATGTCGATGCAGCCCGGCGGCACGCCGCAGCTGTTGTATTTGGTCGGATGCCAGTTGCCGTCGGGGATGTAGCGGGTCGCGAGGCCGAGGCTCTGGATGCCGCCGAATCCGCGCGATCCCTCGAGCTCCATCAGGTTCCAGGCGTCGTAGGCGAAGGTGATGCCCTCGAAGGCGATGCCGCGGATGCGGCTGGCGTTCGAGCTGCCGTACAGGCGGAGCAGGCCCTCGCTGCGCGGGACGACGATTTCCATTTCGTTGACGTCACGCCCGTCGCTCATGTAGTAGAGGGTCTGGGCGCTGCGGTCGAAGTAGAATTCGCCGGGTTCGTCCAGCAGTTCGAAGGCGTTGCGCAGGTGGAATTTGCCGCGGTAGTCGATCTTGCCGGCCCAGGCCATCGAGTTGATGATGGCGCCGAGCGGCTGCTGCAGGCGGGCGACGTAGCTGCCGTCGGCCTGGCGCTGGACCGATTCGAGGCAGAGGATCTTCTCCGTCCAGGTCTTGCTCTGGACCAGCTCGACGTCCCCGGGGTTGCGGAATTCGCAGATCTGCGGGTTGGCGGCCAGGCGTATGCCCGCGACGCCCTGTCCGGCGCCGAAGGCCCAGGATTCGTTCCCGCTGATGGGGAAGCGCTCCGATACGCCCAGTCCGTCGCTCTGGACGGAGGCCTGGGCCATCAGGGCGCGCTGTCCGTCCACGATCATCGTGCGAACCTTGTGGTCGCAGGCGAACGGGGCTTTCCACAGATTGCCCTCGACGCGGGTCCATCCGCTGACCTTCCGGCCGCCGCTGATCACGGGCGCGGCGCCTTCGGCGGGCCGGAAGACGAGGCGGAAGCCTTCGCGCGGGCTGTAGCGTTCGTCCAGCACGATGGGCTCGGACAGTTCGTAGCTGCCGTCAGCGAGTTCCACCACGACGTTGCGGGGCTGCCGGACGGCCTTGGCGGCCTGGGCAAGGGCCTGGGTCAGGGTCGCGGGGGTCGCCGGGATGACGGTCACGGGTCCCTCGAGCGCCGTGGCTTCGGGACCCTGCTGGAAGAGGACCCAGCGGCAGGTATCGGCGAGGGTCTGGCGGCCGCTGCGGCCCTGGACGATGATTTCGTTCTCGCCGGGACGCAGGCGCACGCCCTCCCAGATGATGCGGTTGAGTTTGTCCTTTTTGGCCGTCCCGAGGGACTTGCCGTTCAGGTACAGCGTCGCGGAGGGCAGGTTGCTGTACACGCGCACGTCTGTGACGGGTTCTGTCCGCTGCGTGAAGCGGCGGGCGGAGATGTACACCATCGGTTCGGGGTTCCAGTTGGCCTTGTAGAAGTAGAAGGCGTCTTTCTTGGTCTGGCGGTCGCGGGTCAGCAGGCCCTTGTCGTTGATGCCGTCGCGGTCGCCCTCGTGCCGGATGGCGGAGGGGAAGTCGGCGAAGACCCAGACGAACTTGGACCACAGCCAGGGACGCTCGCTGAAGGCCTCCCAGTTGCCTTCGTGGCAGTCTGCCTGGGCCTCTTCGGGATGGTAGCGCCCGCTGGGGCGGGCCGCCTTGTCCAGGGGCCACTGGTGGTGCAGGGCGCTGCCGCCCGCACCGTATTCGGATACGCCGACGGGCTTGCCGTTCGCCTCGGCGCGGGCCTGGTCGAAGAAGGCCCCGGCGTCACGGGCGCCGTCGCCATACCATCCGAAATACTTGTTCCATGCGATCAGGTCGGCGCAGTCCAGGTAGTGGCTCTGCTCGACGCAGGTCGCGAAGGTGGTCAGGCGGGACGGATCGCAGGCGTGGTAGAGGGCGTTGAGTTCCTTGATGAAGGGGATGGGGTCGTCGTACTGTTCGAAGCGGCCGTCGTTCACGAGGATCTCGTTGAAGATGCCCCAGAACACGATGCTGGGGTGGTTGAATTTCTGATAGACCAGTTCCTGCAGCACCTCGCGGGCGTTTTCCTGCACCTTGTCCAGGTATCCGGTGTATCCGTATCCGCCGGGGCCGCAGAGGGGGATTTCGGTCATCAGGATGATGCCGTCGCGGTCCGCCAGTTCGTAGACGGGTTCGCCGTGGGGGTAGTGCGCCAGGCGCATGGCGGTGGCGCCCAGTTCGCGGATCAGGGCGAAGTCGCGCTCGTAGTCCTCCATCGTCAGGGCGCTGCCGCGTCCTTCCATGTCCTCGTGCCGGCAGCAGCCGACCAGGTCGAGATAGTGCCCGTTCAGGAAGAAACCCCGGTCGGGATCGACGTGGAAGTAGCGCAGGCCGGTCTGTTCGCTGACCTGGTCCAGCAGGGTCTCGCCGCGGTACAGCGCGGTGGTGACGGTGTACAGGTAGGGGTCGGCCTTGCCGTCCCAAAGGTGCGGATGATCGACTTGCAGGGGCAGCACGGCGTGCCACAGGCCCTTGTCGTCCTTGCGGGGGGCGATGCGGGACAGCAGTGAGGAGGCGCTGGCCACGACGGCTCCGGAGGCGTCCCGCACGGTGGTGCGGAGGCTGTAGTCGTCCAGGCTGTTCCCGCCGCCCAGCGAGAGGATGGTCTCGGCGCGCAGTTCGGCGCGCTGGGCGGAGACCTTGTCCTGGCGGACCAGCAGGCCCGGGGAGGCGTAGAAGAGGGGAGAGATGCAGTCGCGGCCGGTGACGATCAGGTGCACGGGTCGGTGCAGGCCGCCGCAGACGTTGAAGTCGCCGCTGATCGGCAGCACGTCGCTGCGGTAGGCGTTGCTGACCCAGACCTCGATCTGGTTGGTCCCGGCGTGCAGGTAGTCCGTGATCTCGAAGCAGCAGGCGGTGTATCCGCCCTTGTGCTCGCCGGCCTGGCGCTGGTTGACGAACAGGTCCATGACGCTGTTGGCGCCCTCGAAATACAGATAGACGCGCTTGCCGTCCATGTCCGGGGTGCGCTCGAGCGTGCGCTGGTACACCATCATCTCGCGGTTGTACCAGAGGGTGTCGGGCATGTACCAGGTATTCCAGGTGTGCGGCAGCGTGACGGGGTCGCCGACGAAACCCTTGGCGGTCCGGGTGATGGGCTTGATGGTCCAGCCGTCAGACAGGGTCCGGTCCTGGCGGGGCTGGGCTCCGGCGGACAGGAGGCCGGCCGCCAGCAGGGTGAGTATCAGGAGCTGTCGTTTCATGGCGCTTTATTTTACGGGAAGGGTGATGACGGCGGCGGAGGCCGGTTTCAGGGTGATGGTCAGGCTGCCCTTGGCGGGACGCAGGGTCTCGCGCACGGGATGGTCCCAGGTCCCGTCGGGACGGATCGGGACGCGGCCCAGCGTGACGCCCGTGCGGGCGGCCGTGTCGTTGCCCTCCGCTTCCAGGCGCAGGACGCTGGCCTTGCCGGCCGGGGTGCAGGCGCCCAGGTCGATGGAGACGGTGCGGGGCTGGGCTTCGTCGCCGTAGCGGCGGTTGATCAGGGTGATGCTGACGGTCCCGGCGCGGACGGCGGCATAGGCGTCGATCCGGTCGGTCTCGCCGTCGATCTGTACCGGCACGAGCGTCCCTTTGGCGCCTTCGCCGAAGGCCTTGAGGGCATAGCTGATCGGGCGGACGTCGAATCCGTCGCCTTCGGTGACGAAGGTGGCGTAGCGCGACACGACGGTGCCGTCACCCCCGCCGACATAGTCGCCGGTGTGGAAGTTGATGCCGGCCGATCCCCGGCTGGCCCACCAGTACATGTAGTCCAGGGCCCAGAGGGCGGAGGCGTAGCTGTCCGAGGCGTCCTTGAGCCCGCCGTACCAGATGCTGTTGGTCTCGCTAAGGCGGTAGGGGGCGCGCTCGAAAACGGGAGCCATGCGCTTCAGGACCCCTTCGTACTTGGGATGCAGATCGTCAGAGAGCAGCAGTTCGCGCTTGACCGCGGGGTCGAAGGGGATCAGTTCGCTGACGTCCTGGACCTTGAAGGGATTGGTGTAGGCGCAGTCGCCGGGGTAGTAGTGCATGGTCAGCAGGCCGATGTGGCTGCCGAAGTTGTCCAGCATGAAGCTGCACAGCGGCGGGTTGGGGTTGTCGTCCGGGGCGCAGAAGCGGGCGCCGGGGAAGGCGCTGTTGACGGCTTCGCGGATGGACGCCCAGCGGGGCTTCAGCTCTTCTTCGTAGGCGTTCTTGTAGTATCCGGGCTCGTTGCCGATGGCGAAGAGGTCCAGCCGGTCGCTGTATTTGTTCTGGATCAGCGCGGCGACGCTGCGGGCGTAGTCGGGATCCCCGTCGCGCAGGCGCACCGAGTAGATGACCTTCACGCCCACTTCGCGGGCGAAGCGGAAGAAGTTGTCGATGTCCGCCAGGGACGGCAGCGGGTCGTTCGGGTTGTCGGTCGAGCTGCCGCCGATGCGGATGCTGCGGATGCCCAGGGTCCGGAAGAGGGTGACGAGGGGCTTGTTCTCCACATTGAAATAATACTGGCCGTTCCCGTCGGGGACGAGCATCTTGGATTCGTAGCTCAGGCCGACATAGTCGTCGGGGATGACGGCTGCGCCGGGTTCGGCGCTGCCGAGACGGACGATGGTCTGCGGATCCGGCCGGCCGCAGGCGGCCAGGGCGAGGCAGAGGCTCAGGATAAGGGGAAGGGACTTGGTCGTCATGGTGTCGGGCTTTGCTTGTTCTCGGGAACGGATTTGACATAGACGTCGCGCTGCGGGAACGGAATCTCGATGCCGTTGGCATAGAAGGCGTCGTAGATGGCTTCCATGGCGCGCGAAGGGAAGGTGTAGTGCGTCTCGACCGTGGAATACAGGGCCACGATCAGGTTGACGGAGCTGTCGCCGAGGCTGTCGAAGCGCACTTCGATCGGGAAACTCGGGTCCATGATGTCCCGGCCGCTGGCATCCTTGGTCCGGAGCGGCTCGAGGGCTTCGAGGATGACGTCCCGGGCCTTGGCGATGCTGGTCCCGTACTTGATGCCGATGCGGAGCTTCAGCAGTTCGTAGTTCTTGCCGGCGTTCAGGTTCCGGAAGTTCTTGGAGAAGAGGTCGGTGTTGGTGAAGGCGATCAGCGATCCGTCTTCGTCCTCGACCTGGGTGGTCTGGTAACTCACCCGCTTGACGATGCCGCGCACGCCGTCGCAGGAGATCTTGTCGCCCACGCGGATGCGTCCGGCCATCAGCTGGATGCCGTAGAAGAAGTTGTTGATCAGGTCCTTGAGGGCGAAACCGATACCGGCGGCCAGACCGGTGGAGATGGCGGTGAGGGCGGCGGTCGGGATGCTCAGGATGGCGAAGATGATGGTCAGGTACAGCAGCCAGCCGATCAGCGAGAAGAGGGTGTTGGTCAGGCTCATGTTCACCTCGGATTCCTTGATGGGGACGGCCTTGTCGCCCTTTTTCTCGATGACGTTGCGCAGCTTGATGACCCGGGACAGGCCCTTGCACAGGTGGATCAGGTAGCGGAAGATGAAGAAGAGTCCGACCACCAGCAGGATGTTGAAGGGCGTGATGGACTCGAGGCCTCTGAAGTGGATCAGGGGCTGTTTCATGAAGGTTTCCCCGGTCAGGGACAGCTGGTAGGCGCGGGAGGTCAGCTGGATGCTCAGCGGGAAGGACAGCAGGGTGATGAGGGGAACGACCACCATCCGCAGCAGGTCGTACAGCCAGGTGACCTCGATGAAGGCGTTCTTGTCTTCCAGGGGCAGGAGGGGGTTCTCCGTGTGGTAGGTGGCTTTTCTCCGGGCCACGCGGACCTCGGCGTAGCGCATCACCAGGTAGTACAGGGTGGTGATGGTGTGCAGCAGGGCCAGCTGGAAGGTCCAGAAGGTCAGCAGCAGCACGCCGATCATGGAAAAACCGCACAGGGACAGGATGCAGACGGCCAGCATGACGCCCTCGGACACCCACAGATAGCGCAGGTCGGTCCGGGCCACCTGTTTGCGGTAATGGAGGTTGGCTGCGGCCTGCCAGATGATGAACACCAGCAGCACGGGCGGGAACACCAGCGGAACCACGCCGGCGGGCAGGAAGATCACGCGCATCAGGATGGCGGTGAAGGCCAGCACCAGCGTCGGCAGATAGACGATCAGGGACGGTTTGGCCTGGGCTTCCCGGATGCGGATCAGCAGGGAAACGAGGATCGCGAGGGTCAGCCAGGCGAACTGCTTCAGCAGCTTGTAGGCCATCTGCCAGTAGGTGTTGTCCTGGTTGCCGTTGACGATGGCGACGCCGAAGATGAACAGCAGGGTGCAGAGGATGGCGGCGAGCAGCGGCCGGAAGGAGTGGATCTTGCCCGGACGCACGAACTTGTACACCAGGAAGCTGGCCGCTCCGGCTACCAACAGGCACAGCAGCAGGATCAGCAGGATGCTTTTCGCGTAGGAGAGCACGTACTGGCCGTTCCAGGCGCCGGGATTCAGGGGATCTTCCGCGTGGTAGCGCACGTACAGGTCATTCCGGATCTCCGGGATGATGGTGTCCCAGTTCTTGATGATCTGGGAGATGTTCAGGTTCCCGCCGATGTAGCGGTTCTTCTGGCTGTCGGCATAGCTGGCCTGGGCGTATTCGTAGGCCTCTTTGAGCCGCTGCTTGGTTTCCGCGAAATAGATGCTGTCCTGCAGGGCCATGAAGGTGTCGTTGCCGTACAGGGTTGTCAGGGCGCCGGTATAGTACAGGCAGCTGTCCAGCAGCACCGCATTCTCCGGGTCCTGCTGGCCGAGGGGCTCCGGCGGGGTGTATTCCGCCAGCAGCAGGGAATCGGCTTCGGATATCAGGGAATCCACCGGATGGCTCAGGTACATGTCCCGCAGGGTCTGTTCCAGCAGGGTGTAGCGGGTGAGTCCCGCGCGGGCGTCCGTCAGGTAGTTGCTGGGAAGGGCCATCTGTTCCTGGAAGGCATTGTACACCCGCGTCACGTTTTCCAGGGCGAAGGCCATGTCGAAGGTGTAGTCGGGCCGCTGGGAATACAGCCGGATGGTCAGCTCGTCGGCCGAGCGCACCATCAGGGCCATCTCTTCCCGCCGTTCCGGGTTGTTGATCAACAGGGAATCGGACATCAAGGCGTCCGAGTACGACTGGCGCAGTTCATCCAGCAGGCTGGTGAGGGTGACGCGGACCTCTTCGGCCGAGCTGGAAACCGTCCGGGTGGTGTCCTGTGCTGCCTGCGCCGCCGTGCGGACCGGGAGGACCGGCAGCAGGAGGGCGCACAGGAGGGCAAGGTATCTGGAACGCATGGTCATTTGTCAAATATAGTGTTTTTTCGGATCAGAAGTCAAAGCCGACGGAGGCGTACATGCAGAATCCCAGGATCGGGCCCAGCTGGGCGGCGATCCGCAGCGGACCGACCATGGTCTGGCGGGCAAACTCTACGCCCAGGGCCATCAGGGGCGTGTTGGAGAACAGGCTCTTGACAACGTACGCATCGTTCTCCACGGCGCTCCGGAGCGTGATGTAATTCTTGCGCAGGAAACAGTATCGCAGGTCCACTTGGGCGACAAAGCTGACAGGCGCCACCATCGTATAGGCAGAGGGAGCTCCGAAGAAAGGCAGCTGGCGTTCCGTATAACGGTTGGCCATGAAGCCGCCGAAGGTGACGATGTGCGGAAGGTGCATGAAACTGGAAGGAACGGGTGAGTCAATCCCGCCATATCCCATATCTTTCACCGTCCCATACCATCCGACACGCAGGGAGGGAAGGATGGCGAAATGACTTCCGATGGAGAACGCCGTTTCTGCGCTGGCCGCCGTGGAGAAGTAGGCCGGAACTTTTCCGCCCGGCGTCGTGACGGCCCCGTCGTCATGCCACAGATCCGGATCGTCGTCGAGTTGATGGGAGTGGCCCGTGAAAACGTAGCGTCCGTCCAGGGACAGCCGCACACCCTTTGTCGGGAAGTAACCGTCGTCGAACGTATCATACTTGAGGGTGGCGAAGCCGGAGAACCAGTAATCCTTGTACCAGTCCTCACGGGTCCAGCGGAGCGTATTGATGGACAGATACCTTTCGTAAGGGACCGTCTCGTAGGTGAGGCCGGCCCGCATGGATCCGAAGCGCATCCTGGAATCCTCGATGAACAAGTCGGCGGCGGCGCACAGCAGGCGCTGGTCGTTTTCGGAAACATATCCGGAGGAACTGTTGATCAGCCGGCTCCGCAGGGTGACGCCGACCGTCGGGAGTCCGATCCTGGATTTGATCGCTCCCTCCACGGACAGGGCGGGGTTGGTGCCCAGTTTCAGGTCCGCCGTCAGGCGCGGACCCGCCAGGCGGCGGGTTCCCAGTCCGTAATGCAGGGCGACGGCCACAGTCTCGTCCGTGTCGGCGCGGATGCCGATCGCGGCGTCGTTCGTCTGGCCCTTCTGGCAGTCGAACACCAGGACGTACGCGTCCCCGTCCTTCTCCATGTGGTAGGTGACGGATTCGAACACGTTGGTGCCGTAGATCTTACGCAGCAGCTGCTCGACCGTGGAGCGGTCGTACAGGTCGGTTTTGGGGAAATCCCTGTCGTGCAGGATGGCCCGCTGTTCGTCTTCGGAGATGCCCCGGAAATCGATCCGGCTGACCCGGACCGTTTCCTGGGCCAGGTTGACGGCAGCCGGGTGGGTGCTGACGGGCGGGGCGGGTTTGCCGGCCGTGAGGGCTGCGATGGATGCAAAGGCATCCTGGTGCGTGAGGGCGTTCCGGTAGCCCTGGCCGATGATGTCGTCCACGCTCTCGTCGTCGAAGGACAGCATGTTGTATCCCTCCAGTTCGTGGTGCACGCCCAGGTCCAGCATTTCCTTGGCCGGACCCATCGTGGAGGAGGCCAGCAGGGTGATGGTCTGCATCAGGAAGTCCACCGGGGAATTCAGCTCGTTCAGTTCGCGGTGGACGGCCATGTCGGAACCGATGATGATGTCCGCGCCCATCGCCTTGGCGAGGTCCACGGGGAAGTTGTTGCGCATGCCGCCGTCCAGCAGCACTTCGCCGTTCTGGCGCACGGCCCGGAAATAGAACGGGATGGCCATGGTGGAGCGCAGGGCGTCGTTGATGCTGCCGGAAGTCCAGTATTTGGGCGTCATGGCGTAGAGGTCGGTGGCGACGCAGGCGTAGGGGATGGGCAGGTCGGCGAAGCTGATGCTGTCCTGGTATCCGACGCTGATGCTGCTGAGCATGTTCCGCACGTTCAGTCCGTACAGGTATCCGTCCGGCATGCCGATGCCCATCCGGGAGATGGATTCGGAGAGCATGTCGGCCGAGTTGCCGCCGGATTCCTCGGCCATCTTGTCCGCGATCCGCTCTTTCTTGAGGCGGTCGGCCAGGTCCGCGTCGTCATAGTGGTGCGGGATGCGGATGACGAATTTGTCGCGGTATTTCCGGAGTTTGTATCCGATGTAGTCGTTCGGGATGTTGTCCGACATCATGACGGGCCATTCGATGGCGCGTACCAGCGAGTCCAGTTGGTCGTGCCTGTAACCCAGGGCGTACAGCCCGCCCACCAGGCCGCCCATGCTGGTGCCCGTCACCACGTCCACGGGAATACCCATTTCTTCTATGATCTTGATGACGCCCAGGTGCGCGAGGCCGCGGGCTCCGCCGCCGGCCAGTACCAGGCCCACCGTGGGCCGGTACTGGCGGATGGAATCCATCCGCGCGCGCACCCTGGCGAATGCGACGGAATCGGCCTTGGGGTTGGCACTGGGGAGTATCTGGGCTGCGGCGCTCAGTCCGAGTGAAAGGGCGAAAAGGAAGCTGATGAACAGTTTTTTCATGAAATGAATGAATTATGGGTCAAAGATAGGCAAAATCGGGCGTTTTTTCTTATTTTTGAAATGGAAACTAATGACCTGAAACATGATAGAAAAAGGCTTTGGGCGGTCCGTTCTGACGGCGGCCGCATTGCTCCTGTCCCTGGTATGCGGCGGACAGGAGAAAAACACCTTCTGCAACCCGCTTGACCTGGTCGTTCCCGGGGAACGTGCCTACCGGGGCGGCGAGCCGGTCGTGCTGGTCTTCCAGGACGACTATTACCTGTTCGTGTCCCACCGCAAGGGATACTGGTACTCCCCGGATTTCAAGGACTGGACCTACGTGGACGCCCCGGGATACCCGGGCGGCGTGGTCTCCGTCGTGGAGATGGACGGGACCCTGTACGGATGCTCGATGAACAACCGCAACGTGTACCGGGCCGTCGACCCCAAGGCCGGAACCTGGGAGCGGGCCGGCACCCTGGACAGTGACCGCTACGGGGACGCCAACCTGTTCTATGACGGGGGGCGCCTGTACATGTACTATGGCTGGTCCCAGCTGATGCCTTTCAAGGTGGTCGAGCTGGACCCGAAGACCTTCCACGAGATCGGAGAGCCGCAGGTGCTGTTCTTCAGCGACTACAAGCACCACGGTTTCGAGACGCGGCGCCACGACGACGTGATCTATTCGATTTTCGGCGGCCGGCGCGACTATTACGAAGAGGAGTATCCCTGGATCGAGGGCCCCTGGATGACCAAGCACAACGGGAAATACTACCTGCAGTACGCCGCCATCGGCCTGGAGTTCCTTTCGTATTCGCACGGCGTGTACGTGGGGGACAGCCCGATGGGCCCCTTCACCTATTCCCAGCACAATCCGCTGACCTTCAAGACCACGGGCTTTGCCGTGGGCGCCGGCCACGGCAGTACCTTCCACGACAAGAACGGCCAGCTGTGGACGATCTGCATGATCCCGGCCAACTACGGCGGGGGCGGACGCGGTTCCGAGCTGGCCATCTACCCGACGGCCGTGGATGCGGACGGCGTGATGCATTCCGATGTCTCGCACGGCGACTGGCCGCAGTACTGGCCGGGCACCCGGACGGATGCCGTGGACCACAACTGGACGGGCTGGAAGCTGCTTTCGCACAAGAAGAAAGTCATCGTTTCGTCCAGTTTCGAAAATTATCTGCCGGAGTACGGCGTGGACGAGGACTTCATGACCAGCTGGGTGGCCGGGACCGGCGATCCGGGTGAGTTCTACGAGGTGGATCTGGGCCGCGTGGCCGATATCCATGCCGTCCAGTGCAACTTCGACCACATCGGGGCGCAGGCCCAGCAGCGGGCGGCCCCCGGTGCCGCCCCGGCCCTGCCGGAGCATTACCAGTGCTTCACCGTCGAAGTGTCCCAGGACGGCCGGAGCTGGCAGACGGTGGTGGACAAGCGCGACAACAAGCTGGATTTCCACCACGACTATACCGAATTCAAGACCCCGGTCCAGGCCCGTTACGTGAAGGTCGTCAACGCGGCGCCCTGCCACGACGGCGCGAAGTTCTGCATGAAGGACTTGCGTGTCTTCGGCAATCCCGCCACCGCGGGTTCGGTGAAGGTCAGCGGCGTCAAGGTGGTGCGCAACCCCGAAGACCGCCGCGAGGCCAGCCTGCTGTGGGATCCGGTCCCGGGTGCGGACGGATACATCATCCGTTACGGCATCGCTCCGGACAAACTGTACAACAGCTGCATCGTCTATGACGCCAACTTCTTCCGGCTGCACAGCCTCAATACCGAACCGGAATATTTCTTCGAGGTCGAATCCTTCGACTCCGGGCTGGATTATTACCGGCCCAGGACCGAGGAGGTCAACGGCACGGGCGGCGAGGTGGAGATGAACAAGCGCGGCCGGGGCGGTTACGGCGGCAATGCCGAGACCAAGCGCGTGATGATCAGGGAGGGTGTGGACAGCTATGTCTTCGAGGGCATCGATCCGGGTGCCTGGACGATCAGCCACACCTTCGGGCCTGTCCTCTGGACGGGTGAACTGACCCAGGCCGACCTGATCGGGGAAGGCGAGCCCGGTATCGAGGCGAAACTGACCGAGATGGGTACCGGGACGCAGGTTACCGCCGAGATGTGGATGAAGGTGGTGCGCGGTCCCGAGGCCGGCAAGGTGGTCCTCGAGATCCGGCGGCCCCGCCGCGGCTTCCCGGCCGGCATGGGCGCCCCGCGGGGTGCATCGGGCGCTTCGACCGCTTCGCCGATCGTCCATCCGGACAACACCGTCACCTTTAATTATTCGGCGCCGGACGCCCGGCAGGTCCGGGTGAACACGCAGTTCGCCGGTACGCAGGACATGACGAAGGGGGAGAACGGCGTGTGGACCGTCACCCTGGGTCCCGTGGCGTCGGACATGTATCCGTACAGCTTCGTCGTGGACGGGGTGCAGGTCATGGACCCGCAGAACCCCGACTGGTTTCCCAACGAGACCTTCAAGAACAGCATCGTGGACGTCCGCGGCAGCGGTGAACCCCGCATCCATGCCCTGCAGGACGTGCCCCACGGCAGCGTGGACTATGTCAATTACTGGTCGGAGAGCCTCGGTACCTGGGGCAACGCCATCGTTTACACCCCGCCGCAGTACGACAAAAACAAAAAGAAATATCCCGTCTTCTACCTGATCAGCGGCACGACGGACACCGAGGAGGTGTACTTCAAGGTCGGCCGGATGAATCTGATCCTGGACAACCTGATCGCGCAGGGCAAGGCGAAGGAAATGATCATCGTGCTGCCTTACGGCAATCCTTCCAAGTATTTCGCCGCCGGCGAGGCGCCCCGCGGAGACCTGTTCACCACGGACTTCCTGAACGACCTGATGCCCTTCGTGGAGAAAAACTACCGCACGCTCAACGACAGCGCCCACCGGGCCATCGGCGGATTCTCCCGCGGCGGCAACCAGGGACTGGCGACGGGCCTGACGAACCTGGACAAGTTCTCGTGGCTGTGCTCGTACAGTTCGTTCACCAGCACGACGCTCCCGGGCGTCTATGACGATCCGCAGATCAACGACAGGATACGCCTGCTGTGGCTGGGCGTCGGAACGGACGATTTCCTGTACGGCAACGCCAAGGACTACATGGATTTCCTCGACAGCAAGGGAATCCGGAACGTCAAGCTGTTCACGCATGACAAGTTCGGCCACACCTGGATGAACGCCAAGTATTTCCTCGAACAATCCCTGCCCCTTCTTTTCCAAGACTAACGAGATATGAAAGCATACAGATTCCTTTTGGCGGCGCTGCTGATGGCCGCCCCGCAGATATCCCAGGCCCAGCCGGGTGCCGGTGAAGGCCAGCGACTCACGCCGCAGGTCATGGCGCGGATGTTCCCGGCCGGGGTCGTCTCGCCGGAATACCATGCGGACGGATCCGTCACGTTCCGCTGCCAGGCGGCGGATGCCTCGCAGGTCCTGCTGGACACCCAGATGCTGCCCCAGCGCATGCCGATGACCCGGGACGCGAACGGCGTCTGGAGCGTCACGGTCACGCCCGGCAAGCCTGACATCTATCCCTACTGCTTCGTGGTGGACGGAACCCGGATCGCCGATCCCAACAACGTGCTGATCTTCCCCAACGAGGGCTTCAAGAACTCCCTGGTGGACGTGCGCGGTCCCGAGCCTGCCCTGCAGGACATCCAGGACGTGCCGCACGGCAAGGTCAGTTACCGGTATTACCATTCGAAGACCTGCGGCATCGACCGCGTGATGTGCGTCTATACGCCGGCGGGTTACGATCCGGCGGGGTCGGAGCGGCTGCCCGTGCTGTACCTCATCCACGGCATGACCGATACCTATGAGACCTGGTTCAAGGTGGGCCATGTCAACAACATCCTGGACAACCTGATCGCGCAGGGGAAGGCGAAGCGGATGATCGTGGTGATGCCCTATGCCAATCCCTATCCGGAGATGATCCGCCAGGGCCTGGCCGAGGCCTACAATTCGATGGATACGGACCTGGTGACCAAGGAGATCCTGCAGGACGTCAAGCCCTTCATCGAGGCCAATTACAAGGTCCGGACAACGGCCCGCGACCGGGCCGTGGCCGGGTTCTCGCTGGGCGGACGGCAGGCGCTGGCCTGCGGTCTGGGCAATCCGAAGGAGTTCCAGTGGGTCTGTGCGATGGCGCCGGCGATCTTCGGCGACGAGTACAAGGCCAATTTCTCCAACGGCGTTTATGCGCCCGTGAACAGCCTGAACAAGCAGTATAAACTGGTCTGGATCGGGACGGGCACCTCCGATTTCCTGATCGACGCGTCCCGCAGCCTGGACGCCTACCTGACGGAGAACGGGGTCCGGCATACGTTCTATACCCCGGACGGGGGACATACCTGGATGAACTGCCGCGATTACCTGACCCGGATCGCGCAGCTGCTGTTTGTGACCCATTGATTGTAAACGACTGTCTTTATGAAAAAACGGATTCTTCTTTGCCTTGTTTTCGGATGTGTATTGGCCCTGGGCTGCGCCCGGGCGCAGACTTCCTTCGGCGCCAGTTCGCTGTTCAATGAGGGCTGGACCTTTATGCTGGGTGATCCGGCGGGGGCCGGCGCCCCGGCCTTCGACGATGCCCGCTGGGCCCGGGTCCAGTTGCCGCACGACTGGTCCGTGCGGGGGACGCTGTCTCCGGACAACGCCTCCTGCACCGGATACCTGCCCGCCGGCATCGGCTGGTACCGCAAGCATTTCCAGGGCCGGGACCTGCCGGACGGCAAGCTGTTCGTCTATTTCGAAGGGGTGTACAACCGCTCTTCGGTGTACCTGAACGGGCATCTGCTGGGGGAAAGGCCCAGCGGATACGCTTCCTTCCTGTACGAGCTGACCCCGTACCTGGACCGGGAGGGGGACAATGTCCTGGCGGTCCGGGTGGACCACAGCCGCAAGGCTGATTCCCGCTTCTATACGGGATCGGGCATCTACCGGAACGTCTGGCTGGTCGCTGCCGGCGATACGCATTTCGCCCTGTGGGGCGTCGGCTATGCCCTGAAGTCCCTGACGGAGCGGCAGGCCGTGCTGACGGTGGATACGGAAGTGGAGGGCCCGCTGCCCTCCGGCGCCCGCCTGTCCCTCTCGCTGAAGGATGCCGGCGGCAAGGTCGTTGCGCGTACTTCCGCCCGGGCGGCCGCGAAGCAGAACGTGGACCTGAAGGTGCCGGCTCCGCACCGCTGGGACCTGGATGATCCGTATCTCTATACCCTGGAGGCGGTCCTGATGGCCGGCAAGGCGGAACTGGACCGGAGCGAGGTGACCGTGGGGATCCGCAGCCTGGCTTTCGATCCGGACAAGGGATTCGCTTTGAACGGCGTCAGCCGCAAGATCAAGGGCGTCTGCCTGCACCATGATGCGGGCGTGTTGGGCGCCGTGGTCCCGGAGGAAGTGTTGGAAAGGCGCCTGCTGACCCTGAAATCCATCGGGGCCAACGCCATCCGGACGGCCCACAACCCGCAGACGCCGCTGTTCTATGACCTGTGCGACCGGCTGGGCCTGCTGGTCATGGACGAGGCTTTCGACGAGTGGGAATACAACAAGAAGAAGTGGGTGTCCGGATGGAACGTCGGGACGCCCGCGATGGAGGGGACGGCGGATTTCTTCAATGAGTGGGGCGAGCGGGACGTCACCGACATGGTCCGGCGCGACCGCAACCATCCGTCTATCTTCCTCTGGAGCATCGGCAACGAGGTGGACTATCCGAACGATCCGTATTCGCATCCGATCCTGGACGGCGGCAACCTGGAGTTCACCCAGCCTTCGTCCGGCGGATACAAGCCCGACGCCCCCGATGCCATGCGCATCGGCGTGATCGCCAAGCGCCTGGCCGCCCGGGTCCGCGCCGCCGACCCGTCCCGTCCGGTGACGGGCGCGCTGGCCGGCGTGGCGATGTCCAACCAGACGGAATACCCCGAGGCCGTGGATGTCGTGGGCTACAACTATACCGAGAGCCGCTATGCCAAGGACCACGCCGCCTATCCGGACCGGGTCATCTACGGATCGGAGAACGGCATGGGCTACGACGCCTGGAAGGCCGTCCGGGACAACGAGTTCATCTTCGGGCAGTTCCTTTGGACCGGCATCGACTACCTGGGCGAGTCCAACGCCTGGCCGTCCCGCGGATTCTACAGCGGCCTGCTGGACCTGGCCGGCCACCTCAAGCCCCGCGGGCACATGCGCGCCGCGATGTGGAGCGAGACGCCGGTCTGCTATATCGGAACCTATCCCAAGCCGCAGGGCCGTCCGGGCCGTCCCGTCGGGGACAGCAGCGATGCCTGGGCCAGCTGGAACTACGATCCCGGGCAGACCATCCGCGTGGTGTGCTATACCAACGCCGCCCAGGCCCGACTGCTGCTGAACGGCAGGGAAGTGGGCGCGATGACACCGCACAACGACGAGACCGGCATCATCGGATGGGACGTTCCCTACCAGGCCGGGACCCTGAAGGCGGAGGGATACGACGCTTCCGGCCGGAAGGAGTCCGAGTATGAGATCCGTACCGTTTCCCGCCCCGCCGCGCTGCGGGTGACATCCGACCGGAGTGAGGTGAAGGCCGGCGGCCTGGTGCACGTGGAGGTCGAGGTGGTGGACGAGAACGGCCTGGTCGTGCCGCTGGGCGACAACCTGATCACCTGCACCGTGGAGGGCCCGGGCATGCTGCTGGGCCTGGAATCGGCGGACAACACCGATATGGGCAACTGGAACGACAACGTGCAGCGCGCCTACCGCGGCCGTCTGCTGGCCTATGTCCGGACCGGGAATGCGGCCGGGCAGGTCAGAATACACTTCAGCGCCCCGTATCTGCAGGGCGCCGAAGCAGTGATCACGGTACGCTGATCGCGTTTATTCGGGCATCTGGGCGCCGTAGCCGGCCACCTTGCCGAAGAGGTCCTTGGCTTTTTCCCAGGGGTACTTGTTGCCGTACATGTTCGGGCGGACGATTTCGCTGCCCTGCTGGTTCATGCCGAAGAGGCGGTTGATCTGGTTGGCCGTGGAGTTGGCGTCATAGCTCTGCGAAGAGATGATCTGCAGGTTCATGAAGCCCTCCAGGTAGGCCTTGTCGATGGCGTTGAGGAAGTCGTCGTTGCCGGCGGGCAGTTCCTTGTTGCCTTCGTACTTGGGGCCGATCTGCTCGGCTTCCTCGATGCGGGCGGCAGGGACGGAGATCGACGCGGCGCCGGAGGCTGCGATCTCGAGGTCGCGGCGGTTGGCGAAGTAGTAGTTGTCGTACAGGTTGCTCTGCTTGAGGCTCTCCATCTCCTTGTTGGATTCATAGTACACGCGCTCGACTGCGCAGTTGCTGTTGCAGCCGAAGATGTTGTTGTGCACGTCGATGGTGCGGATGCCGTTCATGAAGCGGAAGCCCTGGCCCATGTCCTCGAAGGCCTTGGTGCGGGTCCAGGTGAACAGCACCGTGTTGTGGTGGAAGTCCAGGGAGACCTTGTCGATGTCGGCGTCGCGCACGTTGCCCTTGATCTGGCAGGCGGCGTAGCGGCAGGCGATGAAGATGTTGTTGCACACCTCGAAATGGCCCTTGCCCATGAGGGCGCAGATGCCGTAGTCGCGGCAGTTGACGAAGATGCAGTTGGATACGCGGACATTGCCTTCCACGTCCATGTGCAGGCCGTATTCATCCCCGCTGAGGGTGCCCACGGTCGGGACGGAGGGGTTGGCGTCGGGCTCGAGGAAACGGCCGGTCAGCACGCCGGTGTTGGGGGTGCCGGTCCGCTCGTCCTCCACGTTCGCGACGCAGTAGCGGTTGTTCTCGCCCAGGTCGAAGACCAGGCCGTCGATGACGACATTGCCCACGGGGCCGGTGTATCCGTAGGGACGGCGGGCGTTGACGTTGAACAGCGGGGCGGTGAATTTCTGGTCGGTCGGCTGGATCTTGGTCACGTGCTTGATGATGTCACGCTCGCTGAAGTCGGTGGAATAGCCGCCGTAGATGCTGATGAATTTGCCCATGTCGTGGGTGGCGTCGCCGAATTTGCCGTTCTGGAGGTAGCCACGGTCCATGTTGCCGAGGTAGTTGCCTTCGGCGACGAAGATCTGGTCATTGTCTTCCGCGGTGTCGATGGCCTTCTGCAGGTCCTTCATGGCGGTGCCGGGGGTCAGGCCGTCGGCGCGGGCCGATCCGGTCGTGGCGCTGACGTAGAAGGTCTTGCCGGCGGCGGCAGGGGTGGAAGCGGCGGCCTGTCCGGCCTGGCTTGCAGCTGCCTGGGACGCTTTGTTGGCTTCGTTCTGGACGGCGCCGCGGACCAGGTTCCTCAGGTTGCCCAGCTGGGCGGCGGCGGGCTGCAGGGCGATCAGCGCTGCAGCGAGAATCAGAGTAAGTTTTTTCATTGGCATTATAGTTTAGTTAACACGTTCTTCCCTTACAAAGATACGATTTTTTGCCGATCTACAACAGGACCTTGACCCGGAATCCCCGGGCGGTGGGCTCTTCCACGATGTCCCGGGACAGGGCGCGGATGCTGTCCAGCGCGGCGTCCGGGGCCAGGGGAGAGTCCTTGCGGCCCTCCACCATGAAGTCCAGGGCGGTTTCGCCGGAGAGTTCGGCGTAGGTCATGCGCAGGGTCAGCGGACGCTGGTCGCGCATGTGGGTGAAGAGCATCTCCTTGACGATGGCGTAGGCGGGATCGGCCTTGTCTCCGAGGTTGTACTTGATGCAGAAACGGTTGATGCCCGTGTGGATCTGCAGGTAGTCGAAATCGTCGGAATCGATCTCGTACACCAGTTTCTGGATCCGGTTCACGAAGGCCTTGGTGGCGCTGTGCACGGGATGCCTGAAGATCTGGTCGGGGCTGCCGTCCTCGTAGATGATGCCCTCGTTCATGAAGAAGATCCGGGTGCTGACATCGCGCGCGAAACGCATCTCGTGCGTGACGATCAGCATGGTCAGGCCTTCTTTCGCCAGCTGGCGCATGACGCTCAGGACCTCGCCCACCATGGTGGGGTCCAGGGCGGAGGTGGGTTCGTCGAAGAGGATCACTTCCGGATGCATGGCCAGCGAACGGGCGATGGCCACCCGCTGCTTCTGCCCGCCCGACAGGGAGGCGGGATAGACGTCGGCCTTCTGGGCCATGCCCACTTTCTTCAGCAGTTCCATGGCTTCTTCGCGGGCTTGCGCCAGCGGGACGTGCAGGAGTTTCGTGGGTGCGTAGACGACGTTCTCCAGCACGGTCATGTGCTCGAAGAGGTTGAATCCCTGGAAGACCATGCCCATCTTGCGGCGCAGCCGGTCCAGCGGATAGCCCTTGGCCATGATGTTTTCGCCATCCACCCAGATCTCGCCTCCGGTGGGCGGTTCCAGCATGTTGATGGCCCGCAGGAGCGTGCTCTTTCCCGTGCCGGAAGGACCGATGATGCTGATGACTTCGCCCTTGTCGATATCGCAGTTCACGTCTTTCAGGACGGTCAGGGTGCTGCCGTCCGGATTCTGGAACGTTTTGCTGAGGTGTTTGATGCTGATCATGTTACTTGATTTTGAGGAGCAGGTTCAACAGGAGCCGGATGATCCAGGCCAGCACGAAATAGAGGATGGTGACGAGCAGCAGGGGAATCAGGGCGTCGAAGGTGCGGCTGCGGATCAGGTCGCTGGCCCGGGTGAGGTCCTGGATGGCGATGTATCCGACGATGGAGCTGCCCTTCAGCAGCGAGATGCATTCCCCGATGTACAGCGGCAGGCCTTTGCGGAGCGCCTGCGGGAGGACGATGCCGGTGAAGGTGCTCAGCGGGGTGAAGCCCAGGCTGAGGCCGGCCTCCGTCTGGCCGCGGGGCACGGACGAGATGGCGGCGTCGAAGATGCTGCCGGTGGAGGAGGCGAAGCAGAGGGCGAAGGTGACGATGGCGATGAAGGTGCCGTTCAGCCCGGCCCCGGCGAACACCACGTAGAACATGATCAGCAGCAGGACCAGCGTGGGGATGCCGTTGATGAAATCGCCGTACAGGCCCGCCAGGCTGCGCACCCAGCGGCGACGGCTGCGTTTCGCGGCGCAGACCCCGACGCCCAGGACCGTGCCCAGCAGGATGGCGAAGAAGGTGATCCGGAGCGTTTCCAGCATGCCGTCCACGATCAGTTTCCAGCGGCTCTCCGTGATGAGGTTCATCCGCAGCCGCTCCTTCATCCCGATCCGGGCGTCCGCGCTCTTGTCCTTGACGAAGAAGGCGGGGTGGCACTGGTAGTAGGGGCGGGAGAAGTCCACCGACTTCTGGCGTTCCTCCGTTATGAAGAGGCAGCCGGAGACGATGTCCGCCTGCCCAGTCTGCAGGGCGATGACGGCTGATCCCAGATCCTGGAACGAGATCTCCAGGGGGCGGCCGATGGAGGCGGCGAAGCGGCGCAGGATGTCGATATCCATGCCGAACCACTGTCCTTCGTCACCGATGAAGCAGATTGGATCCATGTTGACGCAGGTGATGCTGCGGAGGGGTTTTGCGTCCGCAGCGATGGCCGCCGGATCTTCCGGAAGGGCGGGGCCGCCTTCCACCCAGTGCGCGATGATGCCCTCGAGGGGCGCCGAAGCGAGGAAGGCGTCCAGCTGCCGGCGCAGGTCGTCGTTCCCCTTCCGGAGGGCGAAGGCCACGTCGAAGGATTCTTCGCCGCGCAGCGCCTTCTTGATGCCGAGCTGCTTCATGGCTTCGGCGGTCAGCATCACCTCGTCGGAAACGAAGACGTCGGCCAGGCCCTGCCGCACGGCCTGCACGGCGTCGGGCTCGGAATTGGTGGCGAAGACCTTGACGTCCTCGCGCGCGGAATATTTCTGTTCATAGTAATTGCCGTTCGTGCAGGAGACCGTGAGCCCTGACAGATCGGCTTCGGACCGGAGTACCAGGGTGTCGTCCCCGCCGCCCGAGCAGCCCGGCATGGCCGTCAGCACCAGCAGGGCGGAAAACAGGGGAAGGATATATTTCTTTTTGTTCATGGCTGTCACCAGATATGCGTCCGCCGTTCCGGCGGGAGATACAGGACGTTGTTGCGGTCCACGTTGTAGAGTTCGTACCAGAGGTCCGTGTTCATCACCACGCCGTTGACGCGCAGACGGGCGTGCGAGTGTTCATCCTTTTTGGGGAAGGAGGCGAGTCTGTCGTTGCTGTACTGCTTCATGGCGGCGTCCTGGTCATACATGCCGCCGGTCGCACCCGTGGCCGGGATGGGCGTGTTCTTGAGCCAGGTTCCGTTGCAGTAATCGTAGAAACTGTCTCCGGGTTTGACGGAAAGGTCTTTGCTGGTTTCCAAATCCGCGGGGAGCGGTAACGGGTCGGTCGCTGATGCGCTGTCCTTTGCGCATGAAATCAGGGTCAGTGCAGCCAGGGTGCAGGCCAGGGTAAGTTGGAACTTCATTTTGGCGTGAAGAGTGATGATCTCCCAAAGATAATATTTTTGGCTCGTATTCTTTACAGAATCCGTGTGTTTATGCGGATTTGCCTGGGTGCGGGGCATGCTTCTGCGGGGGGCGGCCGCTGGGCGGGTTCCGCGCGGAGAATGCGAGTACAAAACGCTCTCGCGTTTCAAGCATTCCCGCTGCGGAACCGCCCCCTGGCCGCAGGGGCCTGCTTTTGCGGAATTTTCGTCGATTTTTCGGCAAAATGGGGTGCCGAGATACGGTTTTGCGGAATTATCGTGGATTTTTTCGCAAAGTGGAGTATTAGGACATGGTTTTGCAGAATTTTCATCGATTTTTCTGCAGAATGGGGTGCCGGGATACGATTTTGCGGAATAATCATCGTTTTTTCTGCAGAATGGCCGGTTGAGGCGTGTTTCTGCGGGGGCGGCCGCTGGCCGCGGCGTGGAAGCGGGGTAAAAAAAGACAGGCGAAAAGTTGATCAGGCAGGAACTTTTCCTGTTTAAAGCATTTTATTGCAAAGTTTATTTGTCATTATGAAAAATATACTTATCTTTGCAACAAGAAAACATAACATACGTTTAACATGAAAAACAAAAGTATCCTCATGCCGCATTCTTGCCAGAAGATTGGCTGGTGCTTCTTGATTCTCTTCGTTATCGTGGAACTCGCTAAGGCGCTGTTCGTACACGACATCAATGTCGCCTGGTATTTCGCAAAGGCATCTCACATCTGCTTTATCATTTCCATCTTCCTCATTTGCCTGTCGAAGGAAAAGGTGGAAGACGAGATGATCTCCGGCCTTCGCCTGAAGGCCATCGGGATTGCGGCTTATGCCTTTTTCGTCCTTTTCCTGATCATGAGTCTGTTCCTGGAACTGAGACTCGGAACCCTTTTTCCGAGCTTCCCGGAAGATCTCGAACTTTACCTGAGCGAAGCCTTCCTGATCTTCCTCCCGCTTCTCCTCTTCGTCCTGTATTACGGGCTGTTCAAGTGGATGCTCTGGAAATCTAAAAAGCAGTAGGTCCTATGAAAAACACAGTCCGAGTAGAGCGAGCCATCAAGGACATCACGCAACAGCAGCTGGCCGACGCTATCGGCGTGAGCCGCAACACCATCAATTCCATCGAGTCCGGCAAGTATGTTCCGTCAACTGTCCTTGCCCTCAAAATAGCACGATATTTTGACAAGTCCACTGATTCAATCTTTCAATTAGACGAGAACGATTGAACCGTTCGTTGTGCAAACGTTGTGCAATTTACAAGAAAAACCCCATTAGACAGCGTTCTAATGGGGATTTCTTGTGACTCCTACAGGACCGCGTTCCAGTATTCCGTAAAAGCTGTCTTCAAGCAGCTCTCTCAGGCCTGGCAGGGTCTCACCAACGAGCAGATCCTT
>JAFTDE010000003.1 GCA_017454335.1 Bacteroidales bacterium | reverse complement strand
TAGATCTCCATGCAGGTGAACTCCGGGTTGTGGGTCTTGTCCATGCCCTCGTTGCGGAAGTCCTTGGCGAATTCATACACGCCGTTGTATCCGCCGACGATCAGGCGCTTGAGGTACAGCTCGTTTGCGATGCGCAGGTACAGGGGAATGTCCAGCGCGTTGTGGTGCGTGATGAACGGGCGCGCCGTCGCGCCGCCCGGGATGCTCTGCAGGATCGGGGTTTCCACTTCCAGGCAGCCGGCCTCGTTGAAGTATTCGCGCATCGTGGCGATGATCTTCGCGCGCTTGACGAAGACGTCCCGCACGCCGGGGTTGACGATCAGGTCCACGTAGCGCTGGCGGTAGCGGAATTCGGGGTCGCTGACCGCGTCGTGCACTACGCCGTCGGCTTCCTTGACGATCGGCAGCACGCGCAGGGACTTGCTCAGCAGGGTCAGTTCCTTGACATGGACGCTCAGCTGGCCGGTCTGGGTGAAGAAGGCGAAGCCCCGGATGCCGACGATGTCGCCGATGTCCAGGAGTTTCTTCCAGACGGTATTGTACAGGGTCTTGTCTTCGTCGGGGCAGATCTCGTCGCGCTTGACGTAGATCTGGATGCGGCCGCTCGCGTCCTGCAGTTCGGCAAAGGACGCGGCGCCCATGATGCGGCGGCTCATCAGCCTGCCGGCCAGGCAGACATCCTGGAAATTCCCCTTTTCGGGGTCGAATTCGGCAGCGATCTGCGCTGCGCTGGCGTTAACCGGGTAGAGGGCGGCCGGGTAGGGTTCGATGCCAAGCTCCCGGAGCTTGGCCAGGGAATCCCTGCGTATCTGTTCCTGCTCGCTGTATTCCATAGCTTTTTAATTGTGTTTGAAGTACAAAAGTACGACTTTTTTAGAAATATTTTTAATATCTTTGTAAGTTATGTCAAAGGAGTGCAGGTGGATACTCAAAGAGCAGGCCGATCCCGTCAAGGTGGACCGGCTGGCGACGGAGGTCGGCATCGACAAGGTGCTGGCCGAGTTGCTGATCAAACGCGGCGTCGAGTCGTTCGAACAGGCCCGCTGCTTTTTCCGCCCCTCCCTGGACCAGTTGCACGATCCCTTTCTGATGCAGGACATGGACGCCGCCGTCGAGCGCCTGCGCAAGGCCATCACCTCCCGGGAGAAGATCCTGGTCTACGGTGACTACGATGTGGACGGGACGACGGCCGTTGCCCTGGTGTACTCGTTCATCAAGCGTTTCACCTCGTCGGTGGATTTCTATATCCCCGACCGCTATGACGAGGGCTACGGGGTCTCCATCAAGGGCATCGACTGGGCGGCGGAGAACAAGTTCTCGCTGATCATCACGCTGGACTGCGGCATCAAGGCAATCGACAAGGTGCGCCACGCCCGGGACCTGGGCATCGACGTCATCATCTGCGACCACCACCTGCCGGAGGAAGAGCTCCCCGCAGCGGCCGCCGTGCTGGACCCCAAGCGCGAAGACTGCCACTATCCCTTCGACGACCTGTCCGGGTGCGGCGTCGGTTTCAAGCTGGTCCAGGCCTATTCCCAGCGCTACGGCGTCCCCTTCGAATCGCTGATCCCGCTGCTGGACCTGCTGGTCGTCAGCATCTCCTCCGACCTGGTCACGATGGTCGGTGAGAACCGCATCCTGGCGCATTTCGGGCTCAAGCAGTTGAATGAGGATCCGCGCAAGGGCCTGCTGGCGATGATCAATCTCTCGAACATCGAGCCCGGGCATATCTCCATCGACGACATCGTCTTCAAGATCGGACCGCGCATCAACGCCGCGGGGCGCATGGAGTCCGGCCGCCTGTCCGTCGAACTGCTGACGGCGGAGGATACGCAGACCGCCATGTTCATCGGCGAGAAGATCAACGAGAGCAACAACGACCGCAAGAACATCGACCGCAAGATCACCCAGGAGGCGCTGGAGATGGTCCAGAAAGGCAAGTGCCTCGCCTCGGAGAACGCGACGGTCGTCTACAATCCCAAGTGGAACAAGGGCGTGGTCGGCATCGTCGCCTCACGTCTGGTCGAAGCGTTCTACAAGCCGACGGTCGTGCTGACCAAATCCAACGGATTCGTCACCGGATCCGCCCGCAGCGTCGCCGGATTCGACCTGTACCAGGCCATCGAGAGCTGCGCGGACCTGCTGGAGAACTTCGGCGGGCACGTCTATGCGGCCGGCCTGACCCTCAAGGAAGAGAACCTGGAAGAGTTTGCCCGGCGGATCGACGCCTTTATCGAAGGGAAGATCTCGGCGGAGATGCTCACCCCCGTCGTCGAAATCGACGCCAAGTTGAATTTCGCCCAGATCACCCCGAAATTCTTCCGCATCCTCAAGCAGTTCCAGCCTTTCGGTCCCGGCAACGGCAACCCGATCTTCATGACGGAGAACGTCTATGATGCTGGCAACGGCCGCAAGGTGGGGGCCGGCGGCGTGCACATGAAACTGGATCTGATCCAGGAGTCCCAGCCCTATCACCAGATCGCCGCGATTGCCTTCAACATGTCGGATTACTACGATTACATCAAGTCCGGCAACCCCCTGGATGTTTGTTACTCGATCGTCGAGAACTACTACCGCGGCAATTCCACCCTCCAGCTCCGCGTCAAGGATCTCCGCGAACGCGACGAAATAATTTGATAATCGTCTGATTGTCAAATTATTATTATCCATTGAGGGGGCGTACCCCTCAAACTCCCTGCGTTGCCGCCGGGCCTGGGTGCCGGGGTAGAAGTGTAAGGTCGCAAACCATCCTGGCGCTGAACAGGGGCTGTAAGGCATTGAGCGGGCGTTTGTGCGCCAGAACGAGGCAAAATCGCCGCGTCCTAGCGCTTACCCTGCCATAGAGCACTCTGCAGAGCTATTTGTGCGCCAGAACAAATTGCGACCTTTGTCGCCAACCCCGCCGGGCGCGCTGGGGCGCGCCTTAAAATTCTCCGTTACACCGTCATCTCCGTCTTGATCGGGCATCCCTGGTGCTGTTAGTCCTGGTCAGCGCAGGGGGGACTAACAGCAAAATAGGCCAAAAATGCTGTTAGTCCCGGTCCTCCACGGGGGGAGTAACAGCACTCGCTTGCGCCCGGACCCGGCAAAGGGTCTGGCGGGCTCTCCCCGAATCCTTTTCCCGTCCAGACCCTTGCCGGGCCCGGGCGGGGAAGACGAAGGGGAACGGTACCTTTGCGAAAAACAAAAACCCCCACTACTCGTGTACAAATGGCCACGAGTAATGGTACTTTTTTGTATTTTTGCCAAAATGAGTCAAAAATGAGGAGGAATTCTATGAGAAGATTATCGATTCTATTGTGTGCGATGCTGTTGTTGTCGGCATGCGCGCGGGACAAAGGCAATGGGGATGCGGTGAAAATGGAAATCGTTCCGTCCGAGGAGCCGTTGCTGGAACATGTTTCTTCCGTGGAGTTGGTCCCCATCGAAGAGGATGAAGATCATCTGCTGGGTTCCATGCTGGCGATCAAACTCCTGCCGGATGGCGGGTTTATCCTCGCTGATCATCAGAACCTGAATATCTTCCGTTATGCTGCGGACGGGTCTTTTCTCAACACCGTCGGATCCAAGGGGCGTGGCCCGTTGGAGTATCCTTCTATCCATAATGAGCAGGTTCGGGGGGATTCTGTCATTGTTTTTACACAAACGGGCAAATATGATGTCTACTCCACCACTGGTGAACCGTTACGGGAATGTGATATCCAGAACCCCGGCATGGGGTACTATTTGGTCGGGGACGGTATACTGACTTACCGGGGTTATCAGGAAAAGGGCTCTCCTCGTGTCCTTTTCACGGCCGGCGACGGAACCCAGACACCTTACCTGGTGACGGAAGACGAGGTCCTTTCCCTGATGGCGGGATGGGATGTCTTTTCGGAAACAAAGGATGGGACCATCCTGTTTATTGATTCGTTCAGTGACGAAATTCACTCCTTCAAAGACGGCGTGTTCGCGCCTTATCTGGTCTTTGATTTCGGCGATTATGCCATTGATGACCAATTCTTTAAAGTAAAGGACCGCATGGAGGGCGCTGAGTTACTGCTGGGATCCAGTTTCGCGGTGATTGCAGGATACCAGGAAGGAACGCGTTATTCCCTTGTCCAGGTGATCACACAAGAGCCGCACGCCCAAAAGAGCACCCGCTACTGCGGCCTGAAGTGCCCGGACGGCAAGTGGTGCTGGTTCTGTCTGCAGAATGCGTTCAGCGGCAAAGACTTTCTCTTCCTGTCCCTTTCCGGAAAGACCCTGTACACAATGGTCCTGCCGGAGTCCATCGATGCGTTCTCCGCGTGTTTTGCCTCCAAGATTGCCCATCCGGAAATCATGAAAAAAGGCGAGGATGCCCCGGAGCACTTCCTCGCCAAAATCCATTTGAAATAATTTAGAACAGCGTCGGTTCTTCGATGATCAGCTCGGTGGGTTCCATCGGGCTGGCAGGGCTGCCAGTACCGCTGCCAGTGTCGGCGGGCAGATCAGGCAGGTCCACGACGGGGAGGTCTCCGTCCGGGGTTGCCCCGAAGTCCAGGTCGATGGCCTCGTCCGGCGCTCCCGCAGCCGTCTCGTCCGCAGTCACTTCGACCGCTCCCGCATCCGGATCGGCGCTGTCGGCGGCTTCGCCGTCCGGCATTTCCTCTTCCGGTTCTTCGGGCAGGTCATCCTCGGGCTTGTGCAGCGGTTCGATGAAACGGACCGATTTGACCTCGCCGCGTTCCGCGCATTTCTTGCCCTTCGCGGCGATGCCCTTCTTGGCGATCCACTCTTCGGCGTCCACGCAGTCGGGGGCTTTGTCCGCCTGCTTCCAGGTGATCTCGTACTGCGGATGCTTGTCCGCGCTGAGCGCCACGAGATAGGACTTGGCTCCCTCGGCGATGAAACTCATCGGCGTGTTGTCACTCAGCGGGAAGGAGAAACGCTTGACGTAGAAGGACTTGACACCGGCGTCCCAGTACAGGGCGGTGAAGGTCTTCTCCGGGTCGTACTTCTCGATCAGCAGCACCTCGCCCTGGTACTTGTTGACCAGGTCGAAGGAGGTCGTGTAGAATGTGCCGTTCTTGAAGACGGCCAGCACCTTGTCCCCTTCCTCGAACTGGCCCAGGTACAGGCCGCGTCCGTCGTCGTTCAGTTTCTGGATGTCCACGTCGTACCAGATGTCCTTGCCGGCGATGGTGGAGACACCCTTGGACTTCAGCGTGATGCGGTTGATGGAGAACTTGGTGACCAGGTTGCCCCGCGAGGCGCGTCCCTTGATGGCCAGCTGCGAGAAGTCGTACTCCATCGAAGTCTTCTTCAGCTTCGGCCGGGGCCGCAGGGAGATGCGGACGGATTCCGCCTCCCCGTTGTGGTTGGCCGTGAACCAGAGGATCTTGGATCCGGGCGTACCCAGGGTGATGTCGTATTCCTTGTCACGCGTCACCGAGGTGATGGCGAAGCGCTTGGCGTAGTGGACCGAGGTCTTGCCGTCCCGGTAGATGACGTTGTAGATGGTCCGGTCGTCGCCGCGGTGGAACACCCCCGCGTAGAGGATGTCCTTGCCGAAGAAGGCCTTCTCGCTGATCTTGGTGACGGTGTAGCGGCCGTCGCGCAGGATGACGATGATTTCCGAAAGGTCGGAGCAGTCGCAGACGTACTCCACGCCCTCGTCCCGTTTCAGACCGTATCCGACGAAACCTTCGGCGTAGTTGGCCATCAGCTTGGCGTTGTTGTTCACGACCTTGGTGGCGGCGATCGCCTCGAATCCGGTGATCTCCGTCAGGCGCGGGAACTGTTTGCCGTATTTCTTCTTCAGGCTCTTGAACCAGTCGATGGTGTAGCGGTCGATGTGGTCGATGTTGTCCTGGACTTCGCGCATTTCGGCCTCGATGGCGAGGATCTTCTCGTCCACCGCCTTGGTGTCGAACTTGGAGATCTTGCGCACCGGTTTCTCGACCAGCTTGAGGATGTCCTCCATCACGATTTCGCGGTGGAAGAAATCCTGGTACTCCTTCATCCGGTCGAACACGTCCGCAATCTGGGTCTCCCAGTCCTTCTGGTCCTGCTCCAGCACCTTGTAGATGCGGTTCTCGAAGAAGATGCGTTCCAGCGAAGAGTAGTGCCAGTCGTTCTCGAGTTCGCCCATGCGGATTTCCAGCTGGGCGCGCAGCAGGTCGCGGGTATGGAAGGTGTCGTAGCGGAGGATGTCCTTGACGGAGAGGAACTGCGGCTTGTTGTCCACGATGACGCAGGCGTTCGGGGCGATGTTGGTCTCGCAGTCCGTGAAAGCGTACAGCGCGTCGATCGTCTTGTCCGGCGAGACGTCGCCCGGCAGGTGGATCATGATCTCCACCTTGTCGGTCGTCATGTCCTCGATCTTCTTGATCTTGATCTTGCCTTTCTCCTTGGCCTTCAGGATCGAATCGATCAGCATGTGCGTCGTCTTGCCGTAGGGAACCTCGGTGATGGCGATGGTGCTCTTGTCAATCTTCTCGATCCGGGCGCGGATCTTGACCGATCCGCCGCGGGCGCCGTCCATGTATTTCGAGCAGTCGGCGGAACCTCCGGTGGGGAAGTCCGGCAGCAACTCGTAGTCGCGCCCTTCAAGGATGGCGACCGAAGCGTCCAGCAGTTCGTTGAAGTTGTGCGGAAGAATCTTCGAAGCCATACCGACGGCGATGCCTTCGGTGCCCTGCGCCAGCAGGAGCGGAAAGCGGACCGGCAGTTCGGTCGGTTCGTCGTTGCGTCCGTCGTAGGACTTCATGGTATGGGTGATCTTCGGATCGAAGACGACCTCCTTGGCGAACTTGCTCAGCCGGGCTTCGATGTAACGCGGAGCGGCGTTGCTGTCGCCGGTGAGGATGTTGCCCCAGTTGCCCTGGCAGTCCACGGTGAAGCCTTTCTGGCCCAACTGGACCAGGGCGCCGAGGATGGACTGGTCGCCGTGCGGGTGGTACTGCATCGCCTGTCCCACGATGTTCGCGACCTTGGTGAAGGCCCCGTCGTCCATCTTGTACATGGCGTGCAGGACGCGCCGCTGGACGGGCTTGAGTCCGTCCACGATGTGCGGAACGGCCCGCTGCAGGATCACATAGGACGAGTAGTCCAGGAACCAGTCCTTGAACATACCCGACAGCTTGAACTTGCGCGAGTCGCTGCCCAGCAGACGGTCGTACTTGCCCGAGGCTTCGCCTTCGGCGGGTGCGTCCTCTGCGGTGACGGGCTGCTCGTCATCGATGATCTCTTCGAATTCTTCGCTCATACTCACTTAATCTTCATATCCGAATTTGCGCAGTTCGCGCCGGCTCTCCCGCCAGTCGGGATCGACCTTGACGAACAGTTCCAGGAAGACCTTCTTCTGGAAGAAATCCTCCATATCGATGCGGGCTGCGGTGCCCACTTTCTTCAGCGCGGCGCCTTTCTTGCCGATGACGATGCCCTTCTGGGACTCGCGCATCACGTAGATGACGGCGCTGATATCATAACGCTCCTCGCCTTCGCGGAAGGATTCGACAGCCACTTCGCAGCTGTACGGAATCTCCTCCTTGTAGTTCAGCAGGATCTTTTCCCGGATGATCTCCGAGGCGAAGAAGCGGAGGTTGCGGTCGGTGAACGTGTCCTTGTCGTACCACGGGGGGCACTCGGGCAGCTTGGAAACCACGGCCTCCAGGATGGAGTCGAGGTTGAAGTGCTCGCGGGCCGAGGCCGGGATGACGGTCGCGGCGGGAACCTGCTGCTGCCACTGCTGCATCAAGGCGACGACCTGGTCCTGGCTGCTGAGGTCGATCTTGTTCAGCACGATGATGACCGGGCACGCGAGGCTGCGCAGCTTCTCCACATATTCGGAGTTCTTGTCGCCTTTCTCCACCGTGTCGGTGACGTACAGGATGACGTCGGCGTCCCCGATGGCTCCGTCCACGAAATTCATCATGTTCTGCTGCAGGCGGTAGTTCGGCTTGAGGATGCCCGGGGTGTCGGAATACACGATCTGCCAGTCCTCGCCGTTGACGATGCCCATGATGCGGTGCCGCGTGGTCTGGGCCTTGGCGGTCACGATGGACAGCCGTTCCCCGACCAGCGCGTTCATCAGCGTGGACTTGCCGACATTGGGGTTGCCGATGATGTTGACGAAACCGGAACGATGCGCCATTATACGTAAGCCCCCATTTTCAGGATATTGACTTCACCTTCGGTCAGGAAGCGCCATTCGCCCTTCTTGAGTCCCTTCTTGGTCAGCCCGGCGAAGTACACGCGGTCCAGGGCGCGGACACTGTATCCGAGGGATTCGAAGATGCGGCGCACGATGCGGTTCTTGCCGGAATGGATTTCGATGCCGAGTTTGCGGTGGTCGCCGTCCTCGATGAATTCCAGCTCGTCCGCGGCCACCGGGCCGTCGTTCAGCTCGACCCCGGCGAGGATCTTGTCGTGGTCCTCCTGGGTCAGTTCGTGGTCCAGCAGGACCTGGTAGATCTTCTTCTTGTCGTACGAGGGATGGGTCAGCCGTTCGGCGATCTCGCCGTCGTTGGTGAACATCAGCACCCCTGTCGTGGCCTTGTCCAGCCGTCCGACCGGGAACACGCGGGCGTCGCAGCCCTTCAGCAGGTCGATCACGGTCTTCTCGGCGTGCGGGTCGCTGGTCGTCGTGACATAGCCCTTGGGCTTGTTCATCACGATGTATACCTTCTCCTCGCCCTTCAGACGCTCGCCGTTGAAGCGGACGTCGTCGGTATAGACATTGATCTTGGTGCCCAGTTCCGTCACGACCTCACCGTTGACGGTGACGACACCGGCCTGGATGTAGGTGTCGGCTTCGCGGCGCGAGCACACGCCGGAATTGGCGATGAAACGGTTCAGGCGGATTTCCTCCTTGACCGGGATCATCACATTGTCGTTGTCGGAATATTCGGGAACCGGTTTGCGGCTGATCATGCGGGAGATGCCGGCGTCGGCAGCCTTGCCGAAGATGGGCTTTTTCCCTTTATTGGCAGCCGGGCGCTTGCCCGCAGGTTTGCGGTAGCCCTGTCCGGGGCCGCGCTGCGCGCCGTAGCTCCTGCGATCGCCACCTTCGCGGCGGTCTCCGTAAGGACGGCCCTCGCCATAGGAGCGGCGCTCGCCGTACGGGCGCGGATTGTCATAGGCGCGGTGTTCGCCGTAATTGTTGTTGTAGCGGGGCTGCTGGTCGTCACGGGCCTCGTAGCTGCGGCGCTCCGAACGCGGACGCGGCGGCTCGAAACCGCGGCGCTCGCCGGGCGTGTACGGCTGCGGCTGGCTGTTGAAACTGTGCTGGTCGTTGTAAGAGCGATGTTCGCCGTAACTGCTGCGGTGTTCACCGTAGGGACGGCGCTCGCCGTAGGGGCGGTGTTCTCCATAGTTCCGGCGTTCGCCGTAGTTGCTTCTATGCGCGTCGCCTTCGCGGCGGTCGCCATAGTATCTGTTCTCGCCGTAGGGGCGGTGTTCGCCGGCGCGGCGCTGCTGGTCTTCGTAATTGCGGTGATCCGCGATTTCCTTCGAAGAACCGACTTTCTTTCTCGGCCTGAGTTTGCGGCCGTTCTTGGTAATACCTTCGTCCATAATCGAATGACTCACGTCATTATTTTAAATTGAAAATGTATGTAATGGTGCCTTCCTGCAGGGCAGGAGCATCGGCACTCATGTTGAATTTCGTTTCCATGGCGGCTTTGCGGGCGGCGTTCCACAGCGTGCTGTTGGTAACCGTCGTGCCGTCCGCGCCGGGAACGGCCTTCTGGACCGTTCCGTACTGGTCCACCCAGATCGTCACCACGACGATGCCGGATTCCTGGATCGTATAATTGGGCACGGGCAGGTTGCCGTTGACCGTGCGGCCCTTCAGGTGGGCGTTCGGCTTGCCCTCGGGGTTGCCGGAAGTGGTGTTGCCCTTGGACTGGCCCGCCTTGTATGTATCCGAACTCTCGGAAGCGGAATGCGGGGCCGTGATGGAGGTGTCGCGGCGCGCCATGCCCGGGAACGAGGCCCGCGGATCCAGGGCGGGCTGTTCGGGCTCCGGCGGGGTCGGGACGTCGACGTCGCCGAAATCATCCGGCCGGGTCGCGGGCGTCAGGTTCTGCTCCGTCACCGTGTAGGGGGATTCGCTGCGCTGGACCAGATTGACCGGCGCTTCGCGGTCCACGTCCTCCCCGCGCACCTGCGTGGCGACCTGCTGGCGCAGTTCGACGGGCTCCTGCTCGAAATCGATCAGCATGGTGGTCTCCGCCGGCGGGGGATACAGGTACTTCAGACCCGTGAAAGAGACCAGCACCAGCGCACCGCCGTGCAGGGCCAGGGTCAGCAGGACCCCGGTCAGGATGGCATTGCGTTCACGCTGCCTGCGCTGTCTCAGATACTCTTGCATTTATTCGGGTTGTGTGGCCAGGATGACCTTGTAGTGGTTGCGTTTGGCGATGTTCATCACGGAGACGATCTCCCCGACCGGAACGCTCTGGTCCGAGTAGATGGAGAAAGTGGGGTCCTCCTCCTGCTGCAGTTGTTCGATCAGCAGGTCTTCGACCATCTCGAAGGGCACCGGCGTCTCGTCCCCGTTGATGTGGTAGGTATAGCGGTCCTCGCCCCAGTCCTTGATGGAGACGCTCACGGTGGCCTTGGCGCCGACCTGTCCCGTGCTCTTCGGCAGCAGGAGCTTGAGGGCGTTCGGGTTCACCAGCGTGGACGTCACCAGGAAGAAGATCAGCAGCAGGAACACGATGTCGGTCATCGACGACATCGAGATGTTGGGATCCGCCTTGGTAATTCTCTTGAGTGCCATCTTATGCCTCCGTCTTGTTTCCGGTGGGTTCGTTCAGCAGGTCCATGAACTCGATGGTCGAGCTCTCCATCTTGAAGACGATGTCGGAAACGCGCGCCGACAGGAAGTTGTACCCGAAGTAGGCGAGGATACCGACGATCAGTCCGCCGACCGTGGTGATCATGGCGGTGTAGATGCCGCTGGACAGCAGGGTGATGTCGATGTTGTTGCCGGCCTGGGACATGTTGAAGAAGGCCTGCACCATGCCGATGACGGTTCCGAGGAAACCGATCATCGGGGCGCCGCCGGCGATCGTGGCCAGGTAGGGAAGTCCCTTCTCCAGGCGGGCGACCTCGACGTTGCCGACGTTCTCGACGGCGGCCTGGATGTCACTGAGCGGGCGTCCGATGTGGGCGATTCCCGCCTCGACCATGCGGGCGACGGGGGTGTCCGACTTCGAGCACAGGGTCTGCGCGGACTTGAGCTTGCCGTCGTGGATGTAGTCGCGGATGTCCATCATGAAGTCCTTGTCCACCTTGGCGGCGTGGTTGATCATCCACAGTTTCTTGCCGAACAGGTAGATGGCGATCAGGGACAGGATGACCAGCACGATCATCAGCCAGCCGCCCTTCGCGGCCATGTCGATCAGCGAGAACGACATCTCCTGCTGGACGGGCACGGCCTCGACGAGTTCAGGGATGTCAGTTTGGAGTAAATACAGAAGCATATCGTTGATTTTTATTTATAAGTCTATAATATCTTGCAAAGATAACAAAAATACCGCAATTCTCAATAATCAATTCCGGACAGGAAAAGGGCGTGCCCGGGGACGGATTCGCCGGCCAGGCAGCGTGCCGGCAGCGCGCCTTCCTGCGGGGTGTCCGTGACCAGTGCGGTGAACTCCTCCACGGTCCGTCTGCCCCTTCCTACTTCAAGCAACGTGCCGACAATGGCGCGGACCATGTTCCGCAGGAAGCGGTCCGCTGCGATACGGAAGTACCAGTATGAGGCGGAGCTGTCCTGCCGGGGGAACAGGCCTCCGGCGGAGATGGTCGGGGTGTAGGGGGCCCAGAAGGCTTCGGACACGGTGCAGACGGAGGTCTTGTTGTCCCCGCCGACTTTCTCGAAGCAGCTGAAATCGTGCGTCCCGGCCAGGGCGCGCGCCGCCTCGTTCATCCGCTTGAAATCCAGGCGGTAAGGGCAGCGGTAGGAGAACGCGGCGACGAAAGGGTCCTTCACCGTATGCAAAAAATATGTATATTCGCGGCATCGGGCGTCGAAGCGGGCATGGAAATCCTCCGCGCTTTCACGGAGGTCCAGCACGGCGATCGAAGCAGGTAGGATGGCATTCAATTTGTAGCGCATCTGGGCGGCGTCGAAAGGCTCAGGCGCGTCAAAATGTGCCACATAGCCGACGGCGTTGACACCGGTGTCCGTGCGCCCTGCGCCCGTGACACGGATGGGTGTCCCCAGCAGGGTGGACAGCGCGTGCTCGAGCCCGGCTTGCACGGAAGGATCCCGGGGCTGGATTTGCCAGCCGCAGAAATCCGCACCGGAATAGGAAAGGGTAATGGCGTAACGCATAACTGAATACAAAAATATCAAATTATATGGAAAGTGTAAACATCAAAGAGTTGAACGACCGCATCCAGCACGAAAGCGCCTTCGTGGACCTGCTGACCCTGGAGATGGGCAAGGTGATCGTCGGCCAGAAACAGCTGGTGGAGAACCTGCTGATCGGCCTGCTGTCCGGCGGGCACATCCTGCTGGAAGGTGTACCGGGACTGGCCAAGACCCTGGCCATCAATACCCTGTCCCAGGCCGTGGATGCCAAGTTCAGCCGGATCCAGTTCACCCCGGACCTGCTGCCCGCCGATGTGACGGGAACCCTGATCTACAGCCAGAAGAAAGAGCAGTTCGAAGTGCACAAGGGCCCCATCTTCGCCAACTTCATCCTTGCCGATGAAATCAACCGGAGCCCCGCCAAGGTCCAGTCCGCCCTGCTGGAAGCCATGCAGGAGCGCCAGGTCACCCTGGGTGACGAGACCTATTCGCTGCCCGAGCCCTTCCTGGTGATGGCCACCCAGAACCCCATCGAGCAGGAGGGAACCTACCCGCTGCCCGAGGCCCAGGTGGACCGTTTCATGCTGAAGGTCATCGTCGGGTACCCCAAGAAGGAAGAGGAGCGCCAGATCATCCGGATGAACAACAGCGGCACTTTCCCCAAGGCCAATCCCGTCATCAAGCCCGCCGACGTCATGCGCGCCCGCGAGCTGGTGCGTGAGGTGTATATGGACGAGAAGATCGAGCGCTACATCGTCGACATCGTCTACGCGACCCGCACCCCCGGCGACTATGGCCTGGATAAACTCAGCGACCTGATTTCCTTCGGCGCCTCGCCGCGTGCCAGCATCTCCCTGAGCCTGGCCGCCAAGGCCTACGCCTTCATCAAGCGCCGCGGCTATGTCATCCCCGAGGATGTGCGCGCCGTCTGCAACGAGGTGCTGCGTCACCGCATCGGGCTCAGCTACGAGGCCGAGGCCGAGAACGTGACCGCCGAGCAGATCATCGAGCAGGTCATCAACGCTGTCATCGTCCCGTAAATCCCGCGCGATGGAGAAGTCGGCAACAGAACTGCTGAAAAAAGTCCGCAAGATCGAGATCAAGACCAAGGCGCTGTCTCACCAGATCTTCGCCGGAGAGTACCACTCCGCCTTCAAGGGGCGGGGCATGGCCTTCAGCGAAGTGCGTGAGTACCAGTGGGGTGACGACGTCCGCAACATGGACTGGAACGTCACCGCGCGCCTGCGCGCCCCGTACGTCAAGGTCTTCGAGGAAGAGCGCGAACTGACGGTGGTGCTGCTGGTCGACGTCAGCCGCTCCGGCCTGTTCGGGACCCGCCAGCGGACCAAGCGCGACCTGATCGCCGAAATCGCCGCCGTGCTGTCCTTCAGTGCCATCCTGAACAACGACAAGGTCGGCGCCCTGTTTTTCTCCGACCGGATCGAGAAATTCATCCCGCCCGCCAAGGGCCGCACCCACCTGCTGCACATCATCCGCGAAATCATCGAGCTGGAACCCGCTTCGCAGGGGACCGACATCGGCGGCGCGCTGCGCTACCTGACCAACGCCATCAAGCAGAAATGCACGGCCTTCGTGCTGAGCGACATGCTGGACGTGGACGGCGCGGGCCATCCCCGCTACGAGGACGCCCTGAAGGTGGCCGCCGGCCGGCACGACCTGTCCGTCATCCGGGTCCATGACCCGCGCGAACAGCAGCTGGTCCCCGTCGGCCTGGTGCACGCCAAGGACAGCGAGAGCGGACGGAGCGCCTGGGTCAACACCGACAGCGCCCGTGTCCGCGACGCGTACGCCCGGTGGTTCGCTGACGTGACGGCTGCGCAGACGGGGCTGTTCAACCGCTATCAGATAGACAATGTGGATATCGCCACCGACCAGGACTATGTCAAGGGCCTGATGGCACTGTTCAACCGGAAATGAGGGCATTGGTTTTCATATTGGTCCTGTTGCTGGACATCATTCCCGGGGGAGAGGCCTTCCTGCGGCCCCTCCAGAAGCGGGATTCCGTCCTGGTGGCCGACCAGCTGGCCTACGGCTTCCGGCTGGAGGGCGTCCAGGAGGGGACCGGCCTGGCCCTCAGCGACTTCGCGCCGCTGTCCGGCGACACGCTCGTCCTCGTGCGGAACTGGCAGCTGGACACGCTGAAGACTTCGAAACGCCATCATACCTACGACATCGAGGGCAGCGTGATCATCGCGCCCTTCGAGCCGGGTACCTATCACCTGCCCGACATCGGGGTCCTGCGCGTGACCCCTTCCGCATCGGACACCCTGGTGTTCACGGCCCCCGAACTGGAGGTCAAGACCCTGCCCGTCGATCCGGAGACGTTTGAAATCCATGACATCAAGGACCAGATCCGCTACCCGCTGACCTGGGGGGAGGCGCTCCGGATCCTGCTGTGCCTCCTGCTGGCCGCAGGCGTGGTCTTCGGGATCGTGCTTCTGGTCCGGCGCCGCCGGGCGCGCGGCCAGGGCGAAGCGGTCCGCCGGGATCCGCCGCACATCGTCGCCCTGCGCAAGCTGGACGCCTACCGCAGTGAGAAATTCTGGGAGCCGTCCCGGCAGAAGCAGTTCTATTCCGGCGTTACCGACGCCCTGAAGGAATACATCGACGCCCGCTATGGGATCGACGCCCCGGAGATGACGACCGCCGAACTGTTCGCCGCCCTGCGTGAGGGTCGGGAGCTGGGAGAAGACCAGCGCAGGGCCCTGCAGGAGCTGTTCGAACGGGCGGACTTCGTCAAGTTCGCCAAATACATCGCACCGGATACGGACAATGCCACGGTCCTGCCGACCGCAGTCAAGTTCGTCACCGATACCTATCAAACCGAGCTGGAGGAGGAGGCTGCCTGATGCATTTCGAGTATCCCAAACTGCTCTGGCTGCTGGTGATTCCGGCCCTGCTGCTGCTCCGTTACCTGTATCTGGAGCTGCGGGACCGCCGGCCGCACCTGCGCGTATCGACGATCGCACCCTGGCAGCAGGGCGGAACGTCGGTGCTGGGCGTGCTGCGCCACCTGCCCTTCGCCCTGCGCACGGCGGCCCTGGTGCTGATCATCGTCGCCCTGGCCCGTCCGCGCTCGAGTTCCGAAATGGAGCGCATCGACACCGAGGGCATCGACATCGTCCTGGCGATGGATGTCTCCACCAGTATGCTGGCCCGGGATTTCAATCCGGACCGCATCAGCGCCGCCAAGGACATCGCCATCGAATTCATCGCCCAGCGGCCGACGGACCGGATGGGCATCGTCGTCTTCGCCGGGGAGAGCTACACCCAGTGCCCGCTGACCACGGACCGGGCCACCCTGATCAACCTGATGAAGGAGGTCCAGACCGACCTGATCGAGGACGGTACCGCCATCGGCAACGGCCTGGCGACGGCCGTGGCGCGGATGATGGATTCGGATGCGACCAGCCGGGTCATCATCCTGCTGACGGACGGTGTGAACAACTCCGGCGAGATCGCCCCCGAGACGGCCGCCGAGATTGCCAAAACCTACGGCATCCGCGTCTATACGATCGGGGTCGGGGCCAACGGCATGGCACCCTACCCGGTCATGACCCCCTGGGGCGTGCAGTTGCAGCAGATGCAGGTCGAAATCGATGAGGATCTGCTGAAGAACATCGCATCCGCCACCGGCGGACGCTATTTCCGGGCCACGGACAACACCAAGCTTGCCGAGATCTATTCCGAGATCAACAAGATGGAGAAGGCCCGTACCACCGTGGACAGCTTCCCGGTGTACAAGGAACTTTTCGGCAGTTTCGGACTGGCCGCGCTGGTCTGCCTGCTGTTGGAATTGCTGGTCAGAATGTTGTTGAGGAGGTTGCCGTAATGCTGATATTCGCGAGGGAAATATACCTGCTGCTCCTGCTGCTGATTCCGGTCCTGCTGGTCGGATACGCCCTGCTGCGCCGCGCCCGCCTGCGCCGCCTCCGCCGTTTCGGCGACGAGGCGCTGGTCCGGGAGCTGATGCCTTCCTGGTCCGGGGCCAAGGGCTGGGTGCGCATGGTGCTCTTCTGCCTGGCGTTCTTCTTCTTCGTCATCGGCCTGGCCCGGCCGCAGATTGGGGCCAAGCTCAGCGAACGGAAGACCAAGGGCGCGGAGATCATGATCTGCCTGGACGTGTCGAATTCCATGCTGGCCCGGGACTACTCGCCGGACCGGCTGGAGCGCGCCAAACTGGCTATTTCCCGGATTGTGGACCGCCTGCAGGACGACCGGATCGGACTGATCCTGTTCGCCGGATCGTCCTTCGTCCAGCTGCCCATCACGACGGACTATGTATCGGCCAAGATGTTCCTGGGGTCGATTTCGACCGAATCCGTGCCGGTACAGGGTACGGCCATCGGCGACGCCATCCTGACGGCGGCGCGCGGATTCAGCGCCCAGAGCGAGAAGAGCCGCGCGATCATCGTCATCACCGACGGTGAAAACCACGAGGACGACGCGGTGGCGGCGGCCCGCCAGGCGGCGGAGCTGGGCATCCGCGTCTATACCGTGGGCGTAGGATCGCTCCGCGGCGAGCCCATCCCCAAGGACGGCGACCTGATGAAGGATGCCGAGGGGCACATCGTGGTGACGCGCCTGGACGAGGAAACGCTCCAGCAGGTCGCGAAGGCGGGCGGCGGCGCCTACATCCACGCCGGGAACGAGGAGTTCGGGCTGAACCCGATCATCGAGGACCTGCGCAAACTGGAGGCCGAAGAGTTCAGCTCGGTGGTCTTCGAGGAGTACGACGAACAGTACATGTACTTCTTCGCGCTGGCGCTGGCCCTGTTTGTCATAGAGATGCTCGTCGGACAGCGGCGGGCGAAAAGGAGGTTGTTCGAATGAAAAGGATCTTGTTGGTGATGGCAGCGCTGCTGCTGTGTATCGGCGTGCAGGCCCAGGCGGACCGGCATGACGTCCGCGCGGGCAACGCCAAGTTCCGCCGGGGCAAGTTCAAGGAGTCCGAGATCGACTACCGCAAGGCGGCCCTCAAGGATTCGCTGTCGGTGGCGGCGCAGTACAACCTCGCGTCCAGCCTGTACCGGCAGGAGGACTACGAGGGCGCCCTCGCCGCGCTGGACAAGGTCAAGGAAGTCGCCCCGTCCGGCCCGCACGCGGCGCAGTACGCCTACAACCGCGGGGACGTCGCCCTGCAGCGGCAGGATTATGCCGCGGCCGTCGAGGCTTTCCGCGACGCGCTGCTGCTGACGCCCGGGGACCTGGATGCCAAGGAGAACTACATCTACGCCAAGATGATGCTCCAGAACCAGCAGAACCAGGATCAGAATCAGAACCAGGACCAGAACCAGGATCAGAACCAGGACCAGGACCAGAACCAGGACCAGAACCAGGACCAGAACCAGGACCAGAACCAGGACCAGAACCAGGACCAGAACCAGAACCCGGATCAGAACCAGGATCAGAACCAGGATCAGAACCAGGATCAGAACCAGAACCAGGACGAGCCGAAGATCTCTCCCCAGCAGGCCCAGCAGATGCTGCGCGCCATCCAGGCCAAGGAAAAAGATACCCAGGACAAAGTCAACCGGGAGAAGGCCGCCCTGTTGAAGTCCAGACAAAAAGAGAAGAATTGGTAGTATGTACAGAAGATGGATGACCGTCCTGCTGCTGTTTTTCTGCAGCCTCGCCGCCTTCGCCCAGGCAACCATCCGGGTGGAGGCCCCCAACCTCGTGGCGGTCGGCGAGCAGTTCAGCCTCAGCTTCATCATCGAGGGCGACAGCGCCCCGTCCGATTTCCAGTGGAGTCCCAGCGATGACTTCCAGCTGATCTGGGGGCCGACGCGCAGCTCTTCCACCTCCGTGAGCATCGTGAACGGCAAGCGCAGCCGCAATGCCCAGTCCACGTACACCTACGTGCTGGCGGCGCGCAGGGCCGGAACCTTCCAGCTGCCGCTGGCCAATGCGACCGTGGGCGGCAAGCAGATCTCTTCGCAGCGCGCGAGCATCGAAGTCGTCGCCGATGCGTCCGCAGCGGCCGCGTCCGGCGGCCAGGCTGCCCAGCAGGAGTCCGCCCGCCCGCAGGATGCCTCCCAGGGTGTCTCGGACGAGGATATCTTCCTGCGCCTGACCCTCAGCAAGACCCGCGCTGTCGTCGGCGAATCCATCACCGCGACGCTCAAGCTGTACCAGCGGGCCAACATCACCGGATTCGAGGACGCCCGCTTTCCGACCTTCAACGGATTCTGGAGTCAGGAAGTCCAGGCCCCGACCAACATCGAATTCCGCCGCGAGAGCGTCGGCAACATGATCTACAACGCGGCCGTGCTGCGCAGTTACGTCCTCATCCCGCAGCAGGCCGGCGACCTGACGATCGATCCCGCCGAGCTGAGCTGCCTGGTGAACGTCCGGGTCCAGCAGTCGACCGGCAACAGCATCTTCGACAGCTTCTTCATGGACGACTACCGGACCATACGCCGGCGGGTTGCGACCCAGCCGGTCACGGTCCATGTCAGCCCCCTCCCGGCCGGAGCCCCCGCCTCGTTCGGCGGCGGAGTCGGATCCTTCCAGATCTCGGCTGCGCTGACGCGGGACTCGCTGCAGGCGCATGACGCCGCTTCGCTGAAGCTGACCATCACCGGCCGCGGCAACGTCGCCCTGCTGGAGGCCCCCAAGGTCTCGTTCCCGCCGGATTTCGAAACCTACGACATCAAGACGACCGACAACACGGACCGCGCTTCGGGCCGCACCAACGGCAGCAAGACCTTCGAGTACCCGTTCATCCCGCGCAGCCACGGCGAATTCGAGATCGGTCCGGTCGAGTACAGCTACTACGACATCTCTGCGGGACGCTATGTCACGCTGCGCACCGAGGTGCTGCCGCTGCAGGTGTCCCGGGGCCAGGAAACCGTGGCCCAGGGCCAGGGAGACGGCCGGCTGGTCGCCCAGACGAACCGCCGCGACGTGCGCGACCTGGGCAGCGACATCCGCTTCATCGCCACCAAGGCTCCTTCCTTCACCGCTTCGGACCGTTTCTTCGTGGGAACCCCGCTGTTCTGGTGCCTGACCGCCCTGCTGGTGCTGGCGGCGCTGGCGGCCTGGTTCCTGCTGCGCCGGCTGCAGGCACTGCGCGCCGATGTCGCCCATACCCGGGGACGGGCGGCGACGCGGATGGCCCAGAAACGCCTCTCGCAGGCCTCCTCCTACCTGGACAAGAATCTGTATTCCGCCTTCTATGAAGAGCTGCACAAGGCCCTGCTGGGCTTCGTCTCCGACAAGCTGACCCTGGATGCGGCCGAGATGAGCAAGGAGAACATTTCCGAGCGGCTGGTCGCCAGCGGGGCGGACACGGATTCGGTTGCGGAATTCATCGGTCTGCTGGATGCCTGCGAATACGCCCGCTACGCCCCTTCCGCCGCCCACGAAGAGATGAATACCCATTACGAAACGGCGGTCCGCGTCGTTTCCGCCATCGATGCCGATATGAAGAGAAAGAAGAAATCGCCCGCCGGCGCGGCCGCAGCGATCCTGCTGCTGGCGCTGGTGCCGGGGCTTGCCCGCGCCCAACAGACGGCGTATCCGGATTCGCTGTGGAACGCCGGCGTCGAAGCCTACCGGCAGGGAGCCTGGGACCAGGCCGTCCGGAGCTGGGAGGGCATCGCGGAGCTGGGCGTACAGTCCGCCGTGCTGGAATACAACCTCGGCAACGCCTTCTTCAAGGCGGAGGATTACGCCCACGCGATCCTGCATTACGAGCGAGCGCTGAAACTGGATCCTTCCTACGCCGACGCCCGTTACAACCTCGAATTCGCCGGGCAGTTCATCCAGGACCGCATCGACACCGTACCGGAATTTTTCGTCAAGACCTGGCTGCGCAGCCTGTGCCGGGGGCTTTCCGCCGGCGCGTGGACCGTGCTGTTCTTCGTGCTGCTGGCCGGCTCGCTCGCGCTGCTGCTGGTCTTCCTGCTGGGCCATGGGGCGAAGGGACGCCGGGCCGGATTCTTCGGCAGCATCGTCTGCGTGCTGCTTGCCGTCCTGTGCATCTCGATGGCGGCCTGGCAGAAGTCGGAATTCCTCGACACCTACGAAGCCATCGTGATGCGTGCCGTCAGCACGGTGCGCAGTTCCCCGGGCGGCGAGGGATCCAAGGACCTGTTCGTGCTGCACGAGGGTACCAAGGTCAAGATCATCGACGAAGTCGGTGAATGGAAGAATATTACGCTGTCGGACGGACGGCAGGGATGGATTTCAACCCGCGATATTGAGGTTATCTGATCTTTTTTGCATACATTTGTGGTATGCCTAAAGAAAAGACTTCCATCCTCTTTTCCAATTACGTCATCGACGGAGTCCCCCAGGAGCTGACCCCAGCCCAGATGTTGGAGGACTGCGCCAGCGTGCCGGCGGAGATCCCCGCCGGATCGGCGTTCGATGCCATCGTGGACGAAACGGTGGATCCCGTTTTTACCAATTACCGCTTCGAGGGCTCCCGCGTGCAGGAGTACCTGATGGCCGTGATGGCCGCCCAGAAACGGGTTCCGCTGCCTTTTGCGGAAGCCTATACCCGTTCGCGCATCGCGACGGCGCTGCTGGACACCCTGTGGCGCAGCGGTCATTTCAAGATCGGGGACATCGAACTCAAGGCTGCCTGGGAGTGGAATACCTCGGCGGTCGGATCGGCGGCGGCCTTTTACGCCTCCGTCCATGCGGCGGCCGATTACCTGGACAGCCTGGACCTGCGCCTGCGCTCGTTCAGCGTCAGGGAGACCCGGCGCGACAGCCAGCTGACCCTGACGCCATCCCTGTCCGCCGTCGGCGGCCAGGACGACTTCATCGAATACCCCAACCGCACGTACCGGCCCCGGATGGCGGCGGACTCCGCCTGCGATTCGCAGATCGACGCCGATCCGCAGAGCTGGCTGGTGTACATCCCCTTCGAGACGGCGGATTACCGGCTGGGCGGATCCCTGCTGGCCCAGACCCTGGGCCTGGGCGGGGGCGTCGCGACGCAGATCCAGGATGCGGACTACTTCCTGGACTGCTTTGAAGTGGTGCGGGAACTGGTCGAGGACGGCGTCGTCGTGGCGGGTGTGACCGTCGGCGAAGGCGGCCTTCTGCCCGCGGTCAAGCGGATGACCGGCGGCCGGGTCGGGGTGCAGATGGACGTTTCCGACGTACTGCGGGCCTACCAGGAGGACCAGCTGGTCCGCGTACTGTTCGCCGAAGTCCCCGGCGTGGTCATCCAGATCCGCGACATCGACTTCGACTACCTGGACGCCGAACTGCTGCTGCAGGACGTGGCGTTCTTCCCGCTGGGCCATCCCGTGACGGGCGGAACGAATTCCGTCCGGGTCAAGGCGTCCTCCAAAACCGGCATACAAACCATCCTCGAGTCCCTGATCCGCAACCAGGGAGGCGAAGGAGAAGACTGATAACACGCGACAGACTATGGCCAATCCCAAGATTTTCGTGCTGGACACCAACATCATCCTGCACGACCACAAGGCGCTCAAACGTTTCCAGGACAACGACCTGGTGATTCCGATCGCCGTCATCGAGGAACTTGACAAGTTCAAGAAGGGGACGGATACCCTGGCCTTCAACTCCCGGGCTTTCATCCGGGACCTGGACAAGATCACCAACGGCAAGCATTTCGGCAAGGACGGCGTGCCGATCGGCAAGAACCTGGGCCGGATCAAGATCGAACCCAACCATCCCTTCGCCGAGGAATTCCGGGAACTGTTCCACGACGACACGCAGGACCACCGGATCCTGGCTACGGCGATGTGGGTCCGGGATACGCATCCCGACCGCTTCGTCGCCCTGGTGACCAAGGACGTCAACCTGCGCATGAAGGCCAAGGCGGCCGGCATGGAGGTCCAGGATTACCTGACCGACCGGGTGGAGGAAGCGCGGATCGAGAACGCCCAGCGCGAAGTCCAGATCTACGAACTGCCCGCGGACGCCATGCAGTCCCTCGCGTACGGTCCGGAAAACGCCATCGACTGGCGCCAGGCCGTGAAACGCAAACCCGAACCCAACCAGCTGTTCAAGTTCCACTGGGAGGACCGCAAGGACGAAACGGTCTGCGCCCGCTACGATGCGGACCGCGACCGGATCGTGCTGATCCGCTCCCACGAGGCGTACGGCATCCGGCCCCGCAACGACGAACAGAAGATGGCCCTCGATGCCTGCCTCAATCCGAAGATCAAGCTGGTTTCGCTGACGGGCGGCGCCGGTACGGGCAAGACCCTGCTCGCGCTGGCCGCGGCCCTGGAGCAGGAGCGGGACTACGAACAGATCGTCCTCTCGCGCCCGACCGTCATCCTGGGCAACCAGGACATCGGTTTTCTGCCCGGGGACCAGAAAACCAAGATGACTCCCTTCCTGCAGCCGCTGATGGACAACCTGAACGTAATCAAACAGCAGTTCAAGCCCTCCTCGCGCGAGGCGCAGAAACTCGACGGCATGCTGACCCAGGAGAAACTGATCATCGAGCCGCTGGCCTACATCCGCGGCCGCAGCCTGGGCAAGTGCTTCTTCATCATCGACGAGGCGCAGAACCTGACCCCGCTGGAGATCAAGACGATCATCACCCGCGCCGGGCAGGGGACCAAGATGGTGTTCACCGGAGATGTGTTCCAGATCGACCAGCCCTACCTGGACCAGTGGTCCAACGGTCTGACGCACCTGGGTGAAAAGATGGACGGCCAGAAGCTGTTCCAGCACGTATTCCTGCGCAAGGGCGAGCGGAGCGACCTCGCGGACCTGGCAGCCAAGCTGCTCTAGTCTCCGGGGCCCGTGTGCACGCCCAGGGCCCGGAATGCATCCGAAACGACATAGGCGCTGCCCCCGACGTAGATCAGCGATGCGGGGGCGGCGTTTTTCATGGCTTCCTGCAGGGCCTGCGCGACGCTGTCCGCCAGCAGGGCGTCTTTCGCCGCCGGGATGCCGGAAGCGAGCATCCGTTCCTGCAGCTGCCGCGCCGTCAGGGACCGGGGTGTGGAGGCGGCGGTCAGGACCAGCCGGGCGCCGCGTGGGATGCGCCGCCTGAGTCCGGAGACGTCCTTGTCCGCCATCATTCCCAGGACCATCGTCAGTTCCCGGTACTGCCCGCTGCGCATCAGGTGCCGCAGCTGGCGCAGGTTCGCCGCCAGGGCGGGGGGATTGTGCCCGATGTCGCAGAGGATGTCGGGCTGCCGGGCGACCAGGTCCCAGCGCCCGCGGAAATCCAGGCTGCGCCCGGCCGCCGGCAGCGCTTCCAGGGCCTGCGGCGGAAGCGTTCCGAAGAGGCAGTCCAGCGCGGTCAGCGCCGTGGCGAGGTTCGCTTTCTGGTAGTCGCCGCGCAGGTCCAGGCGCCGGGCGAGGGCCGCGATCCGGCGGCCGGACAACGGGGCGTCGCTGTCGGCGAAACGCAGCGGGGCTCCGCAGGCGTCGGCGCATGCCGTGAAAACGGGGGCGGTCTCCGGGTCGCGGCTGCCTGCCACCACCGGGACGCCGGGCTTGATGATGCCGGCCTTCTCGCCGGCGATCTGCGCGCGGGTGTCACCCAGGATGGCACAGTGGTCCAGCCCGATCGAGGTGATGACGCTGACCCGGGGCGTGATGATGTTCGTCGCGTCCAGCCGGCCGCCCAGCCCGACTTCGATCACGGCGCATGGGACCTGCTGCTCGCGGAACCAGGTGAAAGCCAGTGCGGTGGTGATTTCAAAGAAAGAGAGCTGCAGCCGTTCGATCTCCGGTTCCCAGCGGTCCAGGAAATCCAGCACCCAGGCCTTCGTGGGGTAATGCACGGCCTCCCCGTCCCACACGCGCATCCGCTCGCGGAAGTCCAGCAGGTGCGGCGAGGTGTACAGCCCGACGCGGCCGCGCACCCGGCCCAGGGCCGCGGCGATTAGGGTCGCGACGGACCCTTTTCCGTTCGTCCCGGCGACGTGGATGCAGTCGTATCCCCGCCAGGGCTGGCCCAGCAGGGCGTCCATCTCCCGCATCCGCTCCAGTCCCGGTTTGTAGGCGCCGGCGCTGAATCCGGCGGCCTGGACCGACTGGTGCCGGGCGAACAGCGCCTCGATGCGCCGGGTGTATATCGTATCGATATCGTTCATTTTCGTGGCATTTCCGGCCCCAAAGGTAGTTCTTTTCTGAAAAAAAGATGTATTTTTGCAGTTTATTAAAGGAAAAAGAAATAACCTAAAACGAAATTATATGTTCGAGAGCAAGAAACGTGTCTATCGCTTCGGCGGCAAGAATGCCGAAGGTGACGGCTCCATGCGGGAGCTTCTGGGTGGCAAGGGTGCCAACCTCGCGGAAATGAGCAAGCTGGGCATGCCGGTTCCGGCCGGTTTTACGATTACGACGGAATGCTGCACCGAGTATTACGGACTCGGCGGCGCTTTCACCGAGGACCTCATCATCGAAGTGTCCGCCGCGCTGGCCGACACGGAGAAGAAGATGGGCAAGCGCTTCGGCGATCCGTCCGATCCGCTGCTGGTCAGCTGCCGCAGCGGTGCCCGCAGTTCCATGCCCGGCATGATGGATACGATTCTGAACATCGGACTCTGCTCCGATACGATTCCTGGCCTGATCGCCAAGACGGGCAACCCCCGTTTCGTCTATGACGCCTACCGCCGCCTGATCATGATGTATTCCGACGTCGTGATGGAGAAGGCCGAGGGCATCGAGCCTGCGGACGGCCAGGGCATCCGCCAGCAGTTGGACCGCATGATGAGCGAGGTAAAGGAAGCCCGCGGATACAAATCCGACACCGAGCTGACCGCCGACGAACTGAAGAACCTGTGCGAGGCGTTCAAGAAGAAGATCAAGGAAGTCCTGAAGGTGGAATTCCCGGATTCCGCGACCGCCCAGCTGTGGGGATCGATCGGTGGCGTGTTCAAGTCCTGGAACGGCAAGCGCGCCGTCGCCTACCGCCGGATCGAGATGATTCCGGACGACTGGGGCACGGCTGTCAATGTCCAGGCGATGGTCTTCGGCAACATGGGCGATACCTCCGCGACCGGCGTGGCGTTCTCCCGCAACCCGGCCAACGGTGACAACAAGTTCTACGGCGAGTGGCTGATCAACGCCCAGGGCGAGGACGTCGTCGCCGGTATCCGCACCCCGAACCCGCTGAATGAAAGCACCAAGACCGAATACAACAAGGACCTCGTCTCCCTCGAGAAGGCGATGCCCGAGGTCTACCAGGAACTCGACGACATCCGCCGCAAGCTCGAAGCCCACTTCAAGGACATGCAGGACATCGAGTTCACGATCCAGGAGGGCCGTCTGTGGATGCTCCAGTGCCGTATCGGCAAGCGCACCGGTATCGCTGCGCTGCAGATGGCGATGGACATGATGCAGGAAGGCATGATCGACGAGAAGACGGCCGTGATGCGCGTCTCCCCGTCCCAGCTGGACGAGATCCTGCACCCGATCCTCGATCCCACCTCCGAGGCCAGCAACAAGCCGGTCGCCATGGGTCTGCCCGCATCGCCGGGCGGCGCCGTCGGCACCATCGTCTTCTCGCCCGACGCCGCGGTCAAGGCCGCCGCTTCCGGCAAGAAGGTGATCCTGATCCGCGAAGAGACCTCTCCCGAGGATATCGAGGGTATGCGTGCTTCGGCCGGTATCCTGACGACCCGCGGCGGTATGACCTCGCACGCGGCGCTGGTCGCCCGCGGCTGGGGCAAGTGCTGCATCGTGGGCTGCGAATCGATGAAAGTCAACCTGGCCGGCCGCCAGGTCGAGTTCGAAGGCTGCAACAAGGTCCTCAAGGAAGGTGACTGGATCAGCCTGAACGGATCCAAGGGCCTCGTCTACACCGCCAAGATCGACACGATGGACGCTTCCGAGAATCCGCTGTTCGTCAAGTTCATGGACATCGTGGACAAGTACCGCCGGCTGGATGTCCGCACCAACGCCGACACCCCGGAGGATGCCCAGCGCGCCTTGAACTTCGGTGCGGAAGGCATCGGACTGTTCCGTATCGAGCACATGTTCTACGGCCGCCACTCCGAAACCCCGCTGGCCAAGCTGCGCAAGATGATCCTTTGCTCGACCGACGAAGAGCGCCGCTCCGCGCTGAACGAGCTGGAGCCTTTCATCAAGGCTTCCGTCAAGAGCACGCTGAAGATCATGGACGGCAAGCCCGTCGTCTTCCGCCTGCTGGACCCGCCGCTGCATGAGTTCGTCCCCAAGACCACCAAGAACAAGGAAGAGATCGCTTCTGAACTGGGTGTCTCCGTTCGCGAAATCAGCAAGCGCGGCGAATACCTCCACGAGATGAACCCGATGATGGGACACCGCGGCGTCCGCCTGCACGTGACCTATCCGCTGATCGCCGAGACCCAGTACCGCGCCATCTTCACCGCGACGGCCGAGCTGCAGAAGGAAGGATATCATCCGCAGCCTGAGATCATGATTCCCGTTACGGTGTCCGGCCGCGAACTGAGCTTCCAGAAGGCCATCTGCGACCGCATCAAACTCGAGGTCGAGGGACGTTTCGCCATGAGCCTGGACTACAAGTTCGGTACGATGATCGAGATCCCGCGCGCCGCGCTGACTGCCGACCGCATGGCCCGTACCGCCGAGTTCTTCTCCTTCGGTACCAATGACCTGACCCAGATGACCTTCGGGTTCTCCCGTGACGACGTCGGTACCTTCATGGGTGACTACCTGGGCAACAAGATCCTGGACGCCGACCCGTTCCAGACCATCGATGTCAAGGGCGTCGGCAAACTCGTCGAGACCGGTATCCAGGGCGGACGTTCGCACCGTCCCGACCTGAAGTGCGGTGTCTGCGGCGAACACGGCGGCGATCCCGCTTCCATCTGGTTCTTCAACCGGATCGGCGTGGACTATGTCAGCTGCTCGCCGTTCCGCGTGCCCATCGCCCGCCTGGCCGCCGCCCAGGCCGCTATCAGCCAAGCCAACTAATACGAAATAATGAAACAGGACATTCAACTTTTCGAGCTCATCCGCTCCGAAGACCAGCGGCAGCATGCCGGCCTGGAACTGATCGCCTCCGAGAACTACGTCAGCGAAGAAGTGCTGAAGGCGATGGGATCCGTCTGTACCAACAAGTATGCGGAAGGATATCCGGGCAAACGTTATTACGGTGGCTGCGAGGTCGTCGACAAGATCGAGCAGCTGGCCATTGACCGCCTCAAACAGCTCTATGGGGCCGAATGGGCCAATGTGCAGCCGCATTCCGGCGCCCAGGCCAACATGGCCGTCATGATGGCGTGCCTGCGTCCCGGGGAGTGCTTCATGGGTCTGGACCTCTCGCAGGGCGGACACCTCTCGCACGGTTCTCCCGTCAACGCTTCCGGCATCCTGTACAAGGCGGTCGCCTACGGGCTGGATCCGCAGACCGGGCTGGTGGACTATGACAAGATGGAGCAACTGGCCCTCGAGCACCGTCCCAAGCTGATCATCGGCGGAGCTTCCGCCTATTCCCGCGAGTGGGATTACGAGCGGATGCGCGCGATCGCCGACAAGGTGGGCGCCCTCCTGTGGATCGACATGGCCCATACGGCCGGCCTGATCGCGGCGGGTCTGCTGAAGAACCCCGTCAAGTACGCCCACATCGTCACCTCCACGACGCACAAGACCCTCCGTGGCCCGCGCGGCGGCATCATCCTGATCGGCAAGGATTTCGATGATCCGCAGGGCCGCACGACCCCCAAGGGTGTCGTCAAGAAGATGAGCCAGGTGCTGGACAGCAGCGTGTTCCCCGGCGTGCAGGGCGGTCCGCTCGAGCATGTCATCGCCGCCAAGGCCGTGGCGTTCTTCGAGGCGCTCCAGCCGGAATTCGCCGACTACCAGCGGCAGGTGAAGGCCAACGCCCAGGCCATGTGCGCGGAATTCCTGCGCCTCGGCTACAAGGTCGTCAGCGGCGGTACCGACAACCACCTGATGCTGATCGACCTGCGGGGCAAGTTCGCCGAAGTGACCGGCCGCATCGCGGAGAAGGAACTCGTCAAGGCGGACATCACCCTGAACAAGAACATGGTTCCGTTCGACGACCGTTCCGCGTTCCAGACCTCCGGTTTCCGGATCGGAACCCCGGCCGTGACTTCCCGCGGTTTCGTCGAGAAGGACATGGTCGACATCGTCGGCCTGATCGACACCGTGCTGACTTCCTGCGCCGCCAATGCGGCTGCGCTGCAGCTGAAGAAGGACGAAGTCCCCACCGAGGCCCAGCAGGCCGGCCTGGCCGCCCACGCGAAGGTCCTCGAGTCGGTCCGCGCCAAGGTTCACCAGATGACGGCCGGCGTGCCCCTCTGCAAATAGCGAATGCGGGACCGCAAACTGCGCAATATCGAACTGGGCCGCATCCGGCCTGAAGCATATCGGGCACTGCCCCCCTCGGGGGTGGTGCTCGTGCTGGATAATATCCGCAGCGCCCACAATGTCGGGTCGGCCTTCCGCAGTGCCGACGCGTTCAAGGTGGACAAGGTCTATCTGTGCGGCATCTGCGCGACGCCGCCTTCGACGGACATCCACAAGGCGGCCCTGGGCGCTGAGAACAGCGTCCCCTGGGAGCATTGCGACGACACGCTGGACCTCGTGCAGCAATTGCAGCAGGAGGGCTGGACCGTCGTCTGTGCCGAACAGACGGAAAAAGCCCTGCAGCTGCAGCACCTGCAGCGCGAGGCCGGGCGGCGTTACGCCCTGGTCTTCGGAAACGAAGTCGACGGCGTCCGACAGGATGTCGTGGACGCCGCCGACTTCAGTGTTGAGATCCCCCAGTACGGAAGCAAGCATTCACTCAACGTGAGCGTGTCCGTGGGGATCGTGCTCTGGCAGCTGCTATCTCGGCCGGGCGCCTGAGGCGGACGGCTCGATGTCCTTGATCGAGGGGATGTTGTCCGGCAGGAGCTCCATCATCATGATGGCCTCGAGATTCCACTGAGCTACATCATTGGTACTCACCCTGCGGTCTTCGACCGTGGGATTGAGGACGTCCGTGCCGCCGATCCAGTCGAGGCTGACGCGGTCGACCACCTGGCCGTCCGGACCCACGATGCCGGTCAGGAAACGCTTCCAGGCCAGGTCGGCGCGGTACTTGTCGCCGCTGCGGCTGGCTGCGAAGGCCAGCAGGCGCGGGATGTTCCAGTGGCCCCACCAGTTCTTCTGCTTCGCATTCTCCGGCAGGTCGCGGATCGCGTCGTCACGCGGAACCTCGTACCAGCTGGAATATTCCAGGTAGGTCTTGATGAAATCGGGGGTGCCGCATTCGTCCAGGGCCTCGATGAAGATCTCGACGCTGCTCTGCAGGTTGGCCAGGTGGTTGGAGTTGGTGATCCAGTCGGGATCGCCCTCGTAGGTCAGGATGCCGGTGGCCGGATCGTAGCCGTAGGGGCCCTTGCCGGTGAACAGGCCGTTGGGGAGATTGGTCAGGGACTTCATGCCGGCCTGGATCATGTCCAGCCAGTGCTTGTCGCCGGTACGCTCCCACTCCGTGAACCAGTTGCCCACGAGCGAGGTCCAGTCCGGTCCCCAGCGCAGGCGCGTAGGCTGCTGGGTCGGGAACTCGGAGCGCGGCTGGGCGCGCACGAGCGGATCGTACTGGAGGAAGGCCTCGTTGGCGGCGAGCGACTCGTGCATCAGGTCGCCGAGGCGGTCGTCGGTTGTCAGATAATAGTAGTAACGCTTCCACCAGGCCTGGCCCACGCGGGCTTCCTTGGCCCCGCAGCCCCAGTGCATGACGTTGTGGCGCGTGCCGAGTCCCTTCATGGGACCGATGTGGTAGGCGTCCACCTCGGAGGTGTGGCGCGTCATGGCCGTGGCCACGCGCCAGAAGTCCGGCCGGCCGGAACGGATGAAGGCGAACCACAGCCAGAGGTCGGTTTCCAGCTCGGTGTTGTCCCAGGCGTATCCGCCGACGTCGTAGTTCCAGACATGGCGGTTGGCGTCCAGCGAGTGCATCACGTCGCCGTAGTTCCAGAATCCGTACCAGCGCTGGGACTCGATGTTGATCTCGTAATACTTGAGATAGGTGTCGATCATCTTCTCGAGGTACTGCTGGGTGTCGTTGGGATTCTTGGCGGGCAGGGACCAGACGCCGAAGGCCTTGGCGTCGTAGAGGGCCTGCGGGGTCGGGAGCAGCTGGACGATGTCCTGGCCGATGCCGGCCTGGCAGGCGACCGCTTCGCGGGAAGGCATCTCGCTGAAGGGGAAGAGCGTCAGTTCGCTGGTGTGGGCGATGCCGTAGGCGGTGTCGTAGCCTTCGACCCAGTCCTCATAGGAGGTGCCGAGGCCGTGTCCTTCGGTGTCGTAGTGGCGCATGTCCATGGTCTCGCCGTTGGGGCTCCACAGCCAGGCCGTGATCTTTCCGGTTTCGCCGCGCATGCCGGTGGCATCGAGTTCAGCCGGGAAGGACTGCCAGAAATTCTTGACCGAGACGCCCAGGCCGCCGGACACGTCGCCGGCCATGATGTAACCGGGGGCGCGGCGGCCGCCGGCCGTGCCGATCCAGTTGCCCTGTTCGCCGGTGCGTTTTTGGATGGTGAAGCCGTCGGAAGAGGCCTGTACGAGCTTGTAGTCGTCGAACTTGACCAGCTCCTGCAGCCGGAACTGCGAACCGGCGTTGACCTCGTCGTAGTTGGGAATGCGTCCGTTGTTGAACTGGATCACGCCGTAGTTGAGGAAACGGGGAGCCTGGCCGGGATCCTGTCCGGGCTGCGGCCGCTGCCAGCCGCCCTGTCCGGCCGGCATCGCCAGCTGGAGGTTTCCGCCGCGGCCGAGCAGCTCGACCGCTTCGTCCCAGAGGCCTCCTTCATCGCCCGCGAAGGCGACGTGGCGGTTCTGCAGTTCCTCGCGGAAGGGCAGGTCGAACTCGATGCCGAGGCCCTTGATGAAGTCTTCGCGCTGTTCGCCGTCATAGACGAACGAGTGTACCATGCGGATGGGGGCGGCGTCTTTGTGGATGTAGAAACGGACGGTGAAGGGAAGCCATTCGCGGCCGCCTTTCAGCGCCTTGTGCATGCCCTCGATCTTCACGACGGCCGCGACGGGGCCGCTGCGCTCGACCGTCGCGGAGACGACCTTGCTCTCGAACTGCTGGTAGGAGATGATGTCCTCAGCCAGGCGGGAGCGGTCCTCGGTCCGGGCGACCAGCCGGCCGGCGGAGACGATCTCCTTGCCGTCCATGGTGATGCGCTCGATGATGCGGCTGCCGCTCTTGGCGAAGGCGATCTCGAAGAGGCCGTTGTCGATGATGATTTCCGAAGCGTCATCCTTGCTGACGATGGTGGGGCCGGCGACGGCTTTCTGCCGGGCCAGCGCGCGGAGGGTCTTCCTGTCGGCCTTGACCGCATCGAGCTTGAGCGGTCCGGCCTGGTCGGGGCCGAGGGTGGCGTAGAAGCCCATCCACTTGACGCTGCCGTCGTTCCAGCGCGACAGCACCCAGTGCTGGCTGGGAATGACGTTGCCGTTCGCATCGGTGAGTGTGAACGTGCCCTGTTCGTTCATCGTGCCCTTCTCGAAAGGCACGCCCCAGCTCTGGCCGAGCGGGTACGCGGGCGTTTTGTCGATCCAGTGCAGGTCCACGGATTCGGCGTGCAGGCCGGCCCAGCAGGCCAGCGCCGCAAGCAGGAGTAAGATTCTTTTCATACGGGTATCTGGTTATTGCGTTTTTGTCTCATACAAATGTAAGAAAAAAGCGAATAATGACAATTTGTCATTGGCACGGACATTGATTTTATTTTCCCTGCCACGGCGCGGCCGCGGCTGACACGGAAAGCAAATTTAAATTATAACAGTATGATCAAACCTTTAGCAGACAGAGTCGTGATCGAGCCCAAGGAGGCCGAGACCAAGACAGCGTCAGGTATTTTCATTCCTGATACCGCGAAAGAGAAACCCCAGCAGGGAAAAATCGTTGCCGCCGGTCCTGGCAAGAAGGACGAACCGATGGAAGTCAAAGTCGGGGACGAGGTCCTCTATGGCAAGTATGCCGGCACCGAGGTTACGGTCGGTGACAAGAAATATCTTATCGTCAAGCAGTCTGACATTTTAGCAATTCTGTAAATTATGGCAAAGGAAATAAAATTCGATGTCGATGTCCGTTCCAAGATGAAGAACGGCGCCGATGCATTGGCTAACGCTGTCAAGGTCACCCTCGGCCCCAAGGGTCGCAACGTGGTGATCGATAAGAAGTTCGGTGCTCCCCAGGTGACCAAGGACGGTGTCACCGTCGCCAAGGAAGTCGAACTCGAGGACAAATTCGAGAACATGGGTGCCCAGATGGTCAAGGAAGTCGCTTCCAAGACCAACGAGCAGGCCGGTGACGGTACCACCACCGCGACCGTGCTGGCCCAGGCCATCATCAACGTGGGCATCAAGAACGTGACCGCCGGAGCCAACCCGATGGATCTCAAGCGCGGTATCGACAAGGCTGTCGCCAAGGTCGTCGAAGACCTCAAGGCCCAGAGCCAGTCCGTCGGTGACGACTACTCCAAGATCGAGCAGGTCGGTACCGTTTCCGCCAACAACGACAGCCAGATCGGCAAGCTGATCGCCGATGCGATGTCCAAGGTCAAGAAGGACGGCGTCATCACCGTCGAAGAGGCCAAGGGTACCGATACCGAGGTCAAGGTCGTCGAGGGCATGCAGTTCGACCGCGGATACATTTCGCCGTACTTCATGACGAACCCCGACAAGATGGAAGCCGTGCTGGACAATCCTTTCATCCTCGTGACCGACAAGAAGATCTCCACGATGAAGGACCTGCTGCCGGTGCTCGAGCCGGTCGCCCGCGAAGGCAGGGAACTGCTGATCATCGCCGAGGATGTGGACGGCGAGGCGCTGACCACCCTGGTCGTGAACAAGCTGCGCGGAACGCTGAAGATCGCCGCCGTCAAGGCCCCCGGCTTCGGTGACCGCCGCAAGGAAATGCTTCAGGACATCGCCATCCTGACCGGTGCGAACGTGATCTCCGAAGAGCGCGGTTTCACCCTCGAGAACGCCACCATCGACATGCTGGGCAAGGCGGAGAAGGTGACCATCACCAAGGAGAACACCACCATCGTCGGCGGCTCCGGTGACAAGAAGGACATCGCGGACCGTGTCGAGTCCATCCGCAAGCAGATCGCGACCAGTACCTCCGACTACGACAAGGAGAAACTGCACGAGCGTCTGGGCAAACTCGCCGGCGGTGTCGCCGTCCTGTACGTGGGCGCCACGACCGAGGTCGAGATGAAGGAGAAGAAGGACCGCGTGGAGGATGCGCTGAACGCGACCCGCGCTGCGGTCGAGGAAGGTTACCTGCCGGGTGGCGGCGTCGCCTACATCCGTGCTGCGGAGGCCCTCACCAACCTGAAGGGTGACAACGAGGACGAGACGACCGGTGTCCACATCGTCGCCAAGGCCATCGAAGAGCCGCTCCGCCAGATCGCCCAGAATGCGGGTGTGGACGGCAGCGTCATCATCCAGAAGATCAAGGAAGGCAAGGACGACTTCGGATACAACGCCCGTACCGGCGAATACGCCAAGATGTACGAAGTCGGCATCATCGATCCGACCAAGGTCGCCCGCGTCGCCCTGGAGAATGCCGCGTCCGTCGCCGGCATGTTCCTGACCACCGAATGCGGCATCGTCGACATCCCCGAACCGGCCCCGGCCGCCCCGCCGATGCCGGCAGGTGGCATGATGTAAAAAAACATAATGTAAAAAAGAAACCGGCTAAAAGCGAATTTTTAGCCGGTTTCTTTTTACACTTCAGCCCGGGTTCCGCTTCCGATCTTTTCTATCATCAGATCCCCGCACCAATCGATCTTCGTCGCCGTCCCTTCTTCGTAGATAGCATTTTGGAGACGATGCCCCGTTTGTTTTGCTTCAGTTAATTGTTCCTTGATCTATTATTTGCCACGAATCATCAGGGCCGGAGCTATATTTTATCCAATATCCGCAAGGCCTAATACTGTCCCATAAATATTGAAGAGTCTCCTCTCCTAATAACTCCAGTCCTTTTTTATAATTAATGAGATTAATATCCAAAACAGAGGGAATATTCCCAGTATAAAAAATAAGAATATTATCGTTCTCAAATGATGGCGCACCAAGGAATACACTTCTTCTGATGGAATATGCAAAAGTATTCATCATAAAAAAGCTTATTTCAGTTATGCCATCCTCGTCGTTTATTAAAATGGTAATTTTTTTTGAATCATCTATTTGACCCACCGACGTATCATTAATAAAACTGATTAAAGAATCGCGTAAACTCTTCTCAAAAATAAAAGAATATTTTTCCAACGATTCATATTGCGAGTCATTTGCCTCGTTACGTTGACGAGTACAACCCATAAATACCATTACGAGAATACTCGTGATAACGTTTAAAATTAATACAATACGATTACCTATCATTGAGTGTGCCAAAGTAAAAATCGTTAAAATTGGTGATAGTGCGTATATATTGCGGCATAGTTCTTTCTATATTGTAAAGATGTCCGGAGATGGGGAAATATACATAATTGAATACTGGTGCTAGACCCAATCGGACTTTTGCCATGTCTGTAGTAACTATTCCCTTGTCTGGCATATACCCCATTGATCCAAGTTCCTCTATATAAGATGATGGTATTACATTAGGATGCGAATGTACACTTACGTCAGGTTTGCTTAATCCATAATCTTGAAATGAGCCCGAAGATTCTGTCTTCAGAATAGTTCCAATAGTATATACATCATTGTTTTTGTGAATGACCCATTCTTTATTACTATGATCAGCAGCAAATTTGAATACTTTGAATACATCATTTGCTTTTTTTGTCTGCGACATATATACTACTGGTTCATTCGATGAGACTTTATCCTGGTTAGGATTGTATTCAAGTCCAAATAGTATTTCCGGGGAGCTAATCTGGATATATTGATCTGTTCGATTTCCATTTTCGTCTTCATAATAAAGGAAGTGTTGATCCGATTTCTCTCTCCAAACTATTTCACCATTCGGATTAATTGTCCACACATCATTCCCTCTCGGATCCACAAACTTCATGGGATTCCCGGCGCAGAAGAGATACGGAGAATGGAACATATACTCTTCCGCCATCGGGTCTTGAGATATCCATCTCCCGAGGCCGGGATCGTAGAGCCGGGCGCCGAAGTCGTAGATGTTGAACGATGCAGCAGTGTTCCATTCCTTGCCCTGGTACTTCTCGGGTTGGATCGTCGTGGTGGTTGGTAATGGACCACCCAACGGGTAGTAGTCATCCGTTTCCAGCACGGTCCCCAAGTCACTCACGACCGCACGGGTAGATCCCAGGTGGTCACGCACAAAATGCCGGGGGACGGGTGTTGTTTGGGTGAGATCCACATACGCCCCGTCCAGCCGCAGGCGCTTGGCCGTCCGGGTTCCGCTTCCGACCTTCTCGATCACCAGATCCCCGCACCAGTCGATCTTCGTCGCCGTCCCCGAGACCGTCCGGATTTCCTGGAGTTTAGTGCCGTCCACTGCGTAATAGTAATCGATGGTCGATCCGTTGGAGAAGGTCACCGTTTTCGGCAGGTTGATCTCGTTCCAGGTAATGGAAGAGATTCCCCGGCCAGTGTCCGAGATCATCGCCCCGTTGGCATCGTAGGTGCTCGTCGTTCCCGAGGCGTTGAAGTCCCCGCTGTACGCGGTCGCCCCGACGTCGGTCACCGACGTCAGCTGGTTTCCGGTGCGGGTCATAGCCAGGCTGTCAATCACGCCCCAGGAAGACGCACCCGTGCGCCCGTGACGGGACAACCCCATAATGTTGCCGTTGAGGTCGTATCCGTTGACATTCTCCGTATAGTGGTGGTTCGTCGTCGAACCTTCCTTGTAAGCCGCCGTCTTGAGCCGATGCAGGCCATCGTAGGTGAAGTCGTACGCTTTCCGTGTGTCGGTCGAGCTACGCTTCCATCCCGTCGAACTCACATCGCCGCCGTAACTGTAGGCCAGGTCCTGGATGAAACTTGGATGGGTGATGCCCGTCGTCCGGCTGCGGATGTCATATGTGTAGGTCTCTATGTTATACGAGGTCCCGGCCATATGCCGCGCGGACAGCCGCCCGAGGTTGTCATAAGTGTAACTGGCAATGGTGGAAGGCGAACTCTGCGAGGACAGGGTCAGCGTCTCAGACGAGAGTCGGTCGACATGGTCATAGGTCCATGCACGGGTCTGAGGAGTGGGAGTTCCGGCGACCGTGGACGTCCTGGTCGTAACCACTGATGCGGGCAAACCGGTATGCGTCCATGTCTGCACCCGGGTATCGTAGCCCAGGGAATCGTAGTTCCCGGCAACCTCCTTGATGACCTGCCCCCGGCTGTCATAGTACCAGGCCCGGGGAAGCGTAGTGGTGGAGGAAGCGCCCAACACGCGCAACTCCTGGCCGGTCTGCCGGCCGATGCTCCAGGATCCGCTCGACGGGAAGTACGTGGTCGGGAAGAGCGACGTTCCTGCAAAAGCGTAGTTGTCGTAGTAGTTGCGGATCAGTATGACAGCGGAAGATGTCTTGGACTGTCCGGTGCACTCTCCTTCGGTTACGACCCGTCCAAGATTATCATAAGTGTAGAAGTGCCAGCGGTTGGTCCCCGCTGCGCGTTGCCGACCGTCCTGGACAAAATCCGGCCGGTCATTGGAGTCATAGACATACTGGATGTAGTCCGCCCCGGGAAGTTGCTTCTTCGTCAGGTTTCCCCTGTCATCATAGGTGTACTGGAAGGCGAACTGCGAGAGATTGTTTGAGGCCTGGTACTGGGGCTGGAGAACGAAGCAGAGCTGTCCCCGGCCGTCATAGACATAGTAGGTGTCGCTGTAAGTGGATGTGCCGTCAATCTGGCGAGTCATGACAGTCCGGCCCAGCTTGTCGGCAAACACGAGGCTGACCTTTCCATCCTCGTCCGTCGTTCGGACCACGGAAAGCGTTCCGGCTGCATAGTTTGTAGTACCCCCGCTCAAACCATTAGAACCAACAGAATAATATTTGCAGGCTAGGGCTCCTGAAGACGTGTTTCCCAGCCACTCGGTATGGATGGGATTTCCGCCGCCGGACGATGCATACCAGGCGGTGCCCGGTCCGTAGGCGTAAGGGACACGGTCCAGCGAGGACGCTTCGTAGATCTGCTCGGAGAAGGGACGCGTCTCCGAACTTCCGTAGGTGGTGCCAGCCGCACTCGAAAAGTCTGATCCCGATAGGAAAGATGATGACGTGACGACCGGCAACCAGGTTTTCGTCGAGCGTCCGGCCTGGTCGTATTCCGTCCGGGTCAGCAGGTTGTTCTGCGTCGACGAGGCCTTGGACAACAGCTCTTCAACCGGCCGTCCGAGGCCATCATACCACTGCGTGGATTCGATACGGTCCGTGTCGGTTGACGCGGCGTTCTTCTTGATGGAATGCAGTATCTTGTTGGGCGTCCAGCTGGACCCGGACCCGGAGGCAAAGGCATACGTGAATGTCTCGATCTCTCCCTGATTGTCGGAAGACATGGTCAGACGTCCGAGGGCATCGTAGGTGTAGGACCGCGACGCTCCGTCCGGACCGGTTTCCGAAGTTAGACCGATCCCCGGGGTATAGGTGTACGTAGAGACAAAGTGCGGAGTAGATGCCAGGGAGGACGGTGAGACGGTATTCGTCCGGAGCGTAGAAAGGTAGGTCGTAGCATTGGAGGTAGTGCAGGAAGCGAGGTTGTTGATGAGGGTTCCTCCGGCGGCACTCTGTACCTGCGACCAGGTGAGCCCCTCGAAGAAAGCAACCGGATATCGGCTGTTGTAGCCCCAAAGGAACACGAACTTCCGCCCGTCAGAGGTGGTGGCATAGCGCAGGTTCCCCGCCCCGTCATAGTTGTTGTAAGAAATCAGGGTACGGGTTGTAGAGCCCAACTTCTCCTTGCTGGCAGAGGGAAGATACATGCTTGTGTTGAACGCCCCATATGTCGTCTCGCGGGTGCGTTGGAGAACATTTCCATAATAGTTCTTTTCAACAATGGGGATATCCACCCTATTGAGATTGGCCATGGCGGTGTATGGCGATCCGGACATCTGGAAGGGGTAGGTGTATTCTGTCTTTGCCTGCAACCCGTCGCTGTTTGTAACGGTCTCGGAAAGCGGCCGCAGGGTGCGTAGCGTATCCACCGTGCCCGTATCATAAGAATAAACAGTCGCTACGGAAACCCCGGTGGTGTGGTCAGTGACGGTCTTGCCGGTCATCAGGCTCGGTCGTCGATAGGCCCGACAATTCGTGAATACAAAACTGTCCCAGTAATCCTGCATCGAGGTATAGGGAGCGTAGTCTGTGTTATAATAGTTCTCATATATTACGCCCTGTCCGATACGAGCGATTCGTACACCTGTGGTATAAAAAGGATGCGGAGGTGTGTATTCAGTATAACTGTAATCCTCCGTTAACTGTTTGGTATATGTGCCATTTGACTCCCGCTTCCAGACTTCCTTCTTGGATAGGAGGGCTTGGACAGTGCCTTCGTCGTTGTTGTATTCATTGGAATAAAAGCGGAGGGGAAGCGGCGGAAGGTAATAGTCCTCATCGGATCCGGGATAGGATGATTCCGTATCCAGAAAGAAGGTATACACGTTTTTGCCCAGATTGGATGAAGACGTCCCGCCGATATATTCCGTAACAGAAAGATAGTTGACGGGGTTTCCGCTGAGTCCGGAGAGAGGTAGTACCGGGGAAGCCGTAGCGAAGAAATGGCTCCGGTCCGCAGTATAAGGATTTCCGACACTTGATAAGGGCTGGAAGAAGTAAAAGACATTCTCATCCCAGCTGTAGAGACCATTAGTGATATCCACGCTCTGCTCTGCACTTGCATACTCATAAGAGCGTTTCTCAAGAAGTGTCCCGTCGTAGTCATAATTGGAGATGGCGGATACACGGAGACCGCCGACGAGGGTCGTTCCCACACGGTTGGCTTCCATCGTGAAGGTAGTCTTGCCCCCGGTCGGGTAGGTGATGCTCTCAAGCGAGCACATCTTCATGTAATATTCAATGGAGGAGCGATTGGCCGTGGTGTAGCCGGATACGACCCCGTTCGGAATGGCGTACAGGGATGTCTGCCCGTTCCAGTATCCCCAATAATCCTCGTACGTGCGTGTCCCTCCGGGCGAGGCATTGGTGTAGTTGTAGTGGTCCGGGGGCGTGAGGCTGTTGTAGGAGAAGGACCAGGTCTCGGCAGGGGAAGAGGTGGAGGAACTGCCCTGAATGGTTATACCGGAGAGTTTGAGACGGTAGTTCTGGCTGTTGTTTCCGAAATAGGAGTTGTTGTTCAGTGTGATATAACGGACTGTGTTCCCACCTTCCGAAACGGATATGTTCGTCATTCGGTGAGGCTGTGCATCCAGCCGCCCGGTGCTGTAGGAAATGGAGACCGTAATGTCGTTCCAGGAGATGGCAGTTAATAGCGGCGCTTGGTAGTTATAGGTCTGGAAACGACGTGTAAACTCATCAATGTATCCGGTCTCTTCATCATAGGTGGAAATATATCCTGTTGGTTCCCAGTAGACATATTCACCGTATTCATATGTCTCGGTGCGGTAGTTGATCTGGCAAGAACTGGTATATCCGTAAGTGAATGTAATGGTGTTGTGCCGCTCGCCGGTAACGATGGAAGACAAGTAATAGGCAGTGACAGACTGCCCGCCGCTGCCACCGCTTTGTTCAAGGGTTTCAAAGGTGTATACAGTGCCGTCTGTATCGGTAATCTTGTATCCGGTAGAGGTTTCTTCAATGCGAATTGGGTCATGAGGGATGGCATAAACGCTTCCATCGGAGGAATCATATCGGAATGTCCCGGCCTTCCCGGGAAAGTTATATGCATAGCGATCCGTCTCGGAGTCATATGCCGCTGAACCGCTTAGGACGTTCTCCCACCAGTCGCGGCCCCAACCCGTGCCTGCTGCACTTCCGGCAAGGAGCAACTCCGCCTGGCTGCGGTCTTCGAAGTACAGGTTGTAGTTGCCGTTGACCCGGTCCGGGACCGCCCTGCAGGTACGTGTGATCACTCCCCCGGCGTTCAGCACCCAGCCCAAACCAACCGGCGTCGAGACATCGGTCACCTTGATGCCGGAGGCGTGATAGGAGATGGAAATCGGAAGTTCGTAGTCTCCTGTATTGAGCGTGTAGAGCGGAATGTCAATCTTTGGAACGCCTGTTGAATAATCCACGGGGTACTCGCCATATCGGGCGTAGGCTGCCGATTGCGGGCTGGGGTGGATGACCTCCTTGAGCAGGTCGTCCGAGACGGAACGGGGCGGATTCTGGCGGCTGGTGTCACGGGCAGCCGTCGTGTCCCGCTGGGCCGGAGAAGTATCTTGTGCGGCAAGGCCAAAAGAAGAAAAGGCCAGCAGAAGACCTGCTACGCTGATCGTGAGGATTGAGATATGGCGTTTCATAAGTCGTTTGGTTTAGAGTGGTGCTATTCTGAGGTAACTATATATGATTCTTTTTCACAAAGTTATTAATTATCAGGAGATTTCCAAATAATAGAAGGTGTCATTCTTTCTGCAAAAAGAGGGAGACAAGGGCGCAACCCAAAATTTATTGTCCCCGGTCACCTCCGCTCTAGGGCCGTGAGAGGCCTATGGTCCGGGACAATGGCGCCGTTGTCCAGCACAATCTGGCTTAGAACGTCACAGAAGCCACATCTTGCGGGCAAACGAATTTCGGGTTGAGCGGTAAGGCTCCGGGGCAACGCTGGAAGAGACTCCCGGTCGGAGCCGGGAGTGACGAGAAAAGGCTGGAATGGCAAAGATGAAAATCACCGGGAAACGGGATATGCCTTCGGCGCGTGTCCAGGGGCGTTGCCGTTGGCCGGTGCGGCCAACAAGGTGGGACCGGGAAACGGAGATGGCCTCAGGGACGTGTATGGAGGGGTTGGCGTTGGCGGGTGTTTTTCATCGGTGAATAACGGATGCCCGGTCATGACAGGTAAAGGTCTCCCCGGTGTGTCTAGGCTATGGGGGCGGGGTATAGCCTAGACGCGAAGACCCCGGGAAAACGTGTCTAGGCTACAGGTTGGACACCCAGCCTAGACACGCTCTCGGCACCACCGCCGCAAAATATGCCCTGCGGCGGTTACCGGCGCGCTGCGGGAGGCTCGGCGGAAGAGGCCCTGGAACTTGGTATTCTGACAGAAATCATCTAAAAATGTCCCGTCCCTTCATTGGGACAGGGCCCGGGGGCAGTTCCGCAGCGGGAATGCTTGAAACGCGAGAGCGTTTTGTATTCGCATTCTCCGCGCGGAACCTGCCTCCGGGCCAACGCTGGAAGGGATCCCCGATCAGGTCGGGGATGACGATTCCAGGGCAGGGGCGATTATTTCCCGGGGGATGTAGCCACGCGCGCCGTCCCGTTACAATCCGTCTACATCCAGATATCGCTTAGCTGCTCAAACACTTCCGGAATGGTGGCCCAGCCGATGTTGTCCGCGCCGATCCGGACCATGATCAGTTTTTTGTACGGGTTGACGTAGAGGACCTGGTTGTATATGCCGATTGCGTAAAAGCCCGGATGCTGCCCGGTTTTAAAGCCTTCAAACCGAACGTCATACCAGCTGTATTTGTAGCTGGATTCGGGATAAAAACCGGTAGTCAGGCGTATCCATTCCTCGCTCACGATGCGTTCGCCGTCCCACATGCCATTGTTCAGATAGAGGCGGCCGATCTTGGCCAGGTCTTTCAGGGTGCAGGTGATGCCGCCGAAGGCATGGGCCGCACGGTGTTTGCGGCTGTCGATGTTGATCAGCGCCACCGACTCCATCTGCAGCGGTTTCCAGACTTTCTCGCTCAGGTAATCGGCATAGTGCTGGCCCGTGGCACGCTCGATGACCACGCCGAGGATGGCCGCGGTCATGCTCTCGTATCGGAACTCGGTCCCCGGATCGCAGCGGAACTTCAAGCCCTTGATCTGTCTCATCAGGTTGTGCCCGTAATTCAGTCTTGCAATGGCGTTGACCGTCTTCAACTCCTTGATGTTGAACGAATATTCATCATCAAAGTCCAGCCCGCTGTACATGGCCAGCAGGTAACGGATGGTCAGCATCTCCCACCTGGGGTCTCTTCCCTTCAGTTCCGGCAGGTATTTGGTGACGGGATCGTCGAGGCTGTCTATATAGCCTTCATCCATTGCGATGCCGCACAGCAGCGAGTTTATGGATTTGGACACGGAGAAGACAGTCGCCAGGCGGTCCGCCGAAAAATCGCCCCGGTACATCTCGTACACGATCGTGTCGTCATGGATGATCATAATCCCCTGCGTGGGGCTTTTATCGGCCATCGCTTCCGGGAAAGTCAGGTTTATACAATGTGGCGGTTCATTGTAAAAGTGAAGCGTATCGATCCAATCGGCCCTTGATTCCGCCACCTTGAACCGGAACACCCGGTCCCCGTTGGGGATGGTATCGTGGACGTGATGCTCGAAGCTGAAAATGCCCGGGCCGTCCAAACCGTCGGCGCGATATCCTCTTATCATGGAACATGACGACAGGACAATCCCACAGGCGATGGGGATGCAGATCCGGATTATGCGGGTAATGGACATGCGTGTGCGGGAATGACCTACAGGAGGACCTTGTTGTTGCTCTCGTAGTTCTCCTCCACCTCGTTGCGGGGGTCGATCACCACGCTGCATCCCTTGAGGTCCGTCCCGGCGGGGACTTCCAGCACGACCCTGGCCGTCTTGGGCACCAGATCCAGCGGCGCCGCGATGGCCGGCGTCCAGTTCTCGGAGAGGACCTTGCCCTTGGCGTTCACCAGTGCGATCTTCATCGGATTGGTCGTGACGCCGCCCAGGTTGTGGAGCGTCACCTCCACGCGGCCGCCGTTCACGACGACGTCTTCCTCGCCGATCGCCAGGTCAGGCAGCTCGTTGAAAGCGGGACCCGGGGTCTTGAGGCGCATCTCGATGCGGTACTCCTTGCCGGCGGGGATCTTCAGGGTCACCCGGCGGTCACGGCCCCAGCGCAGGGTCTGCGTCTTGCCCCCGATGCTCAGCTCCCAGTCGCCCAGCAGGGCCTGCCCGCCGATCATCTCCACCTGGACGGTCTTGCCCTTCGTGTTGAAGAAGTCCACGTCGAAGTGGTCGTAGGCGGCGTTGCTCACGAGGATGGCGACCTGCGTCACGTCCTCGTCATCGGCGAATTTCCAGGACAGCGGGTTGACCGGCATGAAGTAGGCGGAACGGTCCATCGCCGGCATGCCCAGGCGGGCGGTCTGGATGGCGCTCGTGCTGTACTGGATGCGGTCGGACCACAGCTGGCCGTCGGTGTAGATGTAGTCGTTGATGACCAGGTTGCGCAGGGTCCGGCGGTACAGCTGGGCCTGCTCTTCCTTGGTGCCGACCGAAGGCAGCCAGGTGCCGGCCTTGATCGGGGCGAGGTATTTCTCGTCCTTCGTCCACAGCCAGGCGTACCACAGCGGCGGCATCGCGAGGCTGTTCGAACCCCAGACGCGGACCTCGTCCGTGATGAAGTTCAGCTCTTCCGGCAGCAGGTAGCGGCCCTGCTCGTTCACGCGGGCGTGGGCGAGCTGGGAATCCAGGAAGCGCAGGACGTTCTCGCGGGCGAAGCTGTTGCCGTACAGCTGGCCCAGCAGCGAAGACGGACCGGCGTGGTAGTAGCTGCGGTGCGTCACCCAGGCCCAGATGCCCTCGCGGGCGATCTTGTCGTGGCTGAAGAAGTCGGAGACCAGGTGCGTGTGTCCGGCGGCGTTGACCTGGAAGAAACGTTCGTGGTAGGTCTTGGCCGTCTGCATCAGGCGCTCGGCGTATTTCGGATTGCCCGGCTCGAGGATGTTCATCTGGTCCAGCGAGTTGACGCCCTCTTCGTAGGTGTGCAGGCCGTCCGTCATGATGGTGCTGACACCGTCGGTCAGCATGCCCTGGTCGTAGATGGCCTCCAGCAGGCGGGCCTGCGAGCTGCGGAAACGGTCGGGCATCAGGCCCATCGCGTGGTAGGCGGGGTAGAAGTTGGCGAAGTCGGAGTCGTCGGACAGGCCGCCGCCGATCTCGCCGTTCTCGATTTCGCGGTTGTCCAGCCACCAGGTGATCAGGTGGCGGTATTCCTTCAGCAGTTCCAGCTGGGTGAAGGCCCATTCGGGAACGCCGGCCGGGGTGACGGGCTCGTCATACGCGGGAGCGGCCTGCTCGCCGTAGTACAGGGCCCAGTAGCTGCGGCCGATCTTGTTCTCCGGATCTACGCGGAACAGGTCGCGCATGTCCGCATCGATCTGGTTGAACTTGTTCAGGCGCTTGGATCCCGGATGCTCCTCGACGATCATCGCGTGGTTGTCGCGGACCTGGGTGAGGCGGTCGGCGATGTGCTCGGCACGGGCTTCGTCATAGGACTTGAAGACCAGGGTGATGCGGGCGCCGGCGAGGGCCTCGGGGCCGAACTGGGCACAGCCGCTGGCCAGGGTCAGGTACAGCGGAAGGCCTTCCGGCAGGATGCGGTCGCGCATGTCGATCCACAGGTTGCGCTTCTGCCCGGGCCGGACGCTGAAGGAGAAGTCGACCATGTCGCGCAGTTTCCAGACAGGATCCTTGACGCGGATGTTCAGGGGGATCAGGCCTCCCTGCGCCGGAGCGAGATCCAGGGCGGGCAGTTCCACCAGGATGCCGTCCAGACCGGCGCGCATGAATTCCCAGGAAGCGTTGCCCAGGTTCCGTGCGGGATTGTCCAGGGTCACCGGCACGTTCAGGCCGAGTTCGCGCGTGTTGGACGGGATGACGATGTGCACGATGGGCAGATTCTGTCCGGACCGGGCTGCATGGTGGCCGGGCTGGGCGTTCGCAGCGTTGCGGGCTGCGGCCGGCAGGGCCAGCATCATCGACCGGGCTTCGGGCTCGAAGCGGCCGGCGACGTAATCCCGGACCTCCTCCAGGGCCGGGTTGTGGTAGCAGTGGAAGTCTCCCAGCGTGTAGCTGAGCCGGGCGACACCCTGCGGCGCCGCGCCCTCATGGACATAGAAGGCGTTGACTTCCTGGATCGGGGTTTCCTGCACCTCGTTGGTGAAGGTCACGGTCTGGCCCTCGACGGGTTCGGCGAGTTTGTAGAAGCTGCGCTGCGTCCCGGCGGGTTTCTGGCCGATGGCCTTGCCGCCGGTGCCGTCCGGGTTCGGGGTCACCCCGACCGGGCCGAACGCGCCGCCGGTGATCTCCAGGTAATTCCACTTCTCCTGCGGCATGTTGAAACGGATCTTCCAGCCGGAATCGAAGTAGCAGTCCCAGTCGGGCAGCTGGAAGTAGTCGTTGCGGCCTTCGATCCGGGAGCGGTTGTACACGCCCGGCCAGGTGGTCTCGAGGATGCCGTCGTTGGCTTTCCACCACCAGCGCTTGAGGTCGTATACCTCGTCGATGCCGATCTTGCGGACCGTCGTGTTCTCGTTCTCCAGGTAGGGCGGCAGGGAAGCGCCGTCAAATCCGAGGGCGTGGTTCCAGCCGCCGGCGAAAGCCTTGTCCCCCATGGACAGCCCCTCGACGGGGATCTGCGGGGTCTCGGCCTGGGCCAGCAGGACCGCGTCGGCGTCCGTGATCATCCGGGAGTAGATGCGGATCTCGTCGATGTCACCGCCGCGCTGCATGTTGTAGGCGCTCTGGACCTGGTAGGGCGAGATGATGCGGGAATGGGGACCGAACTGGTCCAGCCCGGTGTTCAGCGTCAGGCAGGTGTCCCGTTTGGCGGCCAGGCGGCCGTCCAGGTACAGGCGGATGCCGACGTTCTCGTCCCAGCTGAAGGCGATGTGCGTCCACTGGTCCTGGGTGGGTTCGGGATGCTCGGTCGTCGAGACGCGCAGCCGCACCAGGTTGTTGTCGGTGACGAAGGCGTCGAATCCGTGTCCGTTCCAGTCGATGCGCAACCAGGTCATGTCCCAGCTGCTGTGGTCGGCGAATCCCACCCGGAAGATCGGGAAGGGGGTCTCGTTGATGATCTGGCCGGACTTCCAGAAGAAGCTCAGCGTGCCCCGGTTGGAATAGATGTTCCCGGGAGCCCAGTAGGAAAAGAGCTGTTTGTCGGCGCAGTGGATGCCTTTGCCGACGGCCCCTTCCTCCAGGACGGAGATGTTGGAGAGGTAATTCGGGTAAGGGGACCCCTGGGCGAAGTCGGCGGTGGTGCCGTTCTCGCCGGACAGGTAGAAGAGCAGGGCTCCGTTGTCCTCCTGGGCGGGCAGCAGGGCTGCGGCCAGCAACAGGGCCAGGCATGTGGTCAGAATCTTGCGCATGGGTTTATTGGATTTGGATTCGGTTATTGGTTTCGTAGATTTCTTCGATGCGGTTGTCGGGATCCAGCAGGACGTTCAGGCCCGTCGCCTTGCGGCCGGAAGGCAGCTGCAGGGTCACTTTCGCCGTCTTGGGGATCAGGTCGGCCGGCGCGGCGATGGCGGGGATGCGCTCCCTGACCAGCACCTTGCCGCGGGCGTCCGCCAGGGCGATCTCCATCCCGTCCACATCCTGGCCGGAGATGTTGTGCACGGTGACTTCCACGGCATTGCCGTTCACCGCGACATCCTCGCAGCCGATGCCCAGGTCGGGCAGCTGGTTGAAATCCCGGCCCTCGCCCTGGAGTTTCATGGTGATGGTGTACTCGCGGCGGGCGGGGATGCGCAGGCTGACGCGGCGGTCACGGCCGAAACGGACGGTGCGGGTCTTGCCGCCGACCGTCAGTTCCCAGTCGCCGCCCAGCAGTTCCAGTCCCTGCATGTCCAGCTTGATGGCCTTGCGGGAAGTATTGTAGAAATCGACGGAGAATCCGCTGCGGCTGCGGTCGTGGACCAGGATGGCCAGTTTCTCGGCGTCGGCTTCGTCGTCGAAGATCCAGTTGACCAGGTTGACGGGCACCAGGTGCTGGCTGCGGTTCATGGCGATGCCGCCCAGGCGGGATTCCTGGATCAGGTCGACGTCAAATCCGATGCGGTCGATCCAGACGCTGCCTTCCTTGGTGATGTATTCGCGCTGGGCGATGCTGCGCAGCAGCTGGCGGCCCTGGCGGACGAGGGACTCCTTGGTGGGCTCGAAGCTGGTGAATCCGCTCGCTTCGAGGATCTCGCGGTACTTCTCCTCGCCGGTCCAGTAGTAGGCATAGCAGAACAGGGCGCTCAGGTAGCTGATGCCCCAGCTGCGCACCTCGTCCGTGAGGAAGTTGATCTCCATCGGCAGCTGCGGGTTCCCGTTGACGACGCGCTTGTGCTCCAGCAGCGAGTCGGCATAGCGCAGCCAGATGTCGCGGGCCGTGGGGTTGCCGTAGTACTCACCCAGCATCAGAGCCGGGCCGCTGTGCAGGTTCTCGCGCGAGGAATTCCAGGTCCAGGGCCACTCGAGGGCGATCTTGGTCGCGCTGAAATAGTCCGAACGGAAGTGCAGGTGACCCTGGGCGTTGACCGCCATCACCTGCTCGTAGAAGCTCTTCACGCTCTCCATCAGGCGTTCGGCCTGGCGGGGATTGCCGGCTTCGGTGTAGTTGATCTGGCAGAGGGTGTTCCCGCCCTCTTCGTAGGTGTGCAGACCGTCGGTCTGGATGGTGCTGATTCCGCGTGTCAGGGTGCCTTCGCGGTCGACGGCATCCATGAACAGGTGCAGGGACTTGCCGATCTTCTCGCGGATGTCGCCGATGCAGAACAGCCCGGTGAAGTGGTTCGTGAGGTCGGTGTCGTCGGAGATGCCGCCGCCGAATTCACCGTATTCCACCTGGCGGTTGTCGATGTACCATTCGATCAGGCTGCGGTATTTCTTCAGGATTTCCAGCTGGACGAAGGCCCATTCGGGCATGTTCTTCGGGGCGACGGGCTCGGTGTAGTCCGGACCCATCTGCTCGCCGTAGTACAGGGCCCAGTAGTTGCGGCCGGGGGTGTGGTAGGGATCCACGCGCATCAGGTCGTTCAGGTCCTTGTCGATCTGGGCGAACTTGCTCAGCCGGCGGCTCTGGGTGTTCTCTTCGACGATCATGGCGTAGGTGTCGCGCACCTGGGTGAAACGGTCGTCGGTATGCTCTTTCTTGGCTGCCTCGCGGTCCTTGAATATGAGTTCGATGCGCAGGCCGGAAAGGGATGCGGCGCTGAAGTCGTCATTGGCGCTGGCGAAGGTCAGGTACAGGGGCTCGTCGTTCGGCAGGATGCGGTCGCGCAGGTCCAGCCACAGGGTGCGGCGCTCGCCGGGCTTGACCGAGAAGGAGAAGTCCAGCATGTTGCGCAGCTTCCAGATGGGATCCTTGACCTGGATGTTGATCGGAACCAGTCCGTCGGGACCGGCCTTGACGTTCAGGGCGGGCAGGTCGATGCGGATGCCGTCCAGTCCGGCGGGGATGTTGCGCCACGAGGTGTTGCCTCCGGCACTGCCGCCGGCGGACCAGTTGTCCCCAGCGGTCTCAGTGGACAGCGTCAGGGCTTCGTTGATGCCGATGTCCCGGTAGTCGCTGGGGATGACGACGTGCACGATGGGCAGGCTGCCTTTCCGGGGCCGGATCATGCCCTGTTGGGCCTGCTGGCGCATCATCATCTCGGCGTTCTGTGCCTGGTCTTCGCGCATGCGGCCGCGGCGGTCGCTGCGGGCCAGCAGCATCTGGCGCTCCTGAGGGGTGTATCGGCCTTCGATGAATTCCCTGACGGCCAGCAGCTGCGGGTGGTTGTAGTCGTGGAATTCACCGACGCTGTAGCTCAGGCGGGAAATGCCCTGCGGCGCGTCCCCTTCGTGGATGTAGTAGGCGTCGAGTTCCTGGATGGGCGTTTCCTGGACTTCGTTGGTGAAGACCAGCGTCTGGCCCTTGACGGGTTCGGCGAGTTTGTGGAAGGTATGCTGGGTACCGTAGGCCTTCGTATCGAATTCCTTGGCGTCGGTTCCGTCGTCATTGCGGCTGAGGGCGAGACTGCCGAAGGCGCCGCCGCTCATCTCGACGTAGTTCCAGGGCTCGTCCGGCATGTTGAAGCGCACCTGGATGCCGGAGGTGGAGTAGCAGTCCCAGTCGGGCAGCTGGAAGTAATCGTTGCGCCCCTCGATGCGGGAACGGTTGTACACGCCGGGCCAGGTGGTTTCGCGGATGCCGTCGTTGGCTTTCCACCACCAGCGCTTGAGGTCGTAGCTCTCCAGGATGCCGATCTTGCGCACGGTGGTCGCGGTATGCTCGAGGTACGGCGGCGTGGCGCCGTCGAATCCGTAGAAGTGCTGCCATTCGCGGCGGACGGCCGGGTCGGTGAAATCCTGGGGCGTGACAGGGACGTTTCCGGGCCGGTTGCCGGCCAGCGCTGCCACCTGGGCGCCGCTGAGGGCCTGGCCGTAGATGCGCACTTCATCGATGTCGCCGCCGCGCTGCATGTTGTAGGCGCTCTGGACCTGGTAGGGCGAGATGACACGGGAGTGCGGACCGAACTGGTCCAGGCCCGTGTTCAGCACGACCGCGGTGTCCCGCCGGGCCGCCTCGACTCCGTTCAGGTACAGCCGGATGCCGCTCTTCTCGTCCCAGCTGAGGGCGATGTGGGTCCATTCGTCCGCACCGGGCTTTTTACTATTTGTAGATACGCGCACGCGCACGAGGTTGTTGTCCGTGACGAAGGCGTCGAAGCCGTGGCCGTTCCAGTCGATGCGCAGCCAGGTCATGTCCCAGCTGCTGTGGTCGGCGAATCCGACGCGGAACAGCGGGAACTCCGTGGGACCGAAGGGCTCGTGGGCCCGCCACCAGAAGGCGAGGGTGCCGCGCTCGGCGTAGATGTTTCCCGGGGCCTTGTATGCGAGGCGCTGGCCCAGTTCGCAGCGGATGCCCTTGCCGACGCGGCCGTCGGGGATGACGGACACGCGGGAGACGAAGTTGGGCGTCGACGCACCGGCGGCATAGTCGGCGGTCACGCCTTTTTCGCCGGACAGATGGAAAAGCAGGGCATTGTCGTCCTGTGCTTGGAGATTCAGGACCGCTGCAGCGAGCAGGGTGGCCAGGAAAAGGGTTTTCTTCATTTTCAGGTAGTTGGATTTGGTTTTCGTAATGTCTTTCAAAGATACGAAAAAAGAAGCAGAGAAAAAATTTTAAAAAAAAGTTGAAAAAAGTTTGCAAGTCAAAAAAAAGTGTCTACCTTTGCAATCCCAAACGAAAGCAAGGGGGTTGGCATCAGCCGAAAGGCTGGTTTTTTTAGCGCCAAAACTGAAAGAGATCTTTGAAAAGACTGTAAACAACGAAAGTACAAGCAAGTACCGATTTAACGAAATCGAGAGCGTTGATTTCTTTGGAAATTAAAGCGTCAGGAGAGAGCTAGCAGTATAAAAAAATATACAAAG
>JAFTDE010000052.1 GCA_017454335.1 Bacteroidales bacterium | reverse complement strand
TACGACGCCTTCGGCCTCCCCGCCGAGCAGTACGCCATCCAGACGGGCCAGCACCCGGAGGTGACCACGGAGCGCAACATCGCCCGCTACCGCGAGCAGCTGGACCGCATCGGTTTCTCCTATGACTGGGACCGGGAAGTCCGCACCTGCGACCCCGGCTTCTACAAGTGGACGCAGTGGGCCTTCCTGAAGATGTTCGACAGCTGGTACGATCCGGACCTGGACAAGGCCCGCCCGATCGCGGAGCTGGTCACGAAACTGGAGACCACCGGCTATGACGACGTCACGCCGGAGCAGTGGCACGCCGCATCCGAAAAGGAGAAATCCGACATCCTGATGCGCTACCGCATCGCCTACCAGGGAGAGACCTCCGTGAACTGGTGCGAGGGGCTCGGGACCGTGCTGGCCAACGATGAGGTCAAGGACGGGCTGAGCGTGCGCGGCGGTTTCCCCGTGGAGCAGAAGAAGATGACCCAGTGGCAGCTGCGCGTGTCCGCCTACGCCGGCCGCCTGCTTGACTCGCTCGACAGGCTGGACTGGACCGACTCCCTCAAGGAGATGCAGCGCAACTGGATCGGCCGTTCCGAAGGGACGGAGATGGTATTCAATACCATTTGTGACGGGCGCGAGATGCCCATCACGATCTTCACCACCCGCGTCGACACCATCTACGGCGTGACGTTCATGGTGCTCGCGCCCGAGAGCGAGCTCGTGGAGCAGCTGACCACCGCCGACCGCAAGGCCGAGGTGGAAGAGTATCTCAAGTATGTCCGCAAGAAAACCGAGCGTGAGCGCATCGCCGAGACCAAGACGGTCACGGGCGTGTTCTCCGGCTCCTACGGCATCAATCCCGTGACGGGGGAGAAGGTCCCGATCTGGATCTCCGAATACGTCCTCGCCGGCTACGGCACGGGCGCCATCATGGCCGTGCCGGCCCACGACAGCCGCGACTACGTCTTCGCGAAGAAGTTCGGCCTGCCGATCGTCCCGATCATCGCCGGCTGCGACGTCTCCGAGGAGAGCTTCGACGCCAAGGACGGCATCCTGTGCAATTCCGGCTTCCTCGACGGGATGAGCGTCAAGCAGGCCATCGAGGCCGCCAAGGACTATGTCGAGGCGCACGGCCTGGGCCGCCGCAAGACCAACTACCGCCTGCGGGACGCCATCTTCTCCCGCCAGCGCTACTGGGGCGAGCCGTTCCCGGTGTACTACAAGGACGGCATCCCGACCCCGCTCCCGCTCTCCGCGCTCCCGCTCCGCCTGCCGGAGATCGACTCCTTCAAGCCGTCCACGGACGGCGAACCGCCCCTGGCGCGCGCCAAGGACTGGACCTGGCAGGGGTATCCGCTCGAGAAGAGCACGATGCCCGGATTCGCCGGCTCCAGCGCCTATTACCTGCGCTATATGGACCCGCACAACGATTCCGCACTGGTCAGCCCCGAGGCGGATGCCTACTGGCGCAACGTCGACCTCTACATCGGCGGCACCGAGCACGCCACCGGCCACCTGATCTATTCCCGTTTCTGGAACAAGTTCCTCTACGACCTGGGCTATGTCTGCGAGGACGAGCCGTTCCGCAAACTCATCAACCAGGGGATGATCCAGGGCCGCTCCAGCTTCGTCTACCGCGTGGTCGGGACCAATACCTTCGTCTCCCTGGGGCTCAAGGACCGGTACGAGACCACGGAGATCCACGTGGACATCAGCCTGGTGCGGGGCGACCGCCTGGACCTGGAGGCGTTCCGCCGCTGGCGCCCCGATTTCGCCGACGCCGAGTTCATCCTCGAGGACGGCGAGTACATCTGCGGGTGGGCCGTGGAGAAGATGAGCAAGTCGATGTACAATGTCGTCAATCCCGACGACATCTGCGATACCTACGGTGCGGATACCCTCCGTCTCTATGAGATGTTCCTCGGCCCGCTCGAGCAGAGCAAGCCCTGGGACACCAAGGGCATCGACGGCGTGGCCCGTTTCCTCAAGAAGTTCTGGCGTCTGTACACCGACCGCGAAGGCCTCGCCATCACGGACGGGAAGGCCACGCCGGCCGAGCTCAAGGCGCTTCACAAGCTGATCGCCAAGGAGCAGGAGGACATCGAGCATTTCTCGTTCAACACGACCATCAGTGCGTTTATGATCGCCGTGGGCGAGCTCTCCGGCCTGGACTGCCACAAACGGGAGATCCTCGAGCCGCTCTGCGTGCTGCTCTCGCCGTTCGCGCCGCACATCTCCGAGGAGCTCTGGCACCTGCTCGGCCACGAAGGCAGCGTCTGCGATGCCGCCTTCCCGGAGTACGTGGCAGCATATACCGTTGAGGACAGCGTGACCTATCCGGTGCAGTTCAACGGCAAGATGCGCTTCACGGTGGACCTGCCGAAGAGCGCCTCGCCGGCCGAAGTCGAGGCTGCGGTCCGTGCGATGGAGCAGACGGCCCGCTGGGTGGGTGACAAACAGATCGCCAAGGTCGTGGTCGTGTCCGGACGTATCATCAATATCGTTGTGAAATGACCCGCCACGATCGTTTGCGTACCGTCTGGGAGTACCTCATCCTGACCCTTGCGTGCTTCATCTTCGCGATGGCGTGGGAGTGCTTCATGATCCCGAACGGGATGTCCGCGGGCGGGATGATGGGTCTTTGTACCGTCATCCAATACGCCACCGGCGGCCTCCTCCCGGCGCAGTATTCCTACATTGCCATCAACGGCATCCTGATCATCGTGGCCGTGATCGCGATGGGCATCGGATTCGGCTTCAAGACGATCTGGTGCATCCTGGTCTCGACGCTCGCGATGGATCTCCTGGGCCGCCTCCACGCCCTTCACGCCGTGCCCGGTGAGTTCTTCTTCATGGAGGAACGGGTGTTGATCCCGATCATCGCCGGCGTGCTGGAGGCCGTGGGCCTGGGTCTTGTGCTGCGCTACGGCGGCAGTACGGGCGGTACCGACATCATCGCCCTGATGGTCAACAAGTACTGGCCCGTCTCGCTCAGCACGGTCTTCCTGCTGTCCGACGTGGCGATCTGCGCCCTGCTGCTGTTCCTGCCGGACAAGAACTTCTCCGATATGTGCTACGGTATGGAGGAAGTGGTCATCTTCTCGCTCGTGGTCGACATCGTGGTGGGCGGCAAGCGGACCTCCTACCAGCTGATGGTCTTTTCCGAGAAGTACGACCAGATCGCCGACCACATCATCTCCAACATGGACCGCGGCGTGACCGTCCTCAAGGCGCAGGGCTGGTTCACCAAGCAGGACAAGAACGTCCTGTGGATCCTGATCAACCAGCGTCAGCTGTCCGAACTCTCGCGCGTCATCAAGGACCTGGATCCGCGGGCCTTCATGTCCATCTCCCCGACCCACAACGTGTATGGGGAAGGTTTCGAGGAGATCAAGACCGGCGTCCACCTCAAAAAGAAAAAGAAAGACAATGCCACTGCTTAAGAAGAATTTTTGGGTAGTACTCAAGGAGTATACGCTGATCACCCTGGGCGTGCTGATGTATGTGATGGGCTGGATCATTTTCCTGATCCCGAACAACATGATCGGCGGCGGGGTGACCGGTCTGGGTTCCATCGTCCAGTATGCGACCAACGGCGCCATCAAGGTCGGCTACACCTATTTCGTGGTCAACGCCGGTCTGCTCATCGCGGCGCTGTTCACCCTCGGGCGCAGTTTCGGCGCCAAGTCCATCTACGCCATCCTGCTGACCTCCGTGGCCCTCAACGTGGGGCAGGGGCTCTTTCCGCAGGAGATCATCCAGACGCTTGCCCTGGACAACGGCAAGCTGATGTGCACCATCATGGGCGGCATCATGGTCGGCATCGGCATCGGCATGTCGATGTCGCAGGGCGGCAGCACGGGCGGCACCGACATCATTGCGCTGATCGTCAACAAATACCGCAACGTTTCCCCGGGGCGGATGATCCTCATCCTGGATGCCGTCATCATCCTGTCCTCGCTGCTCGTCCCTTCGTATATGCCGGACGGGACCCTGATGGCCTGGCCGGACAAGGTGACGACGGTGGTCTATGGTTTCATCCTGATCACCATCGTCAGCACGGTCCTTGACCTGTATCTGTCCGGCTCCCGCCAGTCGGTCCAGATCTTCGTCCTGTCCCCGAAGTACACCGAGATCGCGGATGCCATCACGCGCGACCTGCACCGTGGCGTGACCGTGCTCAACGGCAAGGGCTGGTACACGCAGCACGACACCGAAGTCATCATGGTCATCACCCGCAAGACGGACCTCAACGTCTTCCTGAAATACATCAACGCAATCGATCCGAACGCATTTATTTCCGTCTCCTCCGTCACGGGGGTCTACGGCAAGGGTTTTGACCGATTCAAGATGGGTGGAAAAAATAAATCTTAGCAGAAGAAATCACAATTTTTGATTCTTACCCCCGTCCATACCACCCTTTGGACGGGGGATTGCTTTATTTTTGCGGCAGGATCAATAAGCGTCCGAGATGAAAAAAAACATTTTCCCCTACTACAATTCGATTTGTATCCTTGCAGTCTGTTCCCTGGTGTTTCCATTGCTTGTCGCGTCCTTGCGAGAGCGTGCCTTTGCGGGTGCGGACAGCCTTTCAGCAACGCTGCTCTGTTGCAGCGCAGTGCTCCTGCTGCTTCCGGTTTCAGAAGAACGCGCCGCTGGACCTTTCTGGACGGCGCTGGCTGCGACGGCCGTCTGCGTGGGCTTTGCCGCGGCAGGGCTTCCGTTCCGGGTCTGGCCGCTGTCCCTGCTGGCCATCCTGGTCGTCTCGCTGGGCTGCAGGACTGTGCAGCGCTATTCGCAATTGTGGCCGCTCTTCAGGCCTTCGAAGGTCTGGACCCATGTCGAGTATCACGCCCGGAGCGCTTATGCCCTGGTGCTCTGCCTGATCGTCGCCGGCTTCCCGTCGGCCGGGGCGCCGGTGGTCCTGTCGTGGCTGTATGCGGTGCCCTGCGTCGCGCTGACCACCCTGCTGGTTGCGCGCGTGCTGACGGGACGGACCTTCTTCCTGCCCCACAAGAAAGAGCTGGCGATCAAGGAGATGATCAAGGGCAACCTGCGGAATACGCCCGCCCAGACTGGCGACAGGACCGAAGAGATGGGCCGTATGCAGCGGCTGTATGACCGCATCGTCACCCTGATGGAGGAGAAGCGCCCCTTCCTGGATCCGGAGTTCAGCCTGGCGGACCTGTCCGGGGCCGTATTCTCCAACCGGGGCTACCTGTCGCGGACCATCAACATCCTGTCCGGCCAGAATTTCCGGCAGTTCGTCAACGGGTACAGGATCCGCTACGGGGTCGAGTTGATCCGCAAGGATCCGTCGCTGCGCGTCTCGGACGTGGCCATGATGTCGGGGTTCCACACCACGGTGACCTTCAACATGGCCTTCAAGCTCTATATGGGGGAGACGCCCTCACAGTATCAGGAGCGGCAGCGCCTGGAACGGCTGTCCTCGCCGGACCGTTGACGGCTCAGTCCATCTGGTCCAGGTACTCTTTCGGGGGGACGCCGAATTCCTTCTTGAAGCACATCGAGAAGTAGCGGGCGGAGTTGTATCCGACCCGCTCGGCCAGTTCCGAAATCCGTATGCCTTTCTGCTCGCGGGCGATGCGGCACGCCTCCCTGAGGCGGATGCTGTTGACGAAGCCCGAGATATTCTGTCCCGTGGCTGCACGCAGTTTGTTGTACAGCGAGGAGGAGGACATGCACATATCGCCGGCGAAGGCCTCGCGGTCGTAATTCCCATCCTCCAGGTGGGCGAGCACGCAGTCGGTGGCCCGCTGCAGGAAGATGTCTTCGGGCGAAGGGGTGGGGGCGGCGTCCGCTGGCTGTTCGGGAATGCCGGCATCTCCGGCCGTCCGTGACTTCAGACGACGCCTGTACACGAAGAACGCCAGGAGCGCGGCGATGACGGCCAGCAGGGCGTATGACAGCCTCGCCCGCCAGGTGATATGTTCCGGGGGCTCAACCTGGATGGTGAGCGGGTAGCCCATCTCGTTCCAGCGGCCGCCCTGGCTGGCGGCGCGCAGCAGGAACTGATATGTGCCGGGTGGGAGGTTCTGGTACGTGGCGGAGTGCCCGTCATCGAGATAATGCCAGTCCCGGTCATAGCCGTCCAGCCGGTAGGCGTAGCTCGTCTGGTGCTGCTGGAGGTGCGACAACAGCGAGAAGTCGATGGAGAATTCCCGGGCCGTCGCCGGGATGTCGACGCGGCGGGTGAACATCGGGGTCAGTTCCGAGACGGCGGTCCGTTGTGCGGGCGGCAGGCCGGAATAAGGGACACCGTCGACGGACAGGTCCGTGATGGCGATGCGCAGGGGCTTGCCGTCGGAGGCTTCCGGCTTCCCGTCGTAGACGAAATAGCCGTTGCGGCTACCGAAGAAGAGCTCGCCGCCGTAGCGGAAGGTCGCATTCGGGGAGAACAGGATCTCTCCCAGGCCGTCCTCCCGGGAGAACCTGCGGACCTGGGATTCGTCTGACTCCGGGGCGGGGCGGAAGCGGATCAGGGAGGCGTCGGTGGCCAGCCAGAGATTGTGGTCGGGGTCTTCGTTGATGGCGAGGATGCGCGCGTCCGGGATGCGGTACAATCCGCCGACCGCCTCGAAGCGGTTCCGGATTCGGTCCAGCCGCGACAGGCCGCCACCGTTGGATATGGCCCATAGCGCGCCGTCAGAGCCTTCCAGACAAGCGGTCGCCTGGTCCTGGACGAATCTGCCGTTCGCCCGGTCGTATTGGAAGAACTGGAAGTTCCGCGGGTCCTGGGGCCGTCCGTCGATCCGCAGGATGCCCTGGTTCTCCGTGCAGATCCAATAGGTGCCCCGCCGGTCCTGTGCGATGCCGTTGACCTCGCAGCGGGACAGGTCGCGGCCGTTCACCCGGATGGAGAGCAGCTGCCCGCTTCCGTCGGGCGCCACCAGGCTGAGTCCTGTGCGCTGCCCGACCCAGGAGTAGCCGTCACGGTCCGTGAAGAGGGCGGTGATGTAGTTCTCCGCCAGGAAATCGACGCGGTCCAGCGTCAGCCGGGTGGCGGGTCGCCCCGGCGCCGGGACGACGAGCAGGCCGTCCCCTTTGGTGCCGATCCAGATCTCCCCGCCGCCCCGGTGGGTGATGGCGGACACGCTCGCACGGAAGACCTCCTCCGGGATGCCCGCGAAACCGGGGATGCCGCGATTGTACCAGGTGCGTCCGCTCTCGCGGTCCTGCAGGGCGAGGCCGTAGGGGAGCAGGCCCAGCCAGAGCTGTCGCCCGTCTGCGGTGAACAGGGTCGAGACGGAGCTGCGCGGGTGGTCGGAGTCCGGGGTGAGGAGCTGCTCGGTATGGAAAGGGGAGGCCTGGGTGCGGACGTGGAACACGCCATCGTAGAGCATCCCCAACCAGACGTTGCCCCACGGATCCGCCACGATGTCGCTGCAGTAGCGGAGCGGGTAGCGCCGGGTCCCGCCGGTGTCCCGGCAGGTCCGGAATCCGGCGTCGGGCCGGCCCATGTCGAACAGGCAGATCCCGTCGATGTCCCCGGCCCAGACGATCCCGGCAGCGACGTCCTCGACGATGCGCGTGAAATTGCGGATGTTCCCGCGGGCCGGTACGATGCAGCGGATCCGGGCCGACGGCCATTCCTGGGGGTCCTCGATGAGGAACAGCCCCTGGCCCCAGGTGCCGATCCAGAGTCGGTCCCTGCTGTCGAGCAGCAGGGAGAAGGCGGATCCGGCGGCGTTGAAGGCCGGGTAGGATATGAAGGTGTCTCCCTTGGGGTCGAAGCGCAGCAGGCCGCTGCTCCAGGTGCCGATGAAAAGGTCTCCGTCCCGGGTCTCCACGATGGATTTGACGCTGAAGGGCGCTGGCCTTGAGCGGCTGCCGTCCGGGGCCAGGAGCCAGGAATTCCCGGCATCGTAGGTGGTGAAGCAGTCCTCGGCGGCGTTGTAGCGGGACAGACCCTCGTCCGTCCCGATCCAGACGGTGCCGTCCGAGGCGGTGAACAGCGTATAGATTTCCTCTTCGCTGAAATCCGGCGCGGACCAGGTCCGGCTGGTCCCGTGCCTGCGGTCCAGCCGGGCCAGGCCGCTTCGCGTCCCCACCCAGAGATTGTCGTCGGGGTCGTCCGTGATGGAGAGGACGGTGGTGCTGGGCAGGGCGCCGGCGGCGTCCGCGGAGACGGGGCGCAGGGCGTAGCCGTCATAGGATTTCAGCCCGGCGTCCGTGCCGATCCACATCATCCCGCGCCGGTCGATGAACAGGCAGCGCAGCTCGTCCGAAGGGGAAGTCTGCAGGGGCTCCGAACAGAAGAAGGGGAGGGACTGGCCGTTGAGGACCAGTCCTGCCAGGAGGGAAAACAGCCAGCAAGCGGACATCGGATCGCGTCAAATCGGGATAAAGATAGCAATTACTCAGAATCAGGATTGACGCAGGATGTGGCGTAAATTTGTTATTAATACTTGATTATCTAAAAGAATTACGCTATTATTGTATATTGAACCGCATATAGACCAACTATATACTATCCAAACCAATCTTTTTAACCAATGATTATGTTTAAAAATCATTCCAAACTGCTGGCAGCTGCCTTGATGGCGGTGTGCCTCCTTGTTCCGCAGTTTGCGTCCGCCCAGACCCGGGTGCGCGCGTCCGGCACGGTCACCGACACGAATGGTGAACCGGTGATCGGCGTGGGCATCTTCGAGAAGGGTACGACCAACGGTGCGGCATCCGATGCGAATGGAACATGGACGCTCAACATCGCCCCCGGGGCGACGCTAGTGTTCCAAAGCATCGGTTATTACACCCAGGAGATTCCGGTCACTGCTTCACGGACAGTCTACAATGTCGTCCTTGTGGAGGACACGACGATGCTCGAAGACGTGGTGGTGGTCGGTTTCGGCACCCAGAAAAAGGTGAACCTGACGGGTTCCGTTTCTGTCGCTACCTCCGAAGACATCCAGTCCCGTCCGGTCCGCGACGCCTCCGATGCGTTGCAGGGCTTGCTGCCGGGTCTTCAGTTGACACACAATTCCGGGGCCTTGGACAATCAGGGCACCATGTCCATCCGTGTCCGTGGTACCGGTACGATCGGCTCAGGTTCTGCGGACACGCCGCTGATCCTAATCGATGGAATGGAGGGTGACATCAACACGATCAACCCGCAAGACATCGACAACATCTCGGTGCTGAAGGATGCGGCTTCGGCTTCCATCTACGGTTCCCGCGCCGCCTTCGGCGTGATTTTGATCACGACCAAGAAGGGCAACGACAACCGTGTGAGCATCAACTACAACAACAGTTTCCGCTTCGCCAGCCCGCTGAATATGCCGGAGACGATGGACTCTTACACCTTCGCCCTGTATTTTAACTCCGCACAGCTGAACGGCGGCAAGTCCGCGCACTTCAAGGATGACACGCTCCAGGCGATTCTGGACTTCCAGGCGGCCGGCGGGACCAATACCGGCGGTCTGTACAAGTCCTCGGATGGCAAGCAGTGGTCGACATCGTATTCGACCGCACACGCCAACACGGACTGGTACCACGAGCTCTACAAGGGCGGGGTGATGTCCCAGGAGCACAACCTGAGCGTGAGCGGCGGCAACCGGAGCGTCCAGTACTATGCTTCGCTGGGATACCTGAACTACAACGGTATGCTGAAACCTGCGTATGACGGGCGCGACCGTTTCAACGTGAGCGCGAAGTTCGATGCACAGATCACCAAGCACCTGACCTTCGGTTACAGCGTGCGCTTCATCCGCCAGAAGACTTCGACGCCCTCCGGGTTCGGCAACAGCTGGTACGAGAAGGTGGGACGTCAGTCCTGGCCGACGCTGCCGGTCTTCGACGAGAACGGCTACTACAACAACATCGGTTCCGACACCCCGGCGATGAAACTTGCAATGGGTGGCCGGACGGATGCGAAGGTGGACCAGCTCTACCAGCAGGCCTCGCTTATCTTCGAACCGATCAAGAACTGGAGGACCCACGTGGAGTTCAACTACCGTGTGAACACGACGACGACCCGTGCCACTGAACTTCCCCGCCAGAACCACGACGTAGCCGGGAATCTGGTTCCTACGACCTCGAGCCAGTACCTGACCGAGAGCTACGCAGGTACGGATTACTACAACTGGAACATCTATTCGGATTACGCCTTTGACATCCAGCAGGCGCACAACTTCAAAGTGATGCTGGGATTCCAGGCGGACAATTCGATGATCAAGAACACCTCGGTGCGCGTATACGGACTGCAGGATGTCAATATGCCGGTGCTGAGCCTGACGACGGGATTGAACGGCAAAGGTGAGGCCGGTACTCCGACCATTTCCGGAACGGACAATTCCTGGTCGACCGCCGGTTTCTTCGGCCGTCTGAACTATGACTACAAGGGGCGCTACCTGTTCGAGGCGAACCTTCGCTATGACGGATCCTCGCGTTTCCGCGCGGACAGCCGCTGGACCTGGGCGCCTTCGTTCTCGTTCGGCTGGAACGTCGCTCAGGAGCCGTTCTGGCAGGACTTCAAGCGTACGGTGAACATGCTGAAGCTCCGCCTGTCCTACGGTACGCTGGCGAACCAG
>JAFTDE010000051.1 GCA_017454335.1 Bacteroidales bacterium | reverse complement strand
GCCCTCAAAATAGCACGATATTTTGACAAGTCCACTGATTCAATCTTTCAATTAGACGAGAACGATTGAACCGTTCGTTGTGCAAACGTTGTGCAATTTACAAGAAAAACCCCATTAGACAGCGTTCTAATGGGGTTTTCTTGTGACTCCTACAGGACCGCGTTCCAGTCTTCCGTAAAAGCTGTCTTCAAGCAGCTCTCTCAGGCCTGGCAGGGTCTCACCAACGAGCAGATCCTTGCCTGGAATGCAGCGGCCAACACCGCTCAGGGCAAGTCCGTTCTTGGCACCAAATCCAAGATTTCGGGCGCCAATCTGTTCATGAGGCTCAACTACTGGGTCGTGTACTGCGGCGGCAGCATTATGACCGCTGTGCCTAACCTTTCCGGTGTTGAGGCTCCTGCAGAGGCGACTATCGCCCTCACTGCATCCGCGATGACCTTCACCCTGGCAGACATCCCCAGCGATGTCACCAACCTGAAACTCGTCATCCAGGCCTCCGAACCCCAGGGCAACGGTATCACCCGCGCCTACAGCAAGGCTTCGGCCTTCGATGACCCGTACACTCCTGTGTCCACGGCTATCGACATCAAGGCCAAGTACGACGCCAAGTGCGGCGCTCCGTCCGCCGGTAGCCCCAAGGTCTTCTTCAAGTACTTCTACGTGAACACCGCCACCGGTGAGAAGTCCGGAGAAGTCCTGGCCCAGGCTAAACTGAGCGAGTAAAGCTCGACTTCGTAACAGAACACCCGCTCTGAATTAACACAGAGCGGGTGTTTGCATCTTAAAGCATTTTTTTAAACTTGTTCTTAACTAAAGCGGAATTCTTTAGGCACCTTTTTAGGTCATCAAACAAGGCTTGTTCCATTTTCCCTTTGAGAGAGATTGTCGTCTCATGGTTCATCTGTTGTTGCAAGAAAGGAGCGACAGGAAATGTATTCAAAGTGGCTCCGTAGATAAATGTATTCTTGCTGAAATGAAAAGACTTTCCCGTCTGGGGGTCTGTGGCTACAGTTTCTCCTGCAAGAAAAACATAGACATTAACACCTCTCTTAGGGTATTCATAGCAACCTGAATGTACATCAAGGTCAGCCGGAATATGATCTTTCGAGGTCGGAAGTGATGCCAATAACGATAGGCCGTTATCGTTCTTCAAAACGACAAAAAACTTTGGTTTTGATGTTCCGTCTTCGAATATAAAAGGATCAAAGAAGAGAAGATCTCCCTCGTTAAACATTGGCGTGCGCGTTATAGTTGTTAGCCGTTCTCTGGATAGCAAGGTTTTCAATATACTCTTCTTTTTCTTCAGGAGAACTCAACAGATCGCTGAAATCAATTCTAATGTCTGTGTTATTACAAGTGCCATCATTGAAGGCACTAAGAACATTATTCTTCTCAGCTGCCTTATACCAAAGAGAATTCGGCTGATGAAGAATGCTCTCTAATTGTTGAGCTGTTTTCTTCCCATACTCGTTAAGTACCTCATCCATGACGCCAATTTCTAACTGAGAGAACTCGTCGTCATTGAACTCAGCCTTGGCTCTAAAATACTTTCTATCTTCACTGAAGTACGCAGAGATATAGTCCTTCATCAAGAATAGATTATCCGATAAATCGGCGAACAAATCCTTCTGGACGGGTCCCCATTTCCAAACCTCATAAGGGATAGCAAGAAAGGGTACATGATACTTCCTCACCATGGTAGATTCCATGATGTACAAAAGCTTGAGCAATTTAGTCTTACTCAATTTGCCCGTGTGATTGGCAATATATATGATTGTATTGCCAATTTTGGCCTTCATATCTGGCGAAAACTTGCACATAACAGACCGTTTCTCCTGCAAATATCAATAAAAAAAGCTTGTTAAACAAATAATAAGATAATAAACGAACAAATATTGTCTTCTAATCTCTTTCAAATTCTATTCCAACGGACTGTCGTTTCTCAATGCGCCCGGAAAGAGAGATGAGTGTTTCCGGCCTAAAATACAATTAGCGAAAGCCTACTTACTGGTGGGTGTAATGATGACGCTGCAACTCTATAGGCCTTAATCGCCAGGGACTAAAATGCTATCTATATTGTCAACGGCCTCTCATCGGGACAATTTTGGGACAATTTGATATGAAAAACCCCTCTGAGGTGCTCTCAAAGGGGTTTTCGTGTGACTCCAACAGGACTCAAACCTGTAACCTTTTGATCCGTAGTCAAATGCTCTATTCAATTGAGCTATGGAGCCATTTCACCGGTGACGGGCACCGGGTATGGGGGGAAACTAGGCCGCGGTTTCCTTCACGACGCGCTTCGCTTCCTTGATGCGGGCCTTCTTGCCAGCCAGGTTGCGGAGGTAGAAGATGCGCGCGCGGCGGACCTTACCGACCTTGTTGACCTCAATCTTGTCAATGAACGGTGACTCGTAAGGGAAAATCCTTTCGACACCGATTCCGTTGGACACCTTGCGGACCGTGAAGGTCTTGGTGTACGGGGTAGCGCCGCAAATCTGGATCACTACGCCACGGAAATTCTGCAGTCTGTCCTTGTCTCCTTCTTTAATCCTGTAGGTCACGGTGACCGTGTCACCAGCCTTGAATGCAGGGTAGGAGGCAGTTTTATTCTGTGAGAAGGAGTCCTCCACCAGTTTGATCAAATCCATAATTTCAAATCTGTATTAAAGCGCAGCATCACCAAACCGTCTGACGAGAGGCTGCTTTTTTGGGACTGCAAATATAGGGATTATTTTTTATCCGGCAAGGCTTTTTTTAAAAATACTTGCTTTCTTTTTCAAACAGGGCCTTGTCGTCCCGGGACGGGTCGGGCTTGACGCTGCTGCTGCGCGACAGGGCTTCGATGGTCTCCCGTTCGCTGCGGGACAGTTTGCGCGGGATCCATACCAGGATCTTGACGTACAGGTCGCCGCGGGATCCGTATCCCTCGACCTGCGGCAGGCCTTTGCCGCGCAGGCGCACGACCGTGCCGGACTGGGTGCCGGCCTCGACCTTGAGGGTCTGGCTGCCGCCCAGGCAGGGGATGCTGATCTCGCAGCCCAGGATGGCGTCGGTGACACTGATGACGCGGGTGTAGAAGAGGTTGACCCCGTCGCGCTTCAGCTGGGCGTGGGGCTGTTCCTCGATGATGACCAGCAGGTCGCCGTTGATGCCGTTGTGCGGGGCGGCGTGGCCTTCTCCGCGCACGGTCAGCTGCATGCCGTTCTCGACCCCGGCGGGGATGTTCACCTGGACGGTGACTTTCTTGCGGATGAGGCCGGTTCCGCCGCAGCTGCGGCAGGGGTTGGTGACGATCTTGCCTTCGCCGTTGCACTGCGGGCAGGTGGTGTAGGTCATCGTCCGGCCGAAGAGCGAATTGGCGATGTGCTGAACCTGGCCGCTGCCCTTGCAGGTGGGGCAGGTCTTGATGTCGGAAGCGTTGCGGGTGCCGCGGCCGCCGCATTCGGGGCAGGGGCTGCTGCGCTCGATGGTGACTTCCTTGGTACAGCCCTGGGCGATCTCTTCCAGGGTCAGGCGGACGCGGGTGCGGATGTCGCGGCCGCGGGTGGTGCGGGGGCCCTGCTGGCCGCCGCCGAAGCCGCCGAAACCGCTGAATCCGCCGAAGCCGCCGAACGCTCCGCCGAAGAGGTTGTTCAGGATGTCGTTGAGGTTGCCGAAACCCTGGCTCCAGTCCTGCGCCCCGGCGCCCTCGACGCCGGCGAATCCGAACTGGTCGTATTTGGCCTTCTTGTCCGGGTCGCTCAGCACGGAATAGGCCTCGGAGGCTTCCTTGAATTTCTCCTCCGCGTTCTTCTTCTCGGCGTCCGTGCCGCTGACCCAGCGGTCCGGATGCCATTTCAGGGCGGCCTTGCGGTAGGCGCCCTTTATGTCGTCGAGGCTGGCTCCCTTTTCGAGTCCCAATACCTCGTAGTAATCTCTTTTTTCTGCCATAGGCTATGCTCCCACCACTACTTTAGCGAAACGGATGACCTTGCCGTTCAGGGTGTAACCGGTCTGGACGACGTCGATCACCATGCCTTTCTGTTCGGGCGCCGGGGCGGGGAACTGCGTCACCGCCTCGTGGAAGTCCGTATCGAATTTGGTCCCCTTGGCCTCGATGACGGCCAGGCCGCGGGTCTTGAGGTACTCCATCAGTTTGTTGTAAATCAGCGCAGTGCCTTCGCGGGCGGCCTCGTCGGAGGAAGAGGCCAGCATCGCCATGGCCCGTTCGCAGTCGTCCAGCACGGGCAGCAGGCCCTTGATGGTGTCGGCAGAGGCGGAGGCGATCAGGTTCAGCCGGTCTTCGGCGCTGCGGCGGCGGAAGGTCTCGAATTCGGCCATCAGGCGCACGTAGTCGTCGTGTTCGCGGGACAATTTGTCATTCAGTTCGTCCACTTTCTTCTTCAGTTCTGCCTCTTTTCCGTCCTTGCGGGCGGCCTTCTTGGGTGCCTTGGCGCCCGGGGTGTTCTCTTTGGGGGTCTCGATATTCTCTTCTTTTGCCATGTTCTTTTCGTTTTGCCTTCTCAGGCATCAAATTATCTGCCACCGGCGTTTTTCTGCCATATTGTCAGCGCCCCTACTTGAAGAAGCGGTCCGTCTCGCGGACGGTCTCGGGCAGGGCGAAGATCGCCACGCGGTCGTAGGCTTCGATCTGGGTGTCGCCCACGGCGATGAAGGAGTCCTTGCCGCGGATGACCCCGCCGATGATGGCGTTCCTGGGGAAGTCGATGTCCCGCAGGGGACCTTTGGTGATGGCGCTGCCCGGTGCGACGGTGTACTCGATGAGTTCGGCGTTGGTGCCGGACATGTAGCGTACGAAGCGTGCGCGGCCGCTGAGGGTGAACTTGAAGATGCGGCTGGCGGTGATGAGTTTCTTGTTGATGACCGTGTCCACGCCCATGTCCTCGGCCAGGCGGATGTATTCGATGTTCTCCACCTCGGCGATGGTGCGGGGCACGCCGAAGCGCTTGGCGACGACGCACGAGAGGACGTTCGCCTCGTCGTTGCCCGTCAGGGCGACGAAGGCGTCATAGTCCCGGATGGATTCCTCGACCAGCAGGTCGGAGTTGCGTCCGTCCCCGTTGACCACCTGGACGTTGTCCGGCAGGCGCTCGGACAGTTCGACGCAGCGGTCGCGCTTCTCCTCGATGATCTTGACGTCGGTCATGAAGCGGCTGAGGCTGCGGGCCACCATCTCGGCGATGGGGCTGCCGCCCAGGATCATCACGCGGGAGATCTCGATGTTGCGGCGGCCGAAGTACTTGATCAGCGGGGCCAGCCCGTCGCGCTTGGAGATGGTGAAGACCAGGTCGTTGAACTGGAACTGCGTGTCAAAGCGCGGGATGATGGTCTGGTCGCCGCGCGAGATGGCGATGACGCGGAACTGCAGGGCCTCTTCGGCGGACATCATCTTGGTGAAATCGACCAGCTTGAGGTCCAGCAGGGGAGAGTCTTCGTCCAGCTTGAATACGGCGATCTGCAGCTTGCCGTGCGCGAAATCCATCGTCTCCTCGGACGATCCGTGCTTGAGCGCGTTGACGATTTCATCCGCGGCGATCTTCTCGGGATAGAACATCAGTTCGATGCCCATCTCCTTGAACAGCAGTTTGTTCTCGGCGGTCAGGAAGTCCTCGTCGTTGATGCGGGCGACGACCTTGGCCGCGCCGATCTGCTTGGCCAGCAGCGCGCCGACGATGTTGACCTCCTGGGTCGTGAACGGATACACGGCGATGAACAGGTCCGCCCGGGCCACGCCGGCGTCCTTCAGCACCTTGATCGACGAGGGGTTGCCGGCGACGGTCTGGACGTCCGCGTACGAGCTGAGGTGTTCCAGCCGCTGGACGTCATCGTCGATGACGGTCACTTCGTTGCCTTCTTCGCTGAGCATCTTGGCGAGGTGGGATCCCACCTCACCGGCGCCTTCAATGTATATTTTCATAACGGTCCAAATAGTCAAAAATCCGGTTCCCGCGCAGCAGGGCGGCGGGCAGCAGGCATATCCGGTCATAGCGGCGCAGCGCCTCGGGGAAGCTGCCGGCAGCCGGTCCGGCGGGGCGGCCGCGGCGGCGCAGCCGGCGGTATTCGCGGTGCGCTTTCAGCACGGCGCCGAAATAGGAGAACTTCCCGGTCAGCAGGTACACCAGCGCGGAGGCGCCGTCCAGCAGCTTGCGCAGGAAGATGCGCCGGCGGGCGGCGCGGACGCCGATCGTGGCCGCGAGGTTGTTGTCCAGCAGCAGCAGGTTGTTGCGGTAGTTCAGCTGGAGTTTCCAGGGGGATTTCTGGGGCAGGGTGCCGCCGCCGAGGTGATACACCACGGACTGGGGGACCACCGTGACCCGCTGGCCCGCGAGCTGGAGCCGCCAGCAGTAGTCGATCTCTTCCATGTGCGCGAAGAAGCGGTCGTCCAGGCCGCCCATCTCGCGCCAGAGGGTGCTGCGGGTCATCAGGCAGGCGCCGCTGACCCAGACGACGTCGCGCGGCGTGTCGTACTGGCCCGTATCGGTGCAGACCCGCCCGAGCACGCGGCCCCGGCAGAAGGGGTAGCCGTAGCGGTCGAGGTATCCCCCCGCCGCGCCGGCGTATTCAAAACGGTCCTTTTCGTACCAACTGTGCAGCTTGGGGCCGCAGGCACCGCAGTCGGGATGGCTGTCCATCCAGTCGACCAGCGGGGCCAGCCAGCCCTCGCCGACCTCGATGTCGGAGTTGATCAGGACGAAATATTCATTGTCCAGCCGGGCGAGGGCGCGGTTGTATCCGCCGGTGAACCCGTAGTTGCTGTCCAGCGGGATGCGCCGCACCGACGGGAATTCCGCGGCGAGCATCTCCATCGATCCGTCCGTCGAGGCGCTGTCCGCCACGACGACCTCCGCTTGGCCCGCCACGCTACGCAGCAGGGCGGGGAGGAAGCGCCGGAGATAGTCCCGGGTGTTCCAGTTCAGTATGACGACAGCCGTCCGCATCTATTTTTTGTCGCAATCGCAGCCTTCGCCTTCCTGGCAGCCGCAGTCGCAGTCGCCGTGGTGGCACTCGCCTTCCCCGTGGCAGCACTCGCCTTCGCCGTGCCCTTCACCATGGCAGCATTCGCCTTCGCCGTCCTCATGGTGCTTGCAATGGCCCTTGCCGTGGCAGCAGTGGCCTTCTTCCTCCTGCGGGAGGTGTTCCCCGTGCAGGCCTTCCCGGAGCTCTTTCTCGGTGGCTTCGCGCACGGACTCGACGCGGCCGCTGAAATTCAGGGTTTTGCCGGCCATCGGATGGTTGAAATCCATGGTGACGGTCTGGTCCTTGATGGCGTGGACCTTGCCCTGCAGGACCTGTCCGGCGGAATTCAGCATCGGGATGATCTGTCCGATGACCAGCAGGTCTTCACGCACCTTGCCGTCCACCGCGAAGGCGCTCTTCGGGATGTCGATGAGGTGCTGGGGGTTGTAGGTGCCGTATCCTTCTTCGGGGCTGAGCGTAAATGCAAAGTTCTCCCCGGGCTCTTTGCCGGCGACTTCCTCTTCGAAACGGGGCAGCAGCATGCCGGTGCCGTGGATGTAGGTGAGGGGGCGGGAGGCATCCGCGCTGTCGGCGATGGCGCCTTCCACTTCCAGCTGGTAGCTCAGGGCTACCACGTTGTTTTTCTGTATCTTCATAATCTAACCACTGAAATCTACGTTTGAAAACGCTAAGGTAGGAATAAGTTTTGACATACACGGCCTGGCGTCGTCGGCGACCGCCAGCAGGCCCTGCCAGAGCGGGATGAAATTGCCCGTCACCAGCATCTCGCCGACGGGCCGGACGATACGGCCGCCGCGGAACAGGAAGCCTTCGATGCCGTAGGAAAAATCGCCCGTGGCGCCGTCGCAGTTGCCCCCGTTGAATCCGGTGACGTAGATCCCGTCGTCGCACAGTTCCAGAAGATCGCTGCAGCGCATGCCCGCCCGGGGCCAGCCCAGCAGGCGCGGGCGCGAAGCCCCCTCGACGGTCGGGGTCATGCCCATCTTGCCGCCCATGTAGGTGTTGATGAACCAGGTTCGGACGGTTCCCGCACGGATGATGTCCATTTCGTGCGTGGCCAGCCCTTCGGAGTCGAAGAGGCGGCTGCCGGCCTGGCCCGGGATGTGGGGCGCGTCCACCAGGGTCATGCCTTCGTGGAAGAGCTTGCGGTCCAGGCTGTCGGCGAGGAAGGAGTTGTGCTGCTGGATGGCATAGGCGTTCAGCGCGTTCAGGATGGGGGAGACCAGCCGGGAGGCCACTTCGGTGGACACGACCATGTTGTAGCGGCCGCTGGGGGCGGGTTCGGCGCCGATCCGGCCGGCCGCCTGCTCCAGGGCCATGGCGCCGACCCCGGCGGCGTCGAAGCGTTCTCGGATCGGGGAAGCGTCCCACCAGTATCCGCTGTATTTCTGGCCGTCGGCGGCCTGGACCGTCACTTCGACGCCGTAGTCGAAGGAGGTCTCGGTGTGGCGGCATTCCAGTCCGTTGCTGTCGATCAGCCAGCTGTCGTAGCGGGAGTCGGCGTATTCGCCTTCCTCGGAAATCAGCTTCCAGTCCTTGTCCGCGGGGCCCGGCCAGACGGAGGCGGCCAGGGCCGCGTCCCGCCGCATCGCGGCCGTGACGTGCCCGTAAACGGGGTCGCACAGGCCCAGTTCCTGTCCGCTGCGGGCGTTCGCAGCGGTGTATTGCGGGTCGGGGAGTTTGCGGAATTCGTCCGGGGCCAGCATGCGGACCATCTCGACGGCCTGGTCCAGGAAACGGTCCAGGGCGGCGGGGTCCAGTTTGTTGGTGGAGAAACTACCGAAGCGCCCGTCCACGAACAGGGCGAAATTCATCGAACGGTCCTCGCAGCGGGTGACGCGGTCCACTTCGCCGTTCAGCGTGGCGACCAGGTCCTCGGAACTCTTGCTGAGGGTGATGCGCGCGTGCTGCGCGCCTTTGGCCAGGGCGAGGCGCAGCGCCTCGCGGGTCAGTTGCATTTCTTCGCTGTTGATCATTGTCCGCCGACGGTCAGGTGTTTGATAAGTACGCTCGGGATGCCGCAGGAGACGGGAACGCTCTGCTCCTTGCCGCAGGTCCAGGTGCCGTTGTCGATGCGCAGGTCGCCGGCGACGGCTTCGATGTCGGCGAGGGCCTGGGGGCCGTTGCCGATGATGTTGATGTCCTTGACCGGCATGGTCAGGCGGCCGTTCTCGATCAGGTAGCCGCTCTTGACGTAGAAGGTGAAATCCCCTTCGCCGATCTTCACTTCGCCGTTTGCGAACTGGTCCACGTAGATGCCGTTGCCGGCCCGGGCGATCAGGTCGTCCAGGGTGCCGTCGTTCCCGCCGGCCATGTAGGTGGCGCGCATCCGGGGGATGGGGTGGTAGCGGAAGGATTCGCGGCGGCCGTTTCCGGTGGGCTCGACCCCGTACCAGCGGGCGCTGATGCGGTCGTGCAGGTAGCTGGTCAGCACGCCGTCGCGCACCATCCAGGTCTTCTGGCCGGGGACGCCTTCGTCGTCGAAGTTGCAGGCGCCGCGGTTGCCCGCCAGGGTGCCGTCGTCCAGGATGTCGATGCCCTTGCGGCAGATCCGGCAGCCCATCTTGTCGGCGAAGACCGACTGGCCCTTGCGGTTGAAATCGGCCTCGAAGGCGTGTCCCATCGCTTCGTGCAGGAGGATTCCCGAGGCGCCGGCCCCCATCACCACCTTCATCCGGCCGCCCTTGGGCCGGCGGGCGTCGAAGCGGTCGTCGATGCCGGCGACGGCGTCGGCGGCGAGTTCGGCGATCAGGCCTTCGGAGAGCATCTCCGGGCCGCAGCGGAAGCTGCGCGAGACGTTCTTGGTCTCCGTGCGTTCACCGCGCAGGAAGACCACCGAGACGGACAGGCTGCCCAGCGGGCGGCAGTCCCAGCTGAGTTCTCCCAGGGAGTTGAACATCAGGATGTCGCTGACCTGCCAGGACAGCATGGCGATGACCTTGTGGACGCTGGGTTCGGCGGCGCGGATGCGCGCCTCCAGCCCTTCCAGCAGGGGGACGTAGCGGGAGGCGCCGGCTTCGCGCCAGTCCTGCCGCATGGGGTAGACGTTGGGGGCCGTACGGACGCGCAGCGCCTGCGCACGGGCCTGCGGCGCGCGCGCGGCGATGCCGGCGGCCGCGTCGG
>JAFTDE010000050.1 GCA_017454335.1 Bacteroidales bacterium | reverse complement strand
GCGGGATCGGGGTTGGCGAGGGAGAGGTTGCCGCTCTTCGGGTGGGAGAAGGAGGTGGAGTTGAAGTCCAGTTTGAGATTGTTCTCCTTGGCCCATTCGATCCAGCTCTGGAAATAATCGACGGTGACTTCGTTGCGGTCGACGAACTTGCCGCCGAAGTCGCCGTAGATCTCGTGCAGGTTCAGGCGGTGGTTACCGGCGATCAGGCTCTTGGCGAACTTGACGTCCGCGCGGACCTCGTCGATGTTGCGGGCGCGGCCCGGGTAGTTGCCGGTGGTCTGGATGCCGCCGGAAAGGGCTTCGTTGCGCTCGAAACCGACCACGTCGTCGGTCTGCCAGCAGTGCAGGGAAATCGGGGTCTTCTCGAGGGTCTCGATGGCCTTGTCGGTGTCGACGCCGATGGCGGCATAGCGCTCACGCGCAATTTCATAAGCGGCACGGACACTGGCGTCCTTGACCAGGCCTTTGGCGAAGTTCACGCCTTTGTTGATGATGTTGTTTTCTTCCATGATGACAGTGTTATTGTTTTGGTAAATATTCTTTCAGTTCGGTCGAACAAGATACGATTTTTCTCATTTCCGGCAAAGTCTTGACCATGCCCTGTGCCTTGATCTGCAGCAGGACGTTGCCCAGGGCGGTGCCTTCGGTCGGCCCGCAGATGACCGGACGGCCGATGGCGTCGGCGGTGTACTGCATCAGGTAGCGGTTCAGGGAACCGCCGCCGATGACGTGCAGGCATTTGATCTTGACGGGAGACATGCTCTCGAGGATCTCGATGATGGCCTTGTAGCGGTGCGCCAGGCTGAGGAAAATGCAGCGGACGTACTCCGCGGGGGTCTTGGGCTCGGACTGGCCGGTCTTGATGCAGTAATCGCGGATGGCCTTGGTCATCGAGGCGGGATGCGCGAAGGACGGGTCGTCCGGGTTGATGATGGAGTCGAAATCCGTCGTCTCGCACAGGGCGGACAGGGCGACGATGTCCTTGGGCGCGTCCTTGAATTCCGGGCAGATCCGGCTCTGCTCCAACAGCCACAGGCCGCAGATGTTCTTCAGGAAGCGGGTTGTCCCGTCGATGCCGCCTTCGTTGGTGAAGTTCTGGCGGAAACTCTCGTCGGTGATGATCGGAACCGGGGACTCGATGCCCATCAGGGACCAGGTTCCGCAGCTGAGGTAGGCGAAATCGGCGTCCTTCGCGGGCACGGAGGCGACGGCCGAAGCCGTGTCGTGGGCGGCGATGGCGATGATGTTGACATCCTTCAGCCCGGTGGCATCCTGCAGCTGCGGGGTCAGCGGGCCGATGACGGTGCCCGGCTGGGTCATTTCACCGAACTGCGAGCGCTTCAGGCCGATGGAGCGGAGCAGCTCCTCGTCCAGGTCGCCGGTGCGGGGATTCAGCAGCTGCGAAGTCGAGGCGACGGTGTATTCGCAGATGGCCTTGCCGGTCAGCATGTAGATCAGCGCGTCCGGGATGAACAGGATCTTGTCCGCATTCTCCAGGGCGGTGCAGCCGTTGTGGCGCAGGGTGTCCAGGTGGAAGATGGAGTTGAATTCCATGAACTGGATGCCCGTGCTCTCATAGACGGCGCGCTTGTCGTGCATTTTCATGTAGCGGTCGATGGCACCTTCGGTGTGCGGATCCCGGTAGCAGTAGGGGAGCCCGAGCAACTGCCCGTCCGCGCCGAAGAAGGCGAAATCGCAGCCCCAGGTGTCGATGCCGACGGATTCGATGGGAATCTGCTCGTCGGCCACTTTCTTCAGGGCGCCGACAATTTCATTGTACAGGGCGGGAAGATCCCAGAACAGGTGTCCCCCGAGCGGGATCATGGGGTTCTTGAAGCGGGTGAGCTCGCGCATTTCCACCTTGGACCCGTCATAGGTGGCCACGATGGTTCTTCCGCTGGTGGCGCCGAGATCGACGGCCAGGTAATTCTTGTTCGTCATAGTATCTTACTTGGTTTTTAGTTTAATGGAAACGGGACGCAGGCCGTCCATCGAAGCCGTGAAGGACACGCTGGAAACCCCCATGTCGTAGGAACGGAGGATGGCCATGCAGAAGCCCTTCTTCATGATGACTTCGTTGCCCTGCGTATAGATCTTGTCCGTGAAGTTGTCCCCGTCGTCCACGGCGTGGATGCGGGCGGCACCCTGGCAGCTGAAGCGGACAAGGCCCTCCTTGGTGGGCACTTCGCGGCCCTTGCTGTCCACGGCGTAGACGCGGATGTACTGCAGGTCGATGCCGTCGCCCTTCCAGTCGTCGGGATTCTCGACCACGGCCTTGAGCGCCACGGGATTGCCCGTGGTCTCGATCTGGTGCCGGGCGACTTCCCTGCCGCCGTTGCGCCCGATCGCGACGATCTTGCCGCCCCTGCCGTAATTGATTGCGGGCCAGCAGAGTATGTTGCGTCCGGTCTCACCGGTGATTACGTTCTTCTTGCGTCCGTGCGAACGGCCGTTGACGATCAGTTCGACTTCCTCGGCATTGCTGTACACGTAGACATCGTGCTTGGAGTTGCGCGTGTAGTTCCAGTGGGAGGACATGGCGGCCTTGCCGACCATCACGTCATTCCACTCGACCGAAACATTGTCTCCGTCCGCGACGGCGATGCGCACCAGGGGCTCTTCCGGCTTGAACATGCTCTTGATCAGGTAGGCCTGCGGATACGGTTCCAGCGAGTGGTTGAAGAAGGAGTAGCTCCAGCCCTTCTTGGGCCAGCCGTCCGATTCTCCCCAGTACTCCACGGCCCCCCAGTAGGCCAGGCCGACCATCGTATCGTAGTTCATGCCGTAGTAGGCGTTGCTCAGTTCGCGCGTGGCGGCTTCGCTCTGGTAGACGATCAGGTCCGGATGGATGCTCAGGTAGCGTTTGTAGGCCGGGTACTGGTAGTTGTAGCTGGCGATCTCGGTGACGAGCGACAGCTCCGGCGGGTTGGGGTTCGTGTTGAAGTCCGGGTCGTTGCGCGATCCGTTCGCCCGGGCCGGGAACATGGCGACGGTCGTGGGACGGGTCGCGTCGTAGCGCTTGACCAGCACGTCCAGCATCTTGTAGGTCGTCACGCCCCAGTCGTCGGTCTGGTAGCCGTAGAAGGCGTCGTTCTGCTGGAGTTCGTTGCCCAGGCTCCACATGATGACGGAAGGGGAGTTGCGGTCGCGCTTGATCCATTCGGGGATGCTGGTCGGGTAGCTCTCGAAGAACGAGGTCGATCCGGGCCAGTAGATGCCGCGCGACCATTTGTCGCAGTATTCGTCCACGATCAGGATGCCGTATTTGTCGGCCAGTTTGATGAAGGACCGCGAATAGGGGTTGTGCGAAGTGCGGACGTGGTTGAAACCGAATTCCTTCAGGCGCTTGAAATAGCGCTCGATGGAACGTTCGTAGGCCGCCGCGCCCACGGCGCCGAAGTCGTGGTGGCACGCGACGCCTTTCAGGAAGACCTTCTTGCCGTTCAGGCGGAATCCGAATTCGGGCGAGAACTCGATGGTGCGGATGCCGAACGTGTCGCTCAGCCGGTCCACTTCCTTGCCGTTGTAGCTGACGACGACCTCGGCCCGGTACAGGTTCGGTTCGTCGCAGGACCACAGCATCGGTGCGGGCACCGTGATGACCGGCATATTGCATTCGACGCGGCGCAGCCGGGCGCGGTCCGGGGATTTGCCGTGCATTTCGCCGACCACGCGGCCGTACGGGTCATAGATCTTGGCGTACAGGTCCACGACCTTGTCCTTGTTCAAGCCGTCCATCGTGACCTGGATCTGCACGTCGGCGACGTTCTCGGTGATGCGCGGGGTGGTGATGTACAGGCCGTGGCGGGAGATGGAAATGGAATCGCGGACGACCAGCTTGACGTCGCGGAACAGCCCGCCGCCCGTGTACCAGCGCGATCCCATGGCCGATCCGGTCGATGCGTGGATGGCGATGATATTGTTCTGCCCGAAGCGGATCTTCGGGGTCAGGTCCACGTCGCAGCCGACATAGCCGTAGTCGACGTCAGCCAGTTTTTCGCCGTTGAGCCATACTTCGCCGTAGGCCATGACGCCGTCCAGGTCCAGCATGACCATCTTGCCCTGCCATTCGGGATTGGCGTACAGGTCTTTCTCATACACCGCATGACCCATTTCCTTGTAACCGCGGGCCGGGCTCGCCGTCCGGTCCCAGGGACGTTCCAGCTGGAAATCGTGGGGCAGGTCCACCCGGCGCCAGATGCCGCCGTCGTATTTGAATTGCCAGTTGAGGTTGAGCAGTTCCTCGTGACGGGATTCCTGTGCAGCGACGGTGAAACCGATCAGGAGGGCAAGCAGTGTTAAAAATCTGAATCTCATATACTTATTTCAGGTTTTAGCGTGGGTCGTCAGCTCAGTTGGCCTTGCCGGGCGTAGAGGCGGACTGTTTGGAAACGGCGACGAAGTCCTGCAGGTTGTCGTCCGTATCCACACCGTCCCGTACGCGGGCGGCGCCGAACACCTCCGGTCCCGCCACGGGTTCCATACCCGGACGGAAGCGCGGCATCGAGGGCAGTTTGGCGAAGCTGCCGCCCTTGCCGTGGCCGGACTCGCCGTGGAAGCCTTCGGACAGCCAGGGATCAACCAGGCGGCCGTAGTTCACGACGTCCGCGATGTTGCCGGCCTCGTCCCGCAGGGTCAGGTTGCCGCCGGAGACGGACAGGGAGGGACCGCCGAACAGCTGGTCCGCATCGCCCTGGAATCCGGCCAGCGCGTTGCCGTCCTTGTGGACGACGGCGTCAACCGGGTGGGCGCTGCCCAGGGGCTGATCCAGTTCGATGACGTAGATGAGCGGGAGGACGGGCTCGTTGCTGATGTGCTCGTAGCGGGTGGCCGGTTCGAACGTGATGCCGGTTCCGTTCACGCTGAAGGGGGTATTGGCCACGTGGTTGTAACGAAGCGGGGTCTCGATGTCCAGACCTTCGCCCTGCTCTTCCAGCGGCATGGGGCCGCGGGACGGACGGGACAGGGACGGGCCGCCGACGCGGGTCACGCGCACGACTTCGAGTCCGTCGCCGGGACGGTCATATCCGATGCGGATCAGGTCGCCTTCGGAGATGTTGGCCGTCGAGGAGACCTTGATGTTGGTGTCGCCGATCCGGGCGTCGCCGGACAGCCAGGCCTGGGTGCCGGGCTTGCCGACCGCCGTGACGGTGACGATTTCGTATTTCTCGAGGCTGTTCGATACGGCCGGGTACTGCCCGCCGTAGCCGATGGCCATCTTGTCGCCTTCCTTGAATCCCATCGTGCTGACGACCGGGAGATTGGTGCTGCCGACCGGGATGGTGATGACCGGACCGTCGGGCAGGGGCTGCCAGATGTAGGTCGGGGCGTAGCGGGGCTGGTCCGGATTCTCGACGCGGACGACCTTGCGGACTTCCTTGCCCACGCGGATTTCATCCCCGGGCTCGAAACCGGCGGCCTGGCGGACATAGATGATCTTGTCTCCCTTGGCGGCCGCTGCGGCCAGGCCGCTGGCAGCCAGACCCAGGACGTAGTGCCCGTGGGGGGCGATCTGCGTGTTGGCCGGGATGTTGACGGCGGAGAAGGCCGGAATATTGATCGAGTGGGCCGTGAGGCTCCAGCCGGAGATGTCCACACTGTGGTCGGAGGCGTTGTGCAGTTCGATGAATGCGTCCGTGGGGTTGGTGACGCTGCTGCTCAGCCGGAATTCGTTGATGGTGACGGGGGAGACGTTGCGTACCTTCTCGACGGCCGTTTCCTTGACCTTGGCCCCGTCCTTGGTCCAGACGGCGGTGGCGCTCAGGTCGGCGTTGCTGAAGTGACGGTCGGAAGTGACTTCAAAGTCCATCACGACGGTCTGGCCCTGTGCGACGGTGTAATCGACGGCGCGCTTGTTGTCCCGGACAGTCCAGCCCTTCGGGGCCTTGATCCCCAGGACCAGGTCGTCGATGTCGGCGCCGCTGGTGTTGATGAAGCGGACGCTGACTTTCTGCGTGGAGCGCGGGGCGAAGGTCTGGACGCCGTTGGGCGTGTCCAGCCGGCCTTCCGCGGCGATCTGCAGCAGCGGCAGGTCGTAGCGTGCCGCGACCACATTGGCCTGGACGGCCTGGTTGACCTCGATGGTCGGGAAAGTGCCGGCGACGGTCATCGCACCCTCATAGAAGGTGCCCTGCGAACCGTTGCTGTTGTCGCCGCCGTTGCCCAGCAGGACGGCGCCCTGCTTGCGCATCGGGTCGTAACTGCTGCGGTCGTTGCGGATGCGTCCGCCGTCATACATGACTTCCAGCGCACCTTCCTGGGCGTTTCCGCCCATCGAGCGCCAGTGGTGCGGCTCGCCGTCCGCGGTCGCGGTGACGAAGCGCCAGTGGATGGTCGGAAGGTCGGGGCAGTAGCGGTCCCGCGGGTCGTCGTTGACGCATCCCACCAGGTTGTTCTCCTGGTCCGTCATGATCCAGGGACCTTCGCCCGGGCCGCGGTACCAGCCCGTGGAGTTGCCGTAGTAGGTGGTTTCCATGGTGCCGTCGCCGTCGTCCCGGCTGTCCGTCTCGGCGTTGCCGTAGTCAAAGCAGCAGCCGTCGTTGTAGTGGTTGCCGGCGAAGACCCAGTACTGGCCTTCCGCCTGGTCGTTGATGGCCGTACCCTTGGTGTCGTTCTGGCGCATGCCCATGCCGGGGGCGATGTACAGGCCGTAAACCTTGTGCCCGCCGAGCGTGACGGGCGCCCAGTCCGCCAGGGAAAGGTTGTTGAATCCGCCCATGGCCGGGCCGCTGAATCCGCCGCGCGGAGCCTGGTACAGGTGGTTGGCGTACGGGGTCTGGTCGTAGATGACGGTCACCCAGCAATAGGTGTCCTCGCAGAATCTGTCCTGGGCGGCTGCATCGGCGTATCCGCCGGGATCCTTCGCCGTGGGCTGGACGACGCCGATGTCCAGGGTCTTCCCGTCGGACTGGCGCATGACCTGGTAAAGGGGGCCGTTGTAGTCTTTGAACAGGGCGCGTGTCGTACTGTGCGCCGTGGCCAGCGCGATCCCGTAGCGGGCGTACACGTCGCCGGGGCCTTCCGGACGCGGAAGCGCCCCGGAATTGTCGGCCGTACCCTGGCAGGATGCCAGCAACAGTGCTGTCAGCAGGGCAGGCAGGAGGATTCTCTTCATGGCAGTATTATATAAAAATAGGTTATTTTCCAGTGTCTCAAAAATGTCTCATAAATATAGGTATTTTTTGTGATTCTTGTTAATTTTGTGAAACAGAAAATACATCTTCAACCTATAACACTAACACCATGCGTTTCAAATCTCTTTTTGCCGGGTTGCTGCTGATCAGTGCGGTCGCTTCGGCCCAAACCATTACGTACAAGGGAGAAACGGTGCAGCTGGGCCCCCATGCCTTCTACATTGACGGGAGCCTGAAGGAAGCACCCTCTTCGCCCTACATCTTCCGGACTTTCAACGAGGCGGTCGAAAAACTGACGGACGGCACCGAGGCCGATCCGATGCGGGTTTACATCGCCCCCTGGGTCTATTGGGTGGATGATCCCGACGATCCCGAAGTGCGGGGCAACAACGGCGCTCCGATCGGTATCTATGTCAGGTGCCAGAACCTGCACCTGTACGGTATGACCGGCAATGCGATGGATGTCGTGCTGTGCGGTGCCCGCGGCCAGAGCCAGGGATCGAACGGCAACTTCGTCGTCTTCGATTTCACCGGCGACGGTTTCCAGGCCTATGACCTGACCCTGGGCAATTTCTGCAACATCGACCTGGTGTTCCCGTACAAGCCCGAGCTGGGCCGGCCGAAACGCAATTCCGCCATCACCCAGGCCCATGTCGCGAACTGCCGCGGCGACCGGGTCATCGCCCGGAACGTCCGTTTCGTCTCGCGCCTGAACATGTCCCCGTTGAACGGAACGCGCCGCGCCCTGTTCGAGAACTGCCATTTCGAGAGTACGGATGACGCCCTGAACGGCAATGCGGTGTACCTGAACTGCGATTTCGAGTTCTGGGGCCAGCTGCCTTTCGGCGGAGCCAGCCAGTACGGCACGGCCATGCTGAACTGTGACTTCAACATCATGCACGCGACCGACGCCCAGTGCTTCAGCAAGGGAGTCGGGCGTTTTGCCATCATCGACAGCCGCTACCATACCACGCACGGACGTCCCGTCTATGCCGGCTGGACCCAGCGTCCGACCGAGTGGCTGCGCTGCTACCAGTACAACGTCAAGATGGACGGCCTTCCGTACGTGATCGGCGCCGCCCAGCCTTACAACGTCGTTCCGATGGACGAGACCGCCATCCTGGGCGGCTACCGCCTCGTGGATGAGGACGGATCGGTCCTGTACAACACCTACAACCTGCTCCGCGGCACGGACGACTGGGATCCGCAGGGCATCAAGGACAAGGTCGTCGCCCTGGGCAAGCGTGACGGCATCGACTACACCACCATCCCGACCTGCCTGTCCCTGGACCGCATGGTCGCCGACATCCAGACCGGCGGCCAGCCCCTGACGCTGACCTCCACCCTGATGCGCCACCTGGGCTATCCGCTGGACAACCAGAAGGTCTTCTGGAAGGTCCAGCCCGGTTACGAGAAATACGTCCGGCTGTCCGCCACGGAAGGCAAGTCCATCACCGTTACGGCGAACAACCACGACGACCAGACCCGTCAGTTCGTCGTCGTCGCCTACACGGCCGAAGGACTTGAGAGCGCCGTCGACCTGACGGTCCGTCCGGATTTCATCGATGCGCCCGCCTTCACGAAAGCCCCCGAGGTGAAATTCCTCGCCGACCGCGCCGAAGTGGTGTATGAGCTCGACCTGCAGGGCCGTGCGGACGAGTCGCTGATCACCTGGTACCGCTGCACGAACCGCAAGGGGGACAACGCGATCCCCGTGTCCGTCGGAAAGAAGGATTACGCCTTCCGCGCCGGCGACGCCGGATATTACCTGATGGCCAGTGTCAGCCCCAAGCACCTGCGCTGCAACCCGGGTCCCGCGGTGACGGCTGTGTCCCGCAGCGCCGTGAAGAAGAGCCAGGTCAAGGCCACGAAGAGCTACGAGACGGATTTCTCCGACATTCCCGCCGACAACCAGCTGCTGGTCAAGCCCGGCTTCTGGACCCTGGACGGATACAAGCCCGAGGATACGCACGAATACCAGTGGGCCGTCAACCTGGAGCGTCCGTACTTCATGTACGGCGAGGGAATCAACGGCAATGTGGGTGAGGGTCTGCTGACCATCCAGCAGGGCGCCCGCCTGCGCTACACGCCGCTGGACGGCAAGTACGGCGACATGTCCGTCACCTGGACGGTCGATCCCGCCAAGCTCGCCGGACAGGGCTTCGCCAGCGCCCGCGGCCAGTACCTGGACCTGTTCATCAAGTTCGACACCCGTTCGCTGAGCGGATACGCCCTGCGCGTCATCCGTACCACCAAGTACGCCGATGCGGTCGACTTCCTGCTGGTCAAGTACACCAACGGACACATCGACGCGATCAGCGAGCCCGTTTCATCCTACTGCTTCCACACCGGTACCGTCATTTCGATGGAGATCAAGGGCGATACCTTCACGGCCCATGCCGAGAGCCCCTGGCGTCCCGCCGATCCCATCACGGATCCGAACCTGAAGGAAAAGGTCGACCTGCGGGCAAAAATAACCCCGAATACCTTCGGAGGCTTCGGGGCTCAGCATACGAGTACCTGTGCGGGCGAGAGCAGAATGATGTTCCACTCCGTCAAGGTACAGTGGTAGATTACTTCTTGAGGAAGGTATCCCTCATCGGATTGAAACAGTCGATGAGGATACCGTCCTCGAGAGCAACGCAACCGTGGATGATGCCCGGCTGCTTGTAGAGGGCGTCTCCTTCGCGGACGATTTTCTTGACGTCGCCAATGGTGAATTCAAAAGCACCTTTGGCGACGTATGTTACCTGGGAATGCGGGTGGGAGTGCATGTCGCCTACCTGGCCTTTCTTGAAGACCACCTTGACCATCATGATGTTGTCGTTGTAGCCGAGAACCTGACGGACCACGCCGCCTCCGGCGTCATCCCAGGGAATCTCCTCGGCGAAGAGGAAATTGTCGCTTTGCTGTGTCATAACCTGTTCTGCTTGGGTTTCTTCTTCAGTGTTCTGGGAAGGATTGTTGGCGCAACCGGCAAAAAGAACGGCTGCAAGGGCGGAAATTGCCAAAGTTTTGATTAAATTTGTCATATTGTTTGAATTTAACGTTGAATTTTACTTTAACACACAAAAATATGAAAAAGTTTCTATTGTTAGCAACCTCCCTGTTCCTTTGCCTCGGCATTTTCGCCGCTCCGAAGAGCAACAAACTGGACGATCAGGTCCTGAAAACGATGAAGACCGCGACCGAGTACATGATGGACGTGGTCAGTTACCGCGGCGGTTTCGTTTGGACGTACCTGCCCGATTTCTCCCGCCAGTGGGGCGAGATGGAAGCCAAGCGGACGATGGCCTGGGTCCAGTCCGGAACCCCCCAGATGGGCAACCTGCTGCTGGACGCCTACCATGCGACCGGTGACGAGTACTACTACGAAGCGGCCACCCGGGTCGCCAACGCGCTGATCTGGGGCCAGCAGGACAACGGCGGATGGAACTACTGCTTCGACTTCGCCGGCGAGGCCTCGCTCAAGGACTGGTACGCCACCGTCGGCCGGAACGGCTGGCGCCTGGAGGAATTCCAGCACTACTACGGCAACGCTACCTTCGATGATTCTTCGACCACCGACGCCGCGAAATTCATCCTGCGCATCTATGCCGAGAAATTCGATCCCAAGTTCCGCCCGGCCCTGGACAAGGCGATCAACTTCGTCCTGGAGAGCCAGTATCCCGTCGGCGGCTGGCCGCAGCGCTACCCGCTGAAATTCGACCACCCCTTCCGCGGCAGACCGGACTATTCCTCCTTCATCACGCTGAACGACGACGTCATCCCGCAGTGCACCGACTTCCTGCTCCAGTGCCTCCAGGTGCTGGGAACGCAGAACCTCAAGGAGCCCATCCTGCGCGCCATGCGCCTGGTCATCATGCTCCAGCAGGGCGAACCCTATGCCGGATGGGCCGACCAGTATACCGTGGACGACCTCAAGCCCGCCCACGCCCGTTCGTACGAACCGCGCGCCATCAGCAACAATACGACCCAGTCGATGTGCCGCCAGCTGATGCAGTACTACAGGCTGACGGGTGACACCCGCTTCCTCGCCGGCATTCCGGCCGCACTGAAGTACCTGGAGACCCAGAAGCTTCCGAAGTCCGAGGTGGACAAGCTGGGCCGTCCGTACAGCGACAACATGGATTCCTTCCTGGCTGCCCGTTTCATCAATCCGGACAACGGCGAGCCGCAGTACGTGCACCGCATGGGATCGAATGTCCAGAACGGCCATTACTACTATGACCAGACGATCACCCCGACGATCGGTCACTACAGCTCGTATTCCAACGTCAACCTCAAGGCCCTGCGCGACCAGTACGAGCAGATCAAGAACACCCCGGTCGAGGAACTGACCAAGGATTCCCCGCTGCTGTCCAACGAACCCCATCCGCTCGCCGAGTACTACGTCGTCCGCATGGGCGCCCAGGCCGCTCCCCGCGGCGGTGCCGCTTTCGGCGGCCGTCCGATGCCGACCCTGGAGGACCAGGCCAAGGATATCATCGCCGCGCTGACCAAGGAAGGCTGCTGGCTGTCGCCCCTGCGCACCACGTCCAACCCGTACCAGCCCTACGAGGACAGCACCCCGAGCACCGAGACCAAGTACGTCAGCACCAATGTCGGTGACCAGTACGACACCTCGCCGTATTCCAATACGGATCCGAGCATCCAGTGCATCTCGACCAGCGACTACATCAACAAGATGGGCACGCTGATCCGGTACCACCTGTCTGTCAAGCAATAACACCTAACGAGAATACTGACTATGAAGAGACTGATTGTCACTTTGATGGCGGCGGTGCTGTGCACCGCTGCCTTCGGTGCACCCAAGGCTGACAAGCTGGATGCACAGGCCCTGAAGACCATGAAGACCGCGACCGAGTACATGATGAACACGGTCGGTTACAACGGAGGTTTCGTCTGGGCGTACCTGCCGGATCTCTCCCGCCAGTGGGGCGAGATGGAGGCCAAGCGCACGATGGCCTGGGTGCAGTCGGGAACTCCTCAGGTCGGCAACATCCTGCTGGACGCCTACCACGCCACGGGGGACGAGTATTATTATCAGTGCGCCGAAAGGGTGGCTGCGTCCCTGATCCGGGGCCAGCTGGAATGCGGCGGCTGGAACTATTGCTACGACTACGCCGGCGAGGCTTCTCTGCGGCAATGGTACGAGACGGTCGGCAAGAACGGCTGGCGCCTGGAAGAATTCCAGCACTACTACGGCAACGCGACCTTCGACGATTCCTCGACCACCGATGCCGCGAAATTCATCCTGCGCATCTATGCGGAAAAGTTCGATCCGAAGTACCGTCCCGCCCTGGACAAGGCGATCGCCTTCGTGCTGGAGAGCCAGTACCCGATCGGCGGCTGGCCGCAGCGCTATCCGCTGAAGTTCGACCACCCGTTCCAGGGGAACAAGGACTATTCTTCGTTCATCACGCTCAATGACGACGTCATCCCGCAGTGCACGGACTTCCTGCTGCAGTGCTACCAGGTACTGGGCCTCCCGGAGGCCAAGGGTGCCATCCTGCGGGCGATGTACTGCATCATCCTGCTCCAGCAGGGCGAACCCTATGCCGGATGGTCCGACCAGTACACGGTGGAGGACCTCAAGCCCGCCGCGGCGCGTTCCTACGAGCCGCTGGGCCTGAGTTCGCACACGACCCTGGCCATGTGCCGCCAGCTGATGAAGTTCTACACCCTGACCGGGGACAGCCGCTTCCTGACCGGAATTCCGGCCGCCTTCAAGTACATCGAGGGCCAGAAGCTCTCCAAGGAGGAGGTCGCCAAGATCGGACGCGAGCAGCCGGACGGGTATGACCGCTTCTTCGTACCCCTCTTTTTCAATCCCATCACGCGCAAGCCGCAGTATGTGCACCGGGTGGGCTCCAATGTCCAGAACGGCCACTATTATGCGGACCAGGACATCACGAACTGCATCATCCACTACGGCAGTTTCTCTCCGATGGTCGACCTGAAATCGGTCCGGGACCAGTATGAGCGCATCCTGGCCACCCCGGTGGAGGAGCTGACCAAGGATTCACCGCTGCTGTCCACGGGATACCATCCGCTCGCCGCGTACTATACCCTCAGCGTGAATCCGAACGCCGATCCGGCCGCCCTGGCGGACGAGGCTTCGAAGGTGATCGGCTCCCTGACCAAGGAAGGGTACTGGCTGTCCCCGATCCGGAATACGTCCAATCCGTACCAGCCTTACGAGGACCGTACGCCCAGCACGGAGACGAAGTACTGCAGCACCAACGTGGGCGACCAGTACGACACCTCCTGCTATGAAACGGACGAAATGGGCATCACCACGCGCGATTTCATCAACAAGATGGGCACGCTCATTCGCTATCACCTTTCGGTTCAGCCGTAGTGTCCTTGCCGGCAAACTGCTTGCGGTACCGGGACGGCGTGACTCCGACGATTTTGTGGAACGTCGTACTGAAGTAGCGTGAGTCGTTGAATCCGGTCATGTCGGCGATTTCGTAGATCGAGCGTCCTCCGAGCCTCAGCAACTCCTTTGCCTTTTCCAGGCGGCGTTTCCTGAGGTATTCGGAGGGCGCTTCGCCGATCAGGCGCTTGGTCCAGTCATAGAAGGCGGAGCGTCCCATGTTCATCGCGGCGGACATCTCGTTCACGTCCAGGTTCCCGTTGTCCAGGTTGGCATCGATGAAGGCATCCAGGTCCTGGATGAACTTCAGTTCGGTTTCGTTGCGCCATTCCTTGGGTTCGGCGGGTTTCCTGCGGCGCAGATAGACGGTGGCGCCGGCCGCCGCCGCGGCCATCAGCAGGAAGGCGACGAACAAGTTCCTGATAATGCCGCCGGGGGAGAGCCGGCTATGGATATGGATGGTGCGGACATTGTCCGCCTGGACCCCGTCTCCGTTCGTGGAACGCAGCTCCAGGGTGATGCTCCCGGTTTTGAAAGCGTCCAGGGACAGTTGCGGCCGGTAGCCGAGATACTGCCAGTTCCTGTTCTGCTCCGGAATGCGGAAATAATACAGGATGCGGTCGGCCGCACCGTGGTCGATGGCCTGGAATTCCAGGTCGATCCGGTCCCGGCGGTGGACGGAGAGGATATCTCCGTTCAGCAGGGCGTCTTTCCCGTTGCACTTCAGCGAAGTGAATGCAATGTACGGCGCATAGCGGCTGCCGGCGATGTCCTGCGGGTTGAAGTGAAGGATGCCGGAATTGGTGTGGAGGTAGATCCGGTTGTCTTCATCGCACAGCCCCAGCCCTTCGTTGAAACTCAGCGGATGTCCGATCCGCGCCAGGGAAAAACTCTCGACCTGGCCGGATTCGGGGTTGTAGCGGTTCAAGCCGGCCTGCGAGACGATCCAGAGGCTGCCCTGCTGGTCTTCCACGGCGGACAGGATGTATTCGGACAGCAATCCCTGGGCCGTCGAGACGGTCCTGTACGCGGAGGCGTCGTAATGCTTGTCGAAGCACAGAAGTCCCAGTCCGGACACGCAGGCATACATGGATCCGTCCCGGGTGAAGAAGATGCTGAGGACATCCTTGTTGCGCAGGGATTCCACCTGCCGGAAGCGGATTTCTTCGGGTTCGGCGGTCGGATTCTCGGAAATGAACAGCCCCAGCGCTCCGCAGGTGTACAGCCATCCGTTCGGACCGAATGTGATGTGGCGCAGGGCGTTGACGTCGCCGGTCGGGAAGACCAGCCGGTTCTGCTTGCTGATGAATTCGCGCTGTGTTTTGTTCAGGTCCACATAGGAAATACCCCCGTCCAGCGAGGCGATCCACAGGCGGTGATCGGTATTCTCGCACAGGTGGTAGATGAAACGGCCGTTGATGCCGTAGTATGCGTTCTCGTCGCGCGTATAGACATATCGGGTCCGCCTTTCCCGTCCTTCGTCCCGGAGTTCGATCAGACCGCCGCCACCCGTTCCGACCCAGATGCTGCCGTCGTGCGTCTGCAGCAGGCAGTATCCCGGATCCGGGGTGTTGTACGCGCGTATTTCGTGCATCCCGCTGTCCAGCATGTGGGTCTTGCTGTCGCGCGTAGTGACTACGAAACGCCCCTCTCTGTCGACCAGGAAGGCCCGGGTGCTGTTCTCGGCGGATACTTCGCCGGAACCAGTAACGGAAACGGGGGAGAGGGTGAAGTTGTCCGGGTAGAAGGTGGATTTGACGATGAGTCCGTTGCTGGTAGAGTACCAAAGATGCCCCTGGTTGTCCGGGAAGATGGTCTGGAGGGTGATTTCGGAGTTCCAGCCGACCTGGCTCTCCGCATCGTAGAATTCGACGGTCGTATGCGCTTCCGGATCGTAGGTGGTCAGCCCTCCGCCCAGGGAATACAGCCAGAGTTTGCCGTTTATATCTTCGAAGGCGCGGATGGCCCCGTTCTGGTAGGAGTTGAAGGGAATGTCCCGGATGCTGTTGTGCTCGGGCACCCAGCATTTGACCCCTTCTTCTTCGGAACCGATCAGTACGTCCATCGATCCCGGTATGCAGCAGAGCAGGGTGATGTCGTCGTGCAGGGGAGACTGGATGCGGCTCAGTACGCCTTCCTGCAAGCGCAGCAGCGCTCCGTCTTCGGATCCGAAGACCAGTCCGCGTTCGGATCTGTCGAAACAGAACACCGCTTCGCTGCGGAGGCGGGTCTTGTTCCGGAACAGACCATTGCTGGTCAGGGTCCAGAGGGTGCCCTCCTCGTCTTCCGTCATGTCGTAGACATAGGCGCCTTCCCCGGCGGAGAAGACGGCTTCGGAACCGACGACGGTCCCGTCCTTGTCGAAGAGGACACGGTGTATCTCGTACTTGCGATTCAGGAAATAGGTCTCCTGACTCCCGGAAGGGTTGTGTATGGAAATAACTTCCTGGTCCTGAAGGTCCGGCCGCTCCAGCTGCGGGGGATTCGGGTCCTGTGTGGACCGGAAACACTCTCCCGTGATGGTGGTGCCCCAGACGCGTCCATAGCGGTCGCAGGAAATCTGGTAAAAGTAGGTCCCTTCCCCCGGGTAATCGGTGAAACGCTTGCCGTTGAAGCAGGAAATGCCGCCCCGGGTGGCGATCCAGACCCGCCCGTACCGGTCCTGCGTGATCTGGTTGACGGAGACGTCGCGCAAACCGTCAGGCTGGCTGTAACGCCTGTGTATGCAGATGTCCCCGGCGGAAAGCTGCGTCGACGACAGGATCAGGATGCACAGGAGCAAAAATCTTTTCATGGTTCAAGTCTTTGTACAAAGATAGTCTTTTTGTCTTGATTTGGATAATATCAAACATTTTTTGGCTGGAGTCAAACATTTCGATCTGGGCCGTTTTGTATTTTTGTAAAGTGGCTCTCGCGGCTATGAAAAACGACTTTGATAACACCTTATTATTAACCTTAAACTTTAACTTTATCTTAACCCAATGAAAACAGCTTTTCATTCCTGCCGGAAGGTGACCCTGTCCTTTCTGGCGGTGATGGCTTTGTTGCTGTCCGGCCTGACGGCATTCGCCCAGGGCCCGCTCAGCGGCAAGGTCGTCGATGCCAATGGCGAACCCGTCATCGGAGCTGGTATCGTGGTGAAGGGAACCACGAACGGAACCGTGTCTAACGTGGACGGATCGTTCACCCTGAATGTCGCGCCCGGAACGACGCTGGAAGTTTCCTGCGTCGGTTACGTGACCAAGGAGGTCGCCGCCGCGCGCAACATGACTGTCTCCCTCGCCGAAGATGTCACGCTTCTGGAGGAGACGGTCGTCGTCGGTTACGGTACCATGAAGAAGAGCGACGTTACCGGAGCCATGGTTTCGGTCAGTTCCGCCGAACTGACCTCCAACCCGGTCAACAACGCTATCGAGGCCTTGCAGGGCAAGGCGGCGGGCGTTTCCGTTTCGACCGCCGGCCTTCGTCCGGGTTCCACCGGTTCCATCCAGATCCGCGGCCGCAACTCCATCTACGCCAGTTCCAGCCCGTTGATCGTCATCGACGGCGTCATCTCCCGCAGCGTCGGCCTCGACATGCTGAACCCGGAGGATATCGAGTCCATCGACATCCTGAAGGATGCTTCCGCGACGGCCGTTTACGGTGCGCAGGGCGGTAACGGCGTCGTGCTGGTCACCACGAAGAAAGGTGGCAACGGCCGTTTCACGCTGAATTACAGTACCAACATCACCCTCGAGAAAATCTACGACGTTCTGCCGACGATGACCGCTTCGGAAGCGATCGAGTGGCGCCGCTGGGCGAAGTACTATGCCGGTGTCGGCCCGCGTGCCGACGAGCCGACGATCGCCAACGATGCGGCTACGCTGCTGTACGGCGGTCCGACGATGGATCCGGCCTCCTGGGCGAATATCCTCCGCGGCTGGGGCATCAGCTATGCCGACTGGGCTGCGGGCAATTACAACCAGGCGAACCTGAAATGGGACGGATCGAAGGTCATCGACACCGACTGGACCCAGTTCACCGACCGGATCGGTGTCTCGCAGGAGCACACCCTGTCCGCCAGCTACGGTAACGACCGCGTCCGTTCCTACACCTCCATGGGCTTCCTGGACAACCAGGGTACCAACATCGGCCAGGACTTCAAGCGCTATACCTTCCGTACGAGCGTGGATGTCACGCCGGTCCAGTGGTTCACGATGGGCGGCGCGATCAACGCCCGTTACTCCGAGCAGCTGTACGGTATCGACGGCGGCAACGGTGTCGGTGGCAACAGCTATGCGGCTTCGCTGCATGAGAAAGGCCGTGCTTTCTACCGCTATGCCGTTCCCTACGATGACGAAGGCAACCGCGTGATCTATCCGGGCGCCGACGAAATCGTCGCGACCGTGATCGGTGAGGTCGGCAAGTCCGACATCCGCAACCTGAACCTGAACCTCTCCGGAACCTTCTACACCCAGTTCAACTTCGAAAAGATCTGGGATGCGCTGAAGGGCCTGACCTTCAAGACGACCTTCGGTCCGCAGATGTCGCTGCGCCAGGGCTACCGCTACCTGTCCGCCGACTGCGCCAACCGTATGTCGCAGGGTACCGACTATGTCAGTTCGAACGCGACCAAGAGTTTCTCCTGGACCCTGGACAATATCATCTCCTACAACCGCACCTTCGGCGACCACAGCGTGGACGTCACCCTGCTGCAGGAGGCGATGTCTTCGATGAGCACGCAGCTGTACAGCATGTCCGGTACGGGCGTCGCCCTGGGTCTGTCTCAGTCCTACTGGGGACTGAACCCCAAGTCCGTCAGCGTGCTGGACAACCCGTCCTACAACTCGCTGACCGAGAACCAGCTGGCCTCTTACATGGCGCGTGTGGCGTACAACTTCAAGAACCGCTACCTGCTGACGCTGTCCTACCGTTATGACGGTGCCTCGCAGCTGGGCGAAGGCCACAAGTGGCACGGCTTCCCGTCCGTCGCCCTCGGCTGGAGAATCGACCAGGAGGACTTCATGAAGGGCCAGGACATCTTCAGCCAGCTGAAGCTCCGTCTCGGTTGGGGTAAGACCGGCAACTACTCCGTCGGCACCTACAGCACCAAGGACCTGCTGACCGCCCGCACGGTCGACTACGGCCCGTCCGCCGAGACCACCTACATCACCCCGACGACCCTGGCGAACAGCGCCATCGGCTGGGAGACGACGACCCAGATGAACGCCGGTATCGACTTCTCCATCCTGAAGGGCCGCGTCTCCGGTGTCTTCGATGTGTACAAGAACAACACCAACGGTCTGATCTTCTCCGTCCAGCTGCCTTCCGCTTCCGGTTTCTCCGGAACCCAGGACAATGTCGGTAAGGTGACGAACTACGGTTTCGACTTCTCCCTGAATTCGACCAACATCCAGACCAAGAACTTCTCCTGGCGTTCGACGATCAGCCTCGGCTACAACACCCAGAAGATCCTTGAACTCCAGAAGGGCAAGGAAGACATGGTTTCTTCCCGTCTGTTCATCGGCCAGCCGGTCAGCGTCGTCTACGGTTATGAGACCGCCGGCCTGTGGAGCGATTCCCCCGAGGACCTGGAGGAGATGGCCAAGTTCAACAAGAACCGCCACAACTTCCAGCCGGGTTACACCAAGGTCATCGACCAGCCCAACGCCGACGGCGAGCGGGATTACAAGATCGATGCGAACAATGATATGAAGATCATGGGTAACGCCACCCCGCTGTGGAACCTCGGTTTCAACAACACCCTGCGTTACAAGAACTGGGAGATGCAGATCTTCATGTACGGTAACTTCGGATTCACGGTGTACACCGGCAACGGCCAGGGCGCGCGCAGCGCTACCTACAGCCTGAACTACTGGAACGAGAATAACAAGGACGTGAATGCGTTCAACAAGCCCCGTTACCAGACTTCCGGCAGTGGCGATTCCTACTGCGGTTACCTGTTCTACCGCGACGGTTCCTGGTTCAAGGTCCGTCAGATCGCACTGGGCTACAACGTCCCTTCGCGGATCGTCCAGCAGATCAAGCTCAGCTCGCTCAAGGTTTCCGTCCAGCTCAAGAACCCGTTCTCGATCTATCAGGGCGCGTTCTGGCGTGACGGCGATACGGGAGGCCTCTCCTACAACAGGGGTCTTGTCTTCAGTCTCAATGTTGGATTCTAAACCATGGCAATCGATATGAAAACGATATTCAAATCTTTGGTATATGTGCTGATGTCGGGGGCCCTGCTGCTCGGAACATCCTGCACCGACTCTTTCCTGAAGGAGGTCAAGCGTGATTCCGCATCCTCCGACTACCTCAATACGCCCGAAGGACTGAACTCCATGGCCCATGGCCTTCCCGGCGTGCTGCAGGACTACTATGCACGTGCCAGCTGGAACTACATCCAGAACGGTACGGACGAAATGACGGCGGGCAGCGATACCCAGGGTGAGACCTGGAACTCTTACGACGCCCGTATCAATTCGAGCATGACGGCCGGTTTCTTCGACCTCTATTATCAGTGGATCGCCCGTTGCAACACGATCCTCGGCAAGGCGGATATCCTGGAGGGATCTGCCCTCAAGGATGAGACGCTGGGCTATGCCCACTTCACGCGTGCTTTCTGCTACCTGTTCCTGGTCAGCCAGTTCGGTGACGTTCCGCTGGTGAAGGATCCCGTCACCGGACCGGAGCGCGAGTTCAGCCGCCAGCCGCGTGAAGAGATCTACAAGCTGATCATCGACGACCTGGAGAAGGCCTACGGCATGCTGACTTCCGACGCCAAGCAGGCGACGACCAACCACATCACCAAGTACGCGGCCGCGCACTACCTGGCCAAGGCGCACCTGTGGAGGGCTTCCGAGATCAACGCCGACTGGAATACCAAATACAGGGACAATGACCTGTCGGAGTGCATCAAGTACGCCGACATCGTGATCGCCGCCCACCCGCTGGTGAAGGAGTACAACGACCTGTTCAACAACTTCACCACCTATGATTCCGCGATCACCGAGACCAATTCCGAGATCGTCCTTGCGATGGGCAACTCCGCGACGGAGACCACCTCGATGATCGTCGGCGCCGACTACTACCAGATGTACATCCCCTGGTACGAGGCTTTCGCCCTGATGAAACGCGACGTTCCCGGCGGCCGTCCCTACCAGCGTATGAAACCGTCCCCGCGTTACTGCTACTACCTGTATGACCTGGAGAACGACTCCCGTATCTGGAAGTCCATCCGCATGACCTTCGCGGTCAACAGCTGCGTCACCAACGCCAGCCGCGCCAAGTCCAAGCTGAACCTGGGCGACGGAACGCAGGTCGTGGCCGGCGAGTACTTCCCGAGCGACGAAGGCAAGTACCTCAGCACGATGTTCATCATCAACCGCGAGGATTACGGCCAGAAGTACTACAAGAACGAGGTCATCAAGTCCTACAACGCCGTTCCGGACAAGCCGTACAACCGCATCGACTACCATACCGGCAAGTACATTCCGGCGATCGCCGCGCTGCTGGTCTATGACCAGCCGGGCGGAAGCGACGATCCGATCGGAACCTGCCTGGTCCCGAAGCAGGACGAGCGCCTGTATGTCTCGATCAGCAAGTTCATCGACGGTGCCACGCCGGCCTTCGCCAACGGCAGCTACCGTGACGTCGTGAACGCGCGTTCGGCGGAGGACTACTTCTTCAAGGCCGAGGCACTGGTCCGCCAGGGTCACATCGACCAGGGACTTGCGGCCATCCAGCCGCTGCGCGACCGTGCCACCTTCAAGGCAGGGGAGGAGCGCGACCACTATGTGGACGGCGGCCAGGCTTACTTCACGAACCAGTTCCGTGCGAACCTGTCCGGTCTGGACCACAACTGCTCGTACTATCCGTACAACTCCTACTATTATTCCCTGGGTGGCTGGGACGATCCGGCCTACCGGGCTGCGAAGAACGCCACGGCGTCCTCGCTGCCGCTGGTGACCAAGAGCAGCTATCCGAAGGAGGACCAGGCGATCATGGCGAAGCTCGGTTATACCACCGACTTCGACAAGGCCCTGTGCTTCCTGCTGGATGAGAAGTCCCGCGAGATGTACGGCGAGCTGATCCGCTGGCAGGATCTGGCCCGTACGAAGACCCTGGAGAAGCGCCTGTACTTCAACGACACGGCCTACAGCAAGAACATGAAGGACGTGGCCGGCAAGGACAAGGACTACAAGACCGGAAACGCCTACACCAGCGCCTATGGCGGCAGCTTCGATCCCAATGTCCACTATGTCCGCCCGATTCCGCAGACCTTCCTGGACAACATCACCAAGGATGGCAAGCCGCTGACTACGGAGGAAAAGAACGCCATGCAGAACCCGGGCTATTAGTCCGATTCGTAAATCTTTTTAAAAATGGAGCCGCAACATCGGCTCCATTTTTTTTATGCCCCGGGTACAACTTTAAAAAACTTTTCTTAACTTTGGGGTGTATTGGCCTGTTTTTAGGCGAGGAATAATCCAGTTTAACCCAATAACACTCAACCTAATTCATGAAAAAGATCACTTTTGCATGCCAAAAAGCGCTTGCGCTTTTCATGGCGGTGGTGGCTTTGTTGCTGGTCAGTGCCCCGGCGTTCGCCCAGGGTCCGCTCAGCGGCAAGGTCATTGATGCGAACGGCGATCCCGTCATCGGAGCCGGCATTGTGGTGAAAGGAACCACGAACGGAACCGTATCCGATGTCGACGGATCGTTTACCCTGAATGTCGCGCCCGGTACGGCGCTTGAGATTTCCTGTGTCGGTTATGTCACGCAGGACGTCGCTGCCGCCCGCAACATGACTGTCACCCTGGCTGAAGACGTCACCCTCCTGGAGGAGACGGTCGTCGTCGGTTACGGTACCATGAAGAAGAGCGACGTTACCGGAGCCATGGTTTCGGTCAACGCAAGTGAGTTGACTTCCAACCCGGTGAACAACGCCATCGAAGCCCTCCAGGGCAAGGCGGCGGGTGTCGTCGTTTCCTCTGCTGGCGTTCGTCCTGGTGCAACTGGAACCATCCAGATTCGCGGACGGAACTCCATCTATGCTAGTTCTGATCCGCTGATCGTTATTGATGGAATTGTCTCCCGCAGTGTCGGCCTCGACATGCTGAACCCGCAGGACATAGAGTCCATCGACATCCTGAAGGATGCTTCTGCAACGGCTATCTACGGCGCTCAAGCTGGTAATGGTGTTGTCCTTGTTACTACCAAGAAGGGTAGTTCTGGCCGTTTTACCTTGAATTATAATGCGAATCTCTCGCTGGAGAAGATCTATGATGTCCAGCCGATGATGACCGCAGAAGAGGCAATCGAGTGGCGCCGCTGGGCGAAGTACTATGCCGGTGTTGGTCCACGTGCCGATGAACCCACTGTAGCTAATGATGAAGCAACACTGTTATATGGTGGTGTATCTTGGGATCCAGCAACTTGGGCTAACATTCTTCGAGGATGGGGCCTGACCTATGCTGATTGGGCTGCTGGAAACTGGAACCAGGCCAACTTGAAGTGGGATGGCTCAAAGGTTATTGATACCGACTGGACCCAGTTCTCTGACCGAATTGGTGTTTCGCAGGAGCATTCCCTCTCCTCAAGCTATGGCAATGAACGGGTTCATGCTTATACTTCTGTTGGTTATCTGAATAATCAGGGCACTAACATTGGTCAGAGTTTCCAGCGTTATACTTTCCGAACCAGTGTTGAGGTTACACCTGTTCCGTGGTTCTCGATGGGAGGATCGATCAATGTTCGTTATTCTGAGCAACTTTATGGTATTGATGGTAGCAATGCTGTCGGTGGCAATTCTGCGCCGGCTTCTTTACATGAAAAGGGCCGCCAAATTTACCATTATGCAGTTCCTTACAATGAAGATGGCACTCGTGTTATTTATCCGGGCTCTGATGAGGGAACGCCTACTATCATCGGTGAAGTTGGTCTCTCAGATATTCGTAACTTGAATACGGATCTTTCTGGAACTTTCTTTGCCCAGTTTAATCTGGATAAAATCTGGGAGCCGTTAAAAGGCATGAGTTTTAGGACAACCTTTGGTCCTCAGACTGGATTCCGGAACAGATATCGTTATCTTTCCAAGGAAGGTGCAAACCGTTACTCGCAAGGATCTGACTATGTCAGTTCCAGTGGTACCCGGAGTTTCTCCTGGACTTTGGACAATATTATCGCTTATAGTCGAGCCTTTGGCGATCATAATGTCGATGTTACCCTCTTACAAGAGGCGATGTACCGAATGAATACGACCTTGTACAGTATGAGCGGTCAGGGTGTTGCATTGGGTATGTCCCAGTTATATTGGGGTTTAACGCCCAGTTCTGTGAGTACATTGGATAATCCCTCTTATAACTCCTTAAGTGAGTCTCAGGTCGCATCGTATATGGCTCGCGTAGCATATAATTACAAGAACCGCTATCTGGTGACCGTCTCCTACCGCTATGATGGTGCGTCCCAGTTGGGTGAGGGCCATAAATGGCAGGGCTTCCCGTCCGTTGCTCTCGGTTGGAGACTCGACCAGGAGGACTTTATGAAAGGACAGGAACTCTTCAGCCAGCTGAAACTTCGTCTCGGATGGGGCCTGACCGGTAACTATTCGGTGGATAACTACAGTACGAAAGACTTGCTTACCTCTCGTATTATCGATTTCGGTTCATCTCCGACTACAACTTACACGACTCCTACTACTTACGCTAACCAGTCTATTGGCTGGGAAACAACATCTCAGTTGAATGCTGGTCTTGATTTCTCTATTCTGAAGGGTCGCATTTCCGGTGTTTTGGATGTGTACAAGAATCTCACGAACGGTCTGATCTTCTCCGTTACACTTCCTACCGTTTCTGGTTACTCAGGAACGAATGACAATGTCGGTAAGATCACCAACTACGGTTTCGACTTCTCCCTGAACTCGACCAACATCCAGACCAAGAACTTCTCCTGGAAATCCACGATCAGCCTCGGCTACAACACCCAGAAGATCCTCGAACTCCAGAAAGGCAAGGAGGATATGATTGGCAGCCGCCTCTTCATTGGCTACCCGATCAGCGTCAACTATGGTTATGAGACCGCAGGTCTGTGGAGTGATTCCCCGGAGGATTTGGCAGAAATGGCTAAGTTCAATGCAAACGGTCACAACTTCCAGCCGGGTTATACAAAGGTCATCGACCAGCCAAACGCCGAGGGCGTTACTGACTATAAGATCGATGCTAATAACGATATGAAGATAATGGGTAATTCCACTCCGAAATGGAACTTAGGCTTCAACAACACTTTGAGCTATAAGAATTGGGATATGCAGATCTTTATGTATGGTAACTTCGGGTTCCTTCTTAACTATGGTGATGGACAGGGAGCTCGTAATGCTACCTGGGGGCACAAGTATTGGAATGAGAACAACAAGGATGTGACAACCTTTAATAAGCCCCGTTACCAGACTTCTGGTAGTGGCGACTCTTATCCTGGTTATCTATTCTATCGTGACGGTTCTTGGCTTAAAGTCCGTCAGATTGCGATTGGTTACAACGTGCCTCGTAAGGCTCTCCAGTCAATCAATATCAGTTCTTTGAAGGTAACGGCCCAACTTAAGAACCCGTTCTCTATCTTCCAGGGTGCGTTCTGGCGTGATGGAGATACCGGTAGTATGATGTTTAATAGAGGTCTAGTGTTCGGCCTTAATGTTGGATTCTAAAAATGGCATTCGATATGAAAACTATATTCAAATCTATTGCATTTGTTGTGATGTCGGGGGCCCTTTTGCTCTCTACATCTTGTACCGATGCGTTCTTAAAGGAGACCAAGCGGGATGCCGCGTCATCTGACTACCTTGATTCCCCTGAGGGACTTTACTCCATGTCCATGAGCCTTTATGGCGTACTTCAGGACTACTTTGGTCGTGCTACTTGGAATTATATCCAGACGGGAACTGATGAAATGACTGCAGGTAGCGACACACAAGGCGAGGCTTGGAATTCGTACGATGCTCGAATCAATGCGAGTTCTACCGCCGGCATGTGGGATCCTTACTATTATTGGATCGGCCGCTGCAATGTGGTTCTCTCTCGGGAGAAGGCAGTGGAAGGGTCGTCCTTGAAGAATGAGACTTTGGGGACGGCGTATTTCTTCCGTGCTTTTTGTTATTTGTTCTTAGTCAGCCAGTTTGGCGATGTTCCTTTGAAAACGGAGCCGTCCGGTGGGCCGGAACGTGAATTCGTACGTGCTAGTCGGGAAGAGGTATACAAAGTAATCATTCAGGACCTTGAAGCCGCCTACGCGATGCTGACTTCTGATGTTTCAGTCATTAAAAATAACAAGTTGGATAAATATACGGCAGCTCATTACCTCGCTAAGGCACACTTGTGGAGAGCGTCCGAAATCAATGCGGACTGGAACAAGAACTATGAGGTCAATGACCTGGCAGAGTGCATTAAGTACGCTGATATTGTTATCGCTGCTCATCCGATCGTGGCTGAATATAACGACTTGTTCAACAATTTTACCACATACGATAATTCCATCACGGAAACTAATTCGGAAATTCTTTTGGCGATGGGAAACTCTGCCAATGAAGCTCTTGGTCGAATTTATGGCGGAGATTATTATCAGATGTACATCCCTTGGTATGAGAATTTCGCTTTAATGAAACGTGATATCCCGGGTGGACGCCCTTATCAGCGTATGAAACCATCTCCTCGTTATGCCTATTATATTTATGACCTGGAGAACGATTCTCGCCTGTGGAAGTCCATGCGAATGACTTTTGCCGTTAACAAGTGTGCAACGGTTTCTTCGACATCGACGCTATACTTTAGCAATGGGGAGACGGCTGTTGCTAAGGATTACTTCCCTAATGATGAAGGTGAGTATCTTAGCACAATGTTTATTATTAACCGTGCTGATTATGGCCAGAAGTACTACAAAGATGAAGTGATTAAGCAGTACAATGCGACGCCAAAGACTCCGTATAGCCGAATTGATTATCGTACGGGAAAATTTATCCCTGCACTTGCTGCGCTGCTGGTCTATGACGAACCGGGAGGGAGCGATGACCCTATTGGAACGTGCATGATTCCTCGTCAGGATGAACGTTTGTACTGCAGCATCAGTAAGTTTATTGACGGTGCCACTCCGGAGTTTACAAACGGTAGTTTCCGTGACGTAGTGACAGCTCGTTCTGCTGAGGATTATTTCTTCAAGGCCGAAGCACTTGTCCGTCAAGGCAAGTACAATGAAGGACTTGCCGCAGTTCAGCCCATCCGTGAACGTGCACAGTTTAAGGCCGGCGAAGAGCGTGATCACTATGTGGATGGCGGTCAAGCCTATTTTAGCAATCAGTTCCGAGCCAGTCTTTCCGGCTTGGATCATAACTGCTCGTACTATCCGCAGAATTCCTATTACTATTCCATTGGTGGTTGGGACGATCCTGCTTATCGGGCTGAAATGAATGCAAAGGCTTCGGTTCTTCCGCTAGTAACTACGACATCCTATCCCAAGGAGGACCTCTATGTGATTAATGCGTTGGGCTACACCAGTGATTATGACAAAGCGTTGTGCTTCTTGCTGAATGAAAAATCCCGTGAAACTTACGGTGAGTTGATTCGTTGGCAGGATCTGGCCCGTACGAAGACACTTGAGAAACGTCTGTACTTTAATGACACAGTCAACAGTAAGACAATGACAGATGTCGCAGGCAAGACGGTTGACTACTTTAATGGGAACACCTATACTAGTCAATATGGTGGAAGTTTTAACCCGAATAAACACTATGTGCGTCCGATTCCACAGACCTTCCTGGACAACATCACCAAGGACGGCAAGCCGCTGACTACGGAGGAAAAGAACGCCATGCAGAACCCCGGTTATTAGGCCGGCGTAAAAGGAGTAATCCTCAATTCCGGGGGCGCGATGCAAATCGCGCCCCCTTTTCTTTTTACGCGGAATTGTGTAACTTTACACCAACCAATCTCATTGACCTTCATGAAACGATTCCTCCTCCTTCTGGCGGGCGCGCTGCTTTGTGTGACGGCGTGCCGGCCGGCCGCGCCCGAGGGCGCCAGCCTTTTCCCTTCCCAAGGGGCCCGCAACGTCAACCCCGACACCCATCTGGTCCTCACTTTCGACGGGACGCCGCGGATCGGCGAGTCCGGATTCATCCGGGTCTATGACGCGGCGACGGACGAACTGGTCGACTGCCTGGACCTGAGCATCCCGGCCGGACCGACCCAGGGACGCGGATACGGCCCGGAATGCGACTACCTCCGCGTGCCGTACAGCTATGACCGTACGGAGATGGCGACCAACCGGAATACCGTGCCCGGGACGCCGTCCTGCCCACAGGCGGAACCGACCCCGCCCGATTACCAGCTGACGATCATCGGCGGATTCACGGACGCCTTCCATTTCCACCCGGTCATCGTCCATGACAACGTCGCCACGATCTACCTGCACAACAACATGCTGGAGTACGGCCACAAATACTACGTGACCATCGATCCCGACGTGCTGGTCTGCGGAGATTTCCCGGGCGTCAAGAAGGGCGAATGGAAGTTCTCGACCAAGAAGAACGGCCCCGCCGATCCCTGGAACCTGACGGTCGCCGCCGACGGCAGCGGGGATTTCAACACCGTCCAGGGAGCGTTCGACTTCATTCCGGATTTCAGCGAGCGGCAGACGGTCGTGACCGTCGCGGCGGGGGATTATGAAGAAATCGTCTATACCCGCAACAAAGGGAACGTCAAACTGATCGGCGCAAGCAAGGAACTGACGCGCGTGCACTATCCCAACAACGAGGTCTTCAACCCGCACCCGCTGCTGCTGAAGACCAACGAGTGGCCCGGCACCTTCCCGTCCCGGCGTGCCGCGTTCATGCTGGACAACTGCCACGACATCACCATCGAAGACATGACCATCGCCACGGACCTGCGCGGCCAGGCCGAGGGCATCCTGATCAACGGCGAGCGGATCGCCCTGTACAAGGTCCACATCATCGGCTCCGGTGACGCCGTCCAGGCGAACGGCACGATCTACATGGAATCCTGCGAAGTGGACGGCGGGGGAGACACCTTCCTGGGCCGCGGCACGGTGTTCGGATACCGCTGCGCCCTGCGCAACGAAGGCGGAGCGTTCTCCTATGTCCGCAACACGGCCGGCCACCACGGCGACGTCTTTGTCGAATGCAGTTTCGAGAGCACGGGCGCGCGTCCCGCCGACTGGACCCGGACCGGCACGAACGAGGACGCCAAAAAGAATACGGCCCTGCCGTATCCGGATGCGGAGTTTGTCGTCATCGACTGCAAGACGAAGAATTTCAATCCCCTCGGATGGAGCCTCATCGCCCAGCCGACCCAGCGGATGTACGAGTACAATACCCGGGACCTGGATACGGACCAGCCCGTCGATTACAGCGGCCGCAACAAGCGCTCCCGCCAGCTGGATGCGAAGAAGGATGCCGAACTGATCGCCAGCTACCGCGACCGTGCCTGGGTTCTGGCCGGATGGAAACCGTTCAGCTATTTCGATTAGGAAAAGTGCTTTATTTTTGTTAAATTTGACTGACTTTGTGCCTAAACTATTTTAACCGCAATTGTTTTACCATGTTACTCAAACTTTTACTGCTCGCGCTGCCGATGCTGGCCGCAGCACAGACACCTTCCTATTTCCCTGCAAAGGGAGCTGAAAACGTGAACCCTGACACGCACCTGATCCTGAAATTCTCCGATGTCCCCACTCTGGGCGAGAAAGGATTCGTGCGCGTATTCGACGCGGCCACCGGCAAACAGGTGGATGCGCTGGACCTCAGCATTCCCGCCGGTCCGACCCGCGGCCGCCAGTACGGTCCGGAATGCGACTACATGAAGACCCCGTACGACTATACGCGTACGAGCATCCCGACCAACAAGGACACGACCCCGGGCACCCCGTCCTGCGGGGCCGATCCGACGTCCAATACGGAGTACCAGCTGACGATCATCGGCGGATTCACGGACGGTTTCCACTTCTATCCCATCCTGATCCGTGACTCCACGGCCATCATCTACCTGCACCACAACCTGCTGGAGTACGGTCACGAGTACTATGTCACCATCGACAAGGGCGTGATCAACTGCGGCAACTTCGCCGGTGTCAAGAAGAACGAGTGGAAGTTCAAGACCAAGGCTTCCGGGCCCAAGGATCCGCATTTCCTGATGGTCAACTGCAACGGAACCGGTGACTTCAACACCGTCCAGGGCGCCCTGGACTATGTCCCCGACTGGAGCAAGGAACGCACCGTCATCAACATCGCCCGCGGCGAATACGAGGAAATCGTCTATTTCCGCAACAAGTCCAACATCGTGATCCGCGGCGAGGGCATGGATCTCACGAAGGTCCATTATGCCAACTGCGAAGTCTTCAACCCGCATCCGACCAACTACAAGACCAACGAGATGCCCGGCACCTTCCCTTCCCGCCGTGCGGCTTTCACCGTCGACAACTGCCGTGACATCACCATCGAGGACATGTACATCGCCACCGATGTCTGGGGTCAGGCCGAGGGTATCCTGGTCAACGGCGAGCGCGTCGGCATCTACCGCAGCGAAATCGTCGGTACCGGTGACGCCTGGCAGCTGAACGGCACCATCTACCTGGAGGGCTGCAAACTGGTCGGCGCCGGCGACTCGATGCTCGGACGCGGCTCCGTCTTCGCCTATCGCTGCCACATCATCAACGGCGGTGGCCCGATGGCCTGGATCCGCAACTTCAAGCCCGCGCACGGCGATGTCTTCGTCGAGTGCCTCATGGAGGCCAGCCGCGGCAAGTTCGACTACGGCCACGCCACCACCCAGCCGCACATGGGCTATCCCGATGCCGAAATGGTCATCATCGACTGCCTGGTCCGCGACCTGAACCCGAAGGGCTGGAGCCGCATCGCCATGGAGTCCCAGACCATGCTGGAGTTCAACACCCGCGATGCCGATACGGGCGAGCTGGTCGATGTCTCCGAGCGTGACCCGCTCTGCCGCCAGCTGGATGCCGAGAAGGATGCCGAACTGCTCCGGCTGTACCGCAATCCGGCTTACGTGCTGAACGGATGGGATCCGAGAAGATAATCCATACCAACCATATCCAATGAAAAAAATCATCCTAACCATTTCTGCCGCGTTGCTGGGCCTCTGTCTGGGGGCCCAGCCTCGCGGTGCCTTCCAGGCTCCCGATTACGGATCTCCCGAGGGAATCCGTGTCGCCGACCAGATCCTGCTGTACCAGCGCGTGACCGGCGGCTGGCCCAAGAACACCAACATGTCCGCTGCGCTGACCCCGCAGCAGATCGCCCAGGTCCAGCGTGAAAAGCAGCGCACGGACGATTCGACCGTGGACAACAATGCGACGACCTCGCAGATGACCACCCTGGCGCATACCTACCAGGCGACGAAGGATCCGAAGTATCGCGAAGGTTTCGTCAGGGGCCTCGAGTTCCTGCTGGGCGGCCAGTATGCGAACGGCGGCTGGCCCCAGTTCTGGCCGGACCCGATCGAGTACCAGGTGAACATCACCTTCAACGACAACAACATGACGAACATCCTGACGATGTTCCAGAACATCTTCGAGGGTAACGCCCCGTACGGCGGGGACCTGGTGGATGAGGCGATGAAGGTCCGCCTGCGCGATTCGTACCAGCGGGGCCTCGACTGCATCCTCAACGCCCAGATCGTCGTGAAGAAACAGCCCACCGTCTGGTGCCAGCAGGTGGATCCCGTCACCCTGGCGCCCATCACGGGCCGGGCCTTCGAGCTGCCTTCCTACTGCTCGATGGAGAGCGCCCGCATGGTCCAGTTCCTGATGAACATCAAGAATCCGGACAAGCGGATCAAGGCGGCCGTCCACGGAGCCATGAAATGGTTCGATACCTACAAGATCACCGGCTACCGGCTGGAACGCGGCATGCTGGACGGCGAGCGTACGACCCGTCTGGTGCCCGATCCCGACGCCGCTCCGCTGTGGGCGCGTTTCTATGACCTGCAGTACACCGAGCCCTTCGTCTGCGACCGCGACGGCCTGCCGCGCCGCCGGCTGGAGGAGATCGGCCGCGAACGCCGCAACGGATACAGCTGGTTCAATTCCAACCCGGCCCAGCTGTACGAGCCCTACCTGGCCTGGGTCAGGGAGAACGATCCCAAGTACAAGGTCAAGATCGACCTCAAGGGCAAGGGCGGCAACGAGAACGGAATCTTCACCCTGTTCCGCGAGCACAAGATGAATCCGAAGGACTTCGACGTGGTCGTGAAACCGGGGGAGAGCATCCAGGCCGCCATCGACAAGGCTCCCACCTCGCCGGCCGGATACTTCAAGATCCTGGTGCTGAGCGGCACTTACCACGAGGCGCTGAACATCAACAAGCCCTGCATCATCCTGGTCGGTGAAGACCGGGAGAACACGGTCATCGAACTTTCCGAAGAGACGGCTCCCGTCGTCGAGGGCCGCCGGGCCGGAGGCAATGTCGTGAACATCGCCGCCGAGGCCCATGACCTGATCATGAGCGGATTCACGCTGATCAACGGTTTCGACGCCTCGCCGGTCGATCCCAAGCAGCCGCAGTCCATCCAGCACCGCATGGTGGTGATGGGCCGCGCCGACCGCACCATCCTCATCAACTCCACCATCAAGTCCACCGGCAACGACGCCCTGTCGCTCTGGGCCCCGTCCGGTGACGGCATGTACTACCACGCCGACCTGGACGTCATCACGCCCGGCGTCGATTTCGTCTGCCCGCGCGGCTGGTGCTACATGACGCGCTGCAACTTCTACGGCGACGGTCGTGCCATGATCTGGCATGACGGCCGCGGCAGCAAGGACAAGAAGTTCGTCATCACGAACTCCAACTTCGACGCCGCGTCGCCGACCCTGCTGGGCCGTTATCACCACGATGCGCGCATCTACATCCTGCACAGTCGCATGAGCGCCAACATCCTGGACCAGAACATCCATTACGCCTATTCTGACCAGGTCAAGGATCCGTGTGTCTGGGGCGAGCGCTTCTATTACTACAACAATGTCCGCGAGGGAGGCCATTCCGGCTGGCTCGCTAACAGCCTGGACAAGTCGCCCATCGATGCGGCCGACCAGTTCATCCGCACCGAGCAGGGGCATGTCCTCGAGCATTGGGAGTGCACGGCCCTCTGGACTTTTGACAATAAGTGGAATCCCGAGCAGACGCTGCGGGACCTCTGGCCCATTCTCGAGTACTAACAAACCATCAACATTATGAAGAAAGTATTGTATTTCATTGCGGCGGCGCTGGTCCTGGTGGCCTGCTCGTCCAATCCTTCCGACCCGTGGAAGCAGGCTGACAAGATCGTCAGGGAGATGACCAAGGTCAGTTTCCCGGACCGTACCGTGTCCATTACGGATTTCGGTGCCGTGCCCGATGATCCCAACCAGCCCTGCCACGAAGCCATCAACCTGGCCATCGTGACCGTCAGCCTCCAGGGCGGCGGTACCGTCGTCGTTCCCGACGGCGTCTTCTACACCGGCCCCATCACGCTGAAGAGCAACGTCAACCTGCACCTCGAGGACAACGCCACGCTGAAGTTCCTCACCGACGTGGACCTGTATTTCCCGGCTGTCCGTACGCGCTGGGAGGGTGTTGACGTGAACAACGCCCATCCGCTGATCTACGCCTACGGCGAGACGAACATCGCCCTGACCGGCAAGGGTACGATCGACGGCCAGGCGGCCCGCGACAACTGGTGGGCCCTCCAGCAGTACAACGAGCGCCGCGGCCACTACCTGAACGACGACGAGACGGCCGAATTCATCAAGCCTTCGCGTCTCGAACTGCTCAAATGGGGCGAGGCTTCGATGCCCGTCTATGAACGCATCACCACGACCGAGAACACCCTCCGTCCGCAGACCGTGAACTTCACCCTCTGCAAGACCGTGCTGATCGAGGGCGTCACCCTGCTGCGTTCGCCGTTCTGGGTGCTGCACCCGCTGCTCTGCGAGGACCTCACCATCCGTGACGTCACCGTGGACAACGACGGCCCCAACGGGGACGGCTGCGACCCCGAGTCCTGCAAGAACGTGCTGATCGAGGGCTGCACCTTCAACACCGGTGACGACTGCATCGCCATCAAGAGCGGACGCAACGTGGACGGCCGCCGCTGGGCCCGTCCGAGCGAGAACATCGTCGTGCGCAACTGCAACATGGCCAACGGCCACGGCGGCGTGACCATCGGTTCCGAGATTTCCGGCGGTTACCGCAACCTGTACGTGTACAACTGCAAGATGGATTCCCCGCACCTGAATGTGGTGCTTCGTATCAAGACCTCCACGGCCCGTGGCGGCGTCATCGAGAACATCTTCTTCAAGGATGTCGAGGTCGGTACCTGCGGCGGCGCGATCGCCAGCGTGAACCTGCGCTATGAACCGAACGAGGTGGCCGAGCGCGGTTTCATCCCGACCGTCCGCAACATCCTCATCGAGAACGTGACCTGCGAGAAGGCCCGCAACGCCCTGGTCATCGACGGCCTGGACGATCCCGAGAATGTCTGCAACATCCTGGTCAAGAACAGCACCTTCGACGGTGTGGCGGCGGGCAACAGCCTGCGCGGCGCCTACAAGGACGTGACCTTCGAGAACTGCACCATCAACGGCGAAGTGATCAACGACACCTTCGCTTCGGCGCAGTAATCATCGCGCACATACAAGAAAAAACCGGTTGGATGATCTCCAACCGGTTTTTTGTTACTGCAATCCGGAGGTCATGACGACCTTTTTGATGGTGCCGTCCGGATTGTAGTACAGGCGGTCGACACAGACGCTGCGGCGCACGGTGTTGAAGCGTCCGGCTTCCGGGGTGCGGCTGGTGCTCAGGTCGGCGTTGTGGTAGAAGATGTACCACTTGCCCTTGAACTTGACGATGCTGTGGTGGTTCGTCCCGCTGCTGACCGGATCCAGGATGATGCCCTTGTATTCGAAGGGCCCCGTGGGGCTGTCGGACATCGCATAGGCGATCTGGGGCTGTTCCCCGTTCCAGGTCCCGTTCGAATAGGACAGGTAGTATTTGCCCTTGCGTTTGTGCATCCAGATGGCCTCGAAGAATTCGTCGCAGCCTTCGATGACGAAGGCCTCGCCCTCGTAGGAGATCATGTCTTCGTTGAGTTTGATGCAGCAGACGGTGTTCTGGCCCACGTACAGGTAGGCCTGGCCGTCGTCGTCGATGAAAACGCAGGGATCGATGAAGTCACGGTTGCATACGACGCCCGGAGAGTCGATGCTCAGCAGCGGATGGCCGAGGGCGTCGTGGAAGGGTCCGGTCGGGCTGTCACTGACGGCGACGCCGATGTGGCGGCGGTCGGCGGGGTAGTACAGGTAGTATTTGCCGTTCCGCTCGATGCAGTCCGGCGCCCAGGCCTGGGCGTGCGCCCATTCGGTCTGCCGGATGGCGTCGAAGGCCAGTCCGCAGTTCGTGAAGGTCTTCATGTCCCGCGTGCTGAAGACATAGTAGTCCTCCATGTTGAAGGTGAAGGCGTTGTCCTTGTCGTGGCTGGGATAGATGTACAGGGTGTTGCCGAACACGCGCGCGGAGGGATCCGCCGTGTAGATGTCGGTGATGATGGGGTTGGTCCAACTCTGACCGCAGCCCGTCAGGGCCAGCAGGGCCAGCAGGGGAGTGATTCTTTTCATAGCAGACGTGTATTATCGGATGATGGTAGGTGCATTGCGGTCACAGGTCAGGGTCCTGCCGTCCTCGCACTGCAGTTCCGCCACCTGGATGAAGGTGCAGTTGGGGGACAGCCCGTCCGCCCGCGGTCCGGGACGCTGGCCGGGTTCCGGCCGGGGCCGGGAAAGATGGCAGAAATAGTAGATGTAGGCGTGGTCGCCGCGTACCACGACATCGCAGTGGTTGCCCTTCACGTCGTCGTAGGGACCGGTGCCCGGTTCCTGCAGCAGGTTGTGTTCCTGCTGGACCCAGTTGACGGCATCGTCGCTGCGGAAGGCCGTGAAACCCTGCCAGGCGTCGCAGACCATCCACCAGCTGCCCTTCCAGAAGAAGACCTTGGGGCCCTCGCAGGCCTGGATGTCGGGCAGCAGGCCGTGGTCCTCCCAGTTGTAGAGGTCGGGGCTGTCGGCCCAGGCGATGCGCTTGCCGCTGGGTTCGTCGTTGTACCACATCCGCCAGGTCCCGTCGGGCAGGCGCGCCACGTCGGCGTCGATCACCTTTTCGGTGATCAGGTCCAGCACTTTCCGGAATTCCCAGTGGATCAGGTCGTCGGAGGTCAGGTGGACGATGTGGCGGGGATGGTTCCAGTCCTGGAAGATGCCCGGGACATAGGTCAGGAACATGTGGTAGGTCTTCCCGTCATCGACGAGTGCAGGGGCCCAGTAGGTCGGATCCGGGTCGGGCGCATATCCGATCTCGGCATCCTGCAGGTAGGTCCAGTGGGCCAGGTCGTCGGACACGGCGATGCCGATGGGACAGCCGTGCACCCATTCGACGCCGCGGCCGCCCTGCAGGTCGGCCCGGCGGCTGGTGTAGAACATGTACCACTTGCCGGTCCTGCGGTCCTGGATCAGTTCCGGATCGGTCGGCGCACCGTGGACGGGATCGGTGTAGAGGGGCTTGGGGGCTTCCACGCCCCGGCCGCCCGCGCAGCCTGTGAGGGCGAGTCCGGCCGTTAGCAAGAGGCCGGCTGTGAAGAGGAGGAGATGTTTCATGGCCATGGATTATCTTCCCGGGGCGAATCCGCCGATTTGCATGCCTTCGCCGTCAGCTCCGAACTTGTCCCAACTGACGTTCTTCACGATGATGTTCCGGGTGTTCTTGACGTTGTTGATGAATTTGGTCAGCGTACCCACATGGACGTTCTCGATCGTCACGCCGTCGATCGGATCGCGCTCGTCGCCGTTGAACTCATACACGGCCTCCGCCTGGCGGCAGGTCGCGTTCCGGATGCCGATGTTGTGGATGTGGGTGATCCGGGTCTCGAAGGTCGGCACGATGTCCCGCCACTGGTACAGCACGTCGGTGTCGATCTCGATGACGCGGTTGGCCTTGTCAGCGCTCACGTTCTCCATCCAGATGTCCTCCAGGACCCCGCCGCGGCGGTGGTTGGTCTTGAGGTACAGCATGCGGTACACGGCATCGGAAGACTTGCAGTCATGCATGTACACGCGACGTACGCCGCCGGCCATCTCGCTGCCGATGCCCATCAGGCAGTGGCCCTGGACGACGGTGCAGTTCCGTACGACCACGTCCTGCGTGGGGGTGTCCAGCCGCCAGGCGTCCTGGTTGCGGCCGGATTTCAGCACCACCGCGTCGTCGCCCTGGTCGAAGACACAGTCCTCCACCAGGATGTGCTGGGTCATTTCGATATCGATGCCGTCGTTGTTGTGCCCGTGCGCATAGACGTTCAAGCCGTGTACCCAGGCTTCCTTGCACAGGTACAGGTGAATGGTCCAGAAGGGGCTGTCCTGGATGCGGAAATCAGCGAGCTGGACATTGGTGCAGCGGTTGAACTGGATCAGGTGCGGGCGCATGTTCGCCTCGCCCTCCTCCATGTGCCGGTGTTCGACGGGGATGCCGGTCGAGCACATCGCGTACAGCTGGCGCGTGGCCTGGATGTGCGATTCGGGACGGGCGAACCAGGTCGTCCAGAAGTCCATCTTGGGATGGATCAGGCCCGTGCCGCCGATGCCCACGTTCTCACATTCGTAGGCGTAGATCAGGGGAGAGTAGTTCATGCATTCCGTGCCCTCCCAGGAGGTGTGGACGGCCGGCAGGTACAGCTGGGGATCGTCCTCGAAGACCAGTTCCGCCCCTTCCGAGAGCCACAGCTGGCAGTTGCTCCGGAAATGCACGGCGCCGGTGATCCACACGCCCGCGGGGACAACGACACGGCCGCCCCCGGCTTTGTTGCAGGCGGCCATCGCCTTTTCGAAGGCCTTGGTGTTGGCCTGGACGTTCCCCGGTTTGGCTCCGTACTTGGTGATGGGGAAATCACGCTGCGGGAAAACGTACATGCTGAGGGGTTCGAATCCGAAGGGGGATTCGGGTGCAGTGACGACAGTCTGGGCCGCTGTGGGGAGGCTTCCGGCCGCCAGGAAGGCGGACAGGAAGAGAATGGATAGAATTGTCATGGTCTGTTCGTGTTACTGTAACAAAAATACTAAAAAATGTGTATCTTTGGTAATGCATCGATTATAACGATTAAACGATACCAAGTCATGAAAAGATTCTTCTCCCTTCTCTGCGTGCTGCTCCTCGCCGGCAGCTCCCTGTCCGCTGCCGACAACTTCTGGCCGGACGGAACCAAAATGGAAAAATGGTTCACCTCCAAGCCCGCCAAACTGAGCGGCCAGCAGGCCAAGCGTTACGTGATTACGGATTACGGCGTGCTGCGTGACAGCACCGTCCTGCAGACCGAAGCCATCCAGAAGGTCATCGACCTGGCGGCCGAACAGGGCGGCGGAACCATCGTCATCCCCGAGGGAACCTTCCTGACGAGTTCGCTCTTCTTCAAGTCCAAGACCCACCTGTACCTGGAGAAAGGGGCTGTGCTGAAGGGCAGTGACGACGTCTCCGACTACGCCGTCATGCCGGTGCACATCGAGGGTGTGATCCAGCGCTACATCGCCGCGCTCATCAACGCCTACGACGTGGACGGTTTCTCCCTGCGCGGCGAGGGCGTCGTGGACGGCAACGGCCTGCGCTACTGGCGTGACTTCTGGACCCGCCGCCGGGTCAACCCCGCCTGCACGAACCTGGAGGCCCTGCGCCCGCGCCTCTTCTATGCGGCGAACAGCAAGAACGTCCTGCTGGAAGGCGTGACCCTGCGCAATCCGGGCTTCTGGACGACGCACTTCTACAAATGCGACTATGTCCGCGTGAAGGACATCACCATCTACGCGCCGCAGCGTCCGGTCGCGGCGGCATCCTCCGACGGCGTGGACGTGGACGGCTGCAACAACTTCCACATCACCGGCTGCCGTTTCCAGAACAGCGACGACCTGATCGCCATCAAGGGCGGCAAGGGCCCCTGGGCTGACACCGATCCGGACAACGCCACCAACTCCAACATCCTGGTGGAGAACTGCTGGTTCGGCCCCGGTTCCGCCATGGTGACCTTCGGCAGCGAGTGCGTCGGCGGACACAACCTGATCCTGCGCAACTGCGAAGGCGCCGGCGCCTCCCGCGTACTGTGGCTGAAGATGCGCCCCGACACCCCGCAGAACTACGAGTACATCCTGGTGGAAGGCATCACCGGTACGGTGGGCAACTTCATCTACATCCATCCCTGGACCCAGTTCTTCGACCTGAAGGGCCGCGAGGACATCCCCAAGTCCTACGGACGGCACATCCTGATGCGCAACTGCGACGTCATCTGCACCCGCAAGCCCTTCGATATCGTGGAGAAGCCGGATGAATTCGAGCTCAGCGACATCGTCTACGAGAACAACAAGATCGACGACCGTTCGCAGCCCCAGCCGCAGCGCTAGGAACGGCGGTTTTCACAGAAATAATCAGTATATTTGTAAACTATAATTAATACGTTTTCTATGGCTATTACCCTTAAGCAGGGCTGCAAGTACGCCCTCCTCGTTCCCACTTCGATGGGACTCCGCATCACCCCCGAATCCGGCCAGCCTGTCCAGTGCAGCGACGTGTTCCACCTCCAGGCCACCAGCGCCGAGACCAACGTGGCCAGCGTGGCTTCCTACCTCGGTCTCCCCGTCAAGGTCCTGACGACCTTTGTCCAGGGCAGCCCGTTCGCTTCCTTCATCAAGGCGAACCTCCGCGCCCGCGGAATGGATTTCGAAGGACCCGAAGTGCCGCAGGGCGGCCCCTGGGGTTATCGTCACCAGATCAACATCGCCGACAGCGGCTACGGTTCCCGCGGACCCCGCGTCTGGAACGACCGTGCCGGTGAAGTCGGCCGTACGCTGAACGTCAAGGATTTCGACCTGGACCGTATCTTCGGCCAGGAGGGCGTCCAGATCGTCCACCTGTCCGGCCTGATCGGCGCCCTGAGCCCGGAGACCAGCAAGTTCTGCCTCGAGATTGCCCGCGCCGCCAAGAAGTACGGCACCCGCATCGCGTTCGACCTGAACTACCGCGCCTCCTTCTGGAAGGGCCGCGAGCAGGAGCTCCATGACATCTTCTCCGAGATCTGCTCGATCGCCGACATCCTGATCGGCAACGAGGAGGACTTCCAGCTGTGCCTGGGCATCGAAGGCCCGGAAGCCGGCGGCAAGGACATCGCGGCGAAGATCAACGGCTTCAAGGAGATGATCGGCCGCGTCAAGGCCCAGTATCCCAACGCCCAGGTCTATGCCACGACCCTGCGTCAGGTCAACAACACCAACAGCCACAACTGGGGCGCCATCATGCTCGAGGGTGACAACTGGCATGTCGTCGAGCCGCGCGAGATCCATGTTCTGGACCGTATCGGCGGCGGCGACGGTTTCGTCGGCGGTCTGCTCTATTCCATCCTGAAGGGCTGGGAGCCCGAGAAGTGGATCCAGTTCGGCTGGGCCACCGGCGCCCTCGCCACCACCATGCTCACCGACTATGGCCAGCCGGCCGACGAAGAGCAGGTCTGGAGCATCTGGGCTGGTAACGCACGCGTAAAGAGATAGCAGCCATGATGTATTTTGAAAGAGGTTCCAAGACGGATGTCATCACCGCCGAGGATACCCGTGCCATCCTGAAGCAGGTTTTCGACGCCATGGGCCCCAAGAAGCGGGTCCTGGCGTTGCCCCCTGACTTCACCCGGGCCAACTCCTATGCCGGTCCGATCACTGAAATGGTCTATGACTATTACGGGGATACCCTGACGGACGTCATGCCGGCGCTTGGTACGCATTCCCCGATGTCTCCCGAGCAGATCAAGGCCATGTTCGGCCACCTGCCCGCCGACAAGATCCGCGTCCACGACTGGCGCAACGACATCGTGACCGTCGGCACCGTCCCCGGTTCCTATGTCAAGGAGGTCTCCGAGGGCAAACTTGACTATGAAATGAATGCACAGGTCAACAAGCTCCTGTTGGATCCTTCCTTCGACCTGATCCTTTCGATCGGCCAGGTGGTGCCCCACGAGGTCATCGGCATGGCCAACTATACCAAGAACATCTTCGTCGGCGTCGGCGGATCGGATTTCATCAACAAGAGCCACTTCATCGGCGCCAGCTACGGCATGGAGCGCATCATGGGCCGGGCCAAGAGTCCGGTGCGCGACGTGTTCGAGTACGCCAAGGTCCATTTCCTGAAGAACGTCCCCATCGTCTATGTCCTGACCGTCCGGGCCAAGGACGAGGCGAGCGGCGAGATGGTCACCCGCGGCCTGTTCATCGGCGACGACTTCGAGTGCTTCCAGAAGGCGGCCGACCTTTCGCTCGCGACCAATTTCATCATGGTCGAGCGCGAGATCAAGAAGTGCATCGTCTACCTGGATCCCGAGGAGTTCAAGAGCACCTGGCTGGGCAACAAGGCCGTGTACCGCACGCGCATGGCCCTGGCCGACAATGCGGAACTGATCGTCCTGGCACCGGGCCTGAAGGAATTCGGCGAGGACAAGACCATCGATGGACTGATCCGCAAATACGGATACAAGGGAACGCCGCACACGCTGGCATGCACGAACGCCAATGCGGACCTGCAGGCCAACCTGGGCGCATCCGCGCACCTGATCCACGGTTCGTCCGAAGGACGTTTCAAGATCATCTACTGTCCCGGCGACGAAGTGTCCCGCGAGGAGATCGAGGGCGTCGGATTCGAATACTGCCACTACAACGACATGGTGGCCCGCTATCCGGTCGAATCGCTCAAGGACGGCTGGAACACGGTGAACGGCGAAGAAGTTTATTACATCAGCAATCCGGCCCTGGGCCTGTGGGCCTATCCGGACCGTTTCAAGGACTGAGATGAAGATCGTTTGTGACGACAAGATACCCTTCCTCCGCGGGACTTTCGAGCCTTTCGCGGAGGTGGTGTATCTGCCGGGCAAGCAGACGACGGCCGACGTCGTCCGGGACGCGGACGCGATCGTGACCCGCACCCGGACCCTCTGCAACGAGGCGCTCCTCAAGGGCTCGCGGGTGAAGGTCATCGCCACCGCCACCATCGGTTTCGACCACATCGACACCGCCTGGTGCGAGGCCAACGGCATCATCTGGAAGAATGCTCCGGGCTGCAACTCCTGGTCCGTCAAGCAGTACATCGCCTCGGTGCTGGTCAGCCTGGCCCGCCGCCATGGCCTGGACCTCTCTGCAATGACCCTGGGTGTAGTCGGCGTCGGCAACGTCGGATCGAAGGTCGCCGAGATCGCTTCGCTGCTGGGCATGAAGGTCCTGCTGAACGACCCGCCGCGCGCAAGGGCGGAGGGAAGTGCCGGCTTCGTGAGCCTGGACGAACTGATGGAACGCTCCGACATCGTGACGCTGCACGTGCCGCTGACGATGGAAGGGGAGGACGCCACCTGGCACCTCTTCGACGCCGCCCGCATCGCCCGGTTGCGTCCGGACCAGTTCCTCTTCAATTCCTCCCGCGGCCCCGTCGTGGAGGAACGGGCCCTGAAGGCCGCCCTGAAGGCCGCTTCCCTGCGGGGAGCCGTCCTGGATGTCTGGGAAGTCGAACCGGAGATCGACCGGGAACTGCTGGGCCTGCTGGAGTATGCGACCCCGCACATCGCCGGATACAGCGCGGACGGCAAGGCGAACGGCACGACGATGAGCGTGCGGACCGTCGCTTCCGTGCTGGGCCTGCCGCTGACGGACTGGTCCGCTTCGGGCGTGCCTGCTCCGGCCCAGGGGCTGTCTTTCTGCCTGGACGCCACGGGCAAGCGCACGCAGGACGTGCTGACCGAAGCGATCCTCTATACCTATGATGTCCAGAAGGATACGGACGCGCTGCGCGCAGACCCCGGCTCCTTCGAGAAATTACGCGGAGATTACCCCGTCCGGCGCGAACCGACGGCCTTCTCCCTGCAGTTGAAAGGAGGGACCCCCGCCCAGGCGGAAACCCTCGCGAAAATGGGATTCAAAATTACTAACAACCAATAAAATCTTTTATGCAAGCAGTTTCTGATATCGGACTCGTGGGACTTGCCGTCATGGGCGAGAACCTGGTCCTCAACATGGAGAGCAAAGGCTTCCATGTCAGCGTGTTCAACCGTACTGTCGAGAAGGTTGACAAATTCATCAACGGCCGCGGTGCAGGCAAGAACTTCTACGGAGCCCACTCCCTCGAGGAGCTGGTCGCCTCGCTGAAGACCCCGCGCCGGGTGTTCCTGATGGTCAAGGCCGGTCAGGCTGTCGATGACTTTATCGACAAGCTCATCCCGCTGCTGGATCCCGGTGACATCATCATCGACGGCGGAAACTCCCATTTCCCGGATACGGCACGCCGTACGGCGTATGTCGAGAGCAAGGGCCTTCTGTACATCGGTACCGGTGTCTCCGGCGGTGAGGAAGGCGCGCTCAAGGGTCCTTCGATGATGCCCGGCGGATCGCCCGCTGCCTGGCCGCATGTCAAGCCCATCTTCCAGAGCATCTGCGCCAAGGTCGAGGACGGTTCCCCGTGCTGCGACTGGGTCGGCGAGAACGGTGCCGGCCACTTCGTCAAGATGGTCCACAACGGCATCGAGTACGGTGACATCCAGCTGATCTGCGAGTGCTACCAGATCATGAAGGACATCCTGGGCATGACCAACGAGGAAATGCACCAGACCTTCGCCGAGTGGAACAAGGGCGACCTGGACAGCTACCTGGTCGAGATCACCCGCGACATCCTCGCGAAGAAGGATGAGGACGGCAAGTACGTGCTGGATTACATCCTGGATACCGCCGGCCAGAAGGGTACCGGCAAGTGGACGGCCATCTCGGCTCTGGACCAGGGCGTTCCCCTGACCCTGATCGGCGAGTCCGTCTTCGCCCGCTGCCTGTCCGCCCAGAAGGAAGAGCGCGTCGCCGCCAGCAAGGTCCTGGCCGGTCCCAAGCCCGCCAAGTACACGGGTGACCGCAAGGCTTTCCTGGAGGATCTGCGCAAGGCCCTCTTCTCCGCCAAGGTCGTTTCCTACGCCCAGGGCTACACGCTGATGCGTGCCGCGGCCAAGGAATATGGCTGGAACCTCACCTACGGCGGCATCGCCCTGATGTGGCGCGGTGGCTGCATCATCCGCAGCGTCTTCCTCGGCAAGATCAAGGAAGCCTTCGACAAGAACCCCGAGCTGCCGAACCTGCTGCTGGATTCCTTCTTCCAGGGCAAGCTGGCCGAGGCCCAGCAGAGCTGGCGCAACGTCATCGCCTGCGCGGTGATGAACGGCGTTCCCGCCCCTTGCCTCGCCGCCGCCCTCGAGTACTACGACGGATACCGCTGCGAGCGCCTGCCCGCCAACCTGCTGCAGGCCCAGCGTGACTACTTCGGCGCCCATACCTACGAGCGTACGGACAAGCCGCGCGGCGAATTCTTCCACACCAACTGGACCGGACACGGTGGCGACACGGTTGCCGGTACCTATATTGCCTAACCATCTAATCCATAACACACCATGAAAATCGGAAAATATTCATTCGGAACCGGTGACCGTTTCGCCCACGAGGGTGTCAACCAGCTGAAGGCGCTCATCGAAGCCGAGAAACTGTTCGGCGTGCATTTCGTGCCCGTCTGGAACAAGTCCAACCGCGAGCATGACATCATCGGCACCGAGCCGCTCAGCACCCGCCAGGAGGCTGACGCCGCGGTCAAGGCGCTGAACTACCAGGGCCAGTACTTTGTCGATGCGGACCACATCAACCTCAAGAACGTGGACCGCTTCATCGAGCACTCCGACTTCTTCACCATCGACGTCGCGGACTACATCGGCCATACCGGCACGATGGAGGAGCGCTTCCTGCCCGCCATCAAGGAGGCCGGCAAGATCTACCGCCACATCGCGGAGAAGAAGGGCGCCGACAACTTCGTCACCGAGGTTTCGATGGACGAGGTCGACGAGGCCCAGACCCCCGAGGAACTCCGCTACATCCTGAAGGAGATCGCCAAGGAGGGTATTCCCGTCCAGACCATCGCGCCCAAGTTCACGGGCCGCTTCAACAAGGGTGTCGACTACCGCGGAGACCTCGCCCGTTTCGAGAAGGAATTCGAGCAGGATCTGCAGGTCATCGACGAGGCCGTCAAGGCGTACGGACTTCCCGACAACCTCAAGCTGTCCATCCACTCCGGATCCGACAAGTTCAGCATCTATCCCATCATGGGCAAGCTGATCCGCAAGTATGACAAGGGCATCCACATCAAGACCGCCGGCACCACCTGGCTGGAAGAGAACATCGGTCTGGCCCTGGCCGCTCCCGAGGGACTGGCCCTGGCGAAGAAGATCTATGTCAATTCGCTCGGCCGCATGGAAGAGCTGACCGTTCCCTATGCCACCGTCATCGACGTGGACGTCAAGGCCCTGCCTTCCCCCGAGGAGGTCGAGAAGTGGGATGCCGAGACCTATGCCAAGGTCATGCGCCACAACCAGGCCGAACCGCTGTACAATCCTTCCTTCCGCCAGCTCATCCACGTCAGCTACAAGATCGCTGCCGAACTGAGCGACGAATTCCTGCCCGCCCTCGAGAAGTACACCGACGTCATCGGCGAGCAGATCACTGAAAACCTTTGCGAAAGACACATTAAACGTTTGTTCCAATGAAATACTCATTTGACGATTTGAAAGGCCGCAACGCCGTCATCACCGGCGGTTTCGGCGTCATCGGCAGCTCCCTGGTGAAGGGCCTTGCCGAGGCTGGTATCAACCTGGCTGTCATCGACCTGGTCGCGGACGCTCCCGAGCGTGCCGAGGCCGTGGCCAAGGAATTCGGCATCAAGTGCATCGGCATCTCCTGCAGCGTGCTGGAGAAAGAGGCGCTCGAGGCTGCCCGTGACAAGATCCACGAGAAACTCGGAAAGATCGACATCCTGATCAACTGCGCCGGAGGCAACTCCAAGAAGGCGACCTGCGAAGTCGAGCAGATGAAACCGGACGATGATCCCGCCAAGACCTTCTACGGCCTGAGCATGGACGGATTCCAGTTCGTCTATGACCTGAACTTCAAGGGCACCCTCCTCCCGACGATGGTCTTCACGACCGACATGATCAAGGCCGGCAAGGGCAATGTGCTGAACATCTCCTCGATGAACGCCATCCGCCCGCTGACCAAGATCCCCGCCTACTCCGCTGCCAAGGGTTCCATCAACAACTTCACGCAGTGGTATGCGGTGCACGTGGCCCAGTGCGGTATCCGTTGCAACGCGATCGCTCCGGGATTCTTCCTGACGAACCAGAACCGCTTCCTCCTCACCGACGAAGCGACCGGCGCCCTCAAGCCGCGCGGCGAGAAGATTATCGCCAACACCCCGACCCACAAGTTCGGCGAGCCCGAGGACATCATCGGAACGATGCTGTACCTGCTTAGCGACATCTCCTCCTTCGTGACGGGTGTCGTCATCCCTGTGGACGGCGGTTACAGCGCCTTCGGCGGCGTTTAATCATACGCTGTCTCCCATGCAGCGAGGTCGACCCGTCCGGGCCGGCCTCGTTTGTTTGTTATCGGAAAACCCCGTATCTTTGCGCGCCGGGAATGCCCGACAAAGCAAAACCTATGGATGATATGAAAAAGACCGTTACCGTTCTGTTCGCCCTGTTCGCAATGGGCTGGGTGGCAAGTGCACAGACGAATTTCCAGACTTTCTACGATTTCGGCAGAAAGCATTTCACCACCACGCTGGAGGGTTTCCACCAGGACAACTGGGGAAACACCTTTTTCTTCGTCGATTACGATTACAACAACCGGGACGGGAACAGCATCGTCTCTCCGAACAATACCTATTTCGAAATCGCCCGCTGCTTCAACTTCTGGTCGGACAGCGCGCTCGCGCCGCTCTCTTTCCAGCTGGAATACAACGGTGGTTTCGGTACCTGGGGCAGGCTGTCCGGCGCGCCGGGGCTGGATTACGGCGCCTTTGCCGTGAACAGCGCCTTCCTGGCCGGCGTGGACTGGTTCCTGCATTCCGATGACTTCAACAACACGCTGAACTTCAAGCTGCTGTACAAGCATTTCGTGAAACTGGCCTCCCAGGTGCCCCTGCAGTTCACGGCGGTCTGGGGCTGCCAGGACCTCTTCGGACTGAAGGGCCTGCGTTTCTCCGGTTTCGCTGATTTCTGGTGCGAAGGCAGCAAGCTGGTTTTCCTCTCCGAACCCCAGATCTGGTTCCAGCTGTTCGACCACTTCAACATCGGCGGCGAAGTCGAGTTCAGCTACAATTTCGCCGGACTCGAAGCCAGCACCGGCAGAGCATTCAATGTCCTGCCGTGCCTCGGTGCCAAGTGGGTGTTCTAGCTTCTTTTTAAAGACCCAGCAGGGCGTCGTCCAGATGCCCGCGCAGCAAGCATTTGTCGTCCAGGACCATCGTGGCTCCGTTCTCTTCGGTGTAGGCGGGCCAGGACGGGATGCCCTTGACATTCGGATCGCCGGTCTTGATGAAGGCCAGCCAGATGTCGCTGACGGTCTCCTGGAAGCGGTAGGCACGCGCCGTGCCGCCCGTCATCTCGCGCATCAGGGAGACGTTGTTCGACATGAACGGCAGTTCCATGCCGTGGCTGGCGCCCAGGACATTGGTCTCCGGTTTCCAGGTGAACAGGTACAGGTATGCGGGCGCGGCACCCTGGCGGGCGCGGCCGGCGGCCTGGTTGACGGCTCCGCGGCGGAATCCCAGATCGACGTACAGCGCGGCTTCGGCCGGCTGGTCCGGATAGGTCTCCCGGAACTGGCGGTAGAAGGCTTCGGCGTTGGCGCCGTGGGAGCGGCCCAGTTGCTCGATGATCTGCTTCTCATCCGCCTGTACGCCGATATCGAAGGTGAATTCGTTGAAATTCGTTCCGATCAGCATCGGGACATCCTGGTTCAGGGCATTGGTTTCCGGCGTGAAGAGGTCGCCGGCGATGATCGTCCCGTCCGCGACGGGGGAGGCCCCCATCCGGGCGCGGCGGGATGCCGCGACGAGTTCGTCATAGCTGAATCCGCTGAAATCGGCGTCCGGACCGGGCTCGACGCCCAGTTCGTGCGCGAAGGCTATTCCCTGCGGCTGGGTCTGGGCGGGCCGTCCGAATCCGAAGGACGAACCGCTCTGGACGATGGCCTTGTGGAAGAGCCCCTTGGCGGAAGGCATCGCCAGCAGGGCGGAGACCTTGCCGCCGCCACCGGACTGGCCGGCGATGGTCACGTCGTCCGGATTGCCTCCGAAGCGGCTGATGTTCCGGTTCACCCATTCCAGGGATTTGACGATGTCCTGCATGCCCAGGTTGACGGAAGCCGCATATTTGCCGCCCAGGCCGCTCAGATCGCCATATCCCAGGACATTCAGGCGGTGGTTGATGCTGACGACGACGATGTCTCCCTTCCGGGCCATGGCATAGCCTTCATAGCAGGGGAGATCGTGGGCGGAACCGGAGGAATACCCGCCGCCGTGTATCCACATGTATACGCTGCGTTTCTTGCCGTCGTTGATCCCCGGCGTCCAGACGTTGAGGACCAGGCAGTTCTCCTCGTCCATGGGCTCCAACTCGAACTGGTTGCCGAAGCTGTAGTCGCGCTGCGTGTCTCCGCTCCAGCGCAGGGTCTCGCCCTGCGGGGCCTGGGGACCGTACAGCTTGCACATCCGCACGCCCTCGAAGGGGGCCGGGTCCTGCGGCGGCATGAAGCGCTCGGCCTGGGCATACTGGATACCCTTGAAGGTATAGATGTCTCCGTCGAGATAGCCTTCGATGACGCCGTTGTCCAGCGTGACGCGGGTGTGTTCCCCGGCCGAGATGGAGCGGATGTCGGGACGGTTGTTGCATGCGGCCAGTACCACGGCTGCCGCCGCCAGGAGGATCAGATGGTTTTTCATATCATGCGGGATTGAGTGAACTCATGATGCGCTTGATCAGGCCCTGCAGCACGGTTCCGGGGCCGAATTCGACGAATTCTTCCGCGCCGTCCGCGATCATGTTCCTGACGGACTGGGTCCAGCGGACCGGCGAAGTCAGCTGGGCCAGCAGGTTCTTGCGGATGCGCTCCGGATCCGTTTCCGGCAGGGCGGTGACATTCTGGTAGATGGGGCAGCGCGGCGCTTGGACGGGTGTGGCTTCGATGGCCTTGGCCAGTTCGAGTCGGGCCGGTTCCATCAGGGGGGAGTGGAAGGCGCCGCTGACCGGCAGGGGGAGCGCCCGTTTGGCTCCGGCGGCCTTCAGTTCGGCACAGGCGGCCTCGACGGCCTCTTTCTCGCCGGAGATCACCACCTGTCCGTCGCTGTTGTAGTTGGCGGGGATGACGATGCCCGGGATGCCCTGGCAGATCGCTTCGATCTGCTCGTCCTTCATACCGATGACGGCTGCCATCGTCCCGGGGACGGATTCACAGCATTTCTGCATCTCGCTGGCACGCACCGCCACCAGGCGCAGGGCGTCCTCGAAAGCGACGGCCCCGGCGGCGACCAGGGCGGAGAACTCGCCCAGGGAATGCCCGCCGACCATGTCGGGGGCGGGGAGTTCGCTGCAGGCGGCCGCGGCCACGGAATGCAGGAAAATGGCGGGCTGGGTCACGCGGGTCGCGCGCAGGTCCTCGTCGCTCCCTTCGAACATGATGTCCGTCAGACGGAATCCGAGAATCTCGTTGGCCCGCTCCATCATCTCGCGGGCGGCAGCATGGTTATCATATAGGTCTTTGCCCATTCCGGAGAACTGGGATCCCTGGCCGGGAAATACGAAGGCTCTTTTCATGGTCGTTGTTTTTATCGCGTTTATTGCCGTAAATTTACAAAAAAAGAGTATATTTGCCATCCATTTCGCCCCTGTAGTTTAATGGATAGAATTTCGGATTCCGGTTCCGACGATAGGCGTTCGATTCGCCTCGGGGGTACGAGAAAGACAGCGCGCCGCGCTGTCTTTCTTCGTTTATTCCGGCTTTGCGCCGTCCCTACACGCGGAATCCTTCCGGGACGTAGTTGTCGAGGCTGCGGCAGGCTTCGGCGGCGAAGCGGCCGGCGGTCCTGACGAGCGCGGCCCACTGGGCCTCGCTGAGCTTGGCGCATTCGTCCTTCCGGATGTCTTCCGCGAGCAGTCCGTAGACGAATCCCGCATTGAAGTTGTCCCCGGCGCCGATGGTGGAGACCGTGTGCGTCTTTTCGGCGTCGAAGCTCATGTGACGGCCGTGGGAGAACACGTGCACCGGGTCCGGCCCGCAGGTGCAGATAAATTCGGGACAGAGCGGGGAGATGTATTTCCGGTAAACCGTCTCCGGGTCGTCCGTGCCGTACAGGATGTAGAAGTCTTCGGACGATCCCCGCACGAAGTCGCTCAGGCGGCAGTTTTCTTCGATCCGGGGCAGGATCTCGGCGAGCTGGTCCCGGTGGGGCCTGCGGAAGTTGATGTCGTAGTATAGGATCGCCCCGCTGTCGTGCGCCGTCCGGAGCAGGCCCTCGGTGAAGCTGCGCAGCAAGGGATTGACCGCGAAATAGGATCCGAACAGGACCAGGTCGTCCTTACAGAAGCGGATGCCGGACAGGTTCTCCGGATCCAGCTGTGCGTGCGCGTGGTCCTTGTAGAAGGAGTAGCGGGCGTTGTTGTCCGCATCGAGGAAAGCCAGGGAGATGTGGCTTTTGCTGTCCTTGCGCCGGGTCACGGCGCTGCTGTCCACCCCGTTCCGGGCCATGAAGGCGGTGATGATGTCCGCCACGTGGTCGTCTCCCACCTCGCTGACCATCCGGATGGGAACTTCGGGAAAGCGGACCCCGGCCGTGCGGCCCAGGGAAATCATGGCGTTGAAGGTGGATCCGCCGGGCACGGCGGCCTGCGGCCGGTCTTCCTTGAATACGATGTCGAGGACGGTTTCCCCGATGCCGGTAATGCTTCTCATGGGCGTCTGCGTTTTTACAAAGATACAAAAGTTTCCTCCATTTTTTTTGCTAATTTTGTTGGGTATGGAAAAGACGAATCTCATCATATTGTGCGTGGCGCTCGCTCTCATCGCCGTACTGGTCATCGTATGGATCGTGACGGCGGGACGTTCCCGGAAATCTTTCCTGCTCCGCCTGTCCGAGAAGGACGAGCAGATCCGCCTGAAGGACGAGGATATCCGCAGCCGCGACGAGGCGGTCATCCGCGCCCAGGCGGAAGCGCATACGGCCCAGGAACTGCGCAAGAACGACGCCGAGGCCCATGCGAACACGCTGAAGATGCTGAAAGAGGCGAACGAAACGGCGCTCCGCCAGCAGATCGAGGCCATCCGCAGCCAGATGACGGCGGAGACCGAGAAGCTGCTCAAGCAGCGCGAGGAAGCCATTTCCAAGAAGGCGGACGAGACCTTCAAGGTCATCACGGGCAGCCTGGGTAAGGACCTGAAATCCATGCAGGACGCCTTCGACGCCCAGAAGAAGACCCAGACCGAAGGCGCGGCCCAGCTGAAGGAAGCGATGGAGCAGGCGGTCAAGAACCTCCAGGCCCAGACTTCCTCGATCGGCGCCAAGGCCGACAACCTGGCATCGGCGCTGAAGGGCCAGAACAAGACCGCCGGCAACTGGGGCGAGGTCATCCTGTACAACATGCTGGTGAACGAGGGCATGGTGGAAGGGCGGGACTTCGACCGGGAGGAGACCCTGCGGGACCAGCTGGGCCTGACCATCCACAACGAGGACAGCAACAAGCGCATGCGCCCCGACTACATCCTCCACTATCCCGACCGGACGGAGGTCATCATCGACGCCAAAGTGTCGCTGGACGCCTATTCCGACTGGTTCGCCGCCGAGGATCCCGCCCAGAAGGAAGACGCCGCCCAGCGCAACCTGCAGGCCATCCGCGCGCAGATCAAGGACCTGTCGGGCAAGCGCTATCCCAATTACATCCGCGAAGGCTACAAGAGCCTGGACTACGTCGTGATGTTCATCCCCAACTACGGATCGCTCCAGCTGGCCAAGTCCCTTGCGCCCAACCTCTTCAACGAAGCCTACGGGCAGGGCGTGCTGCTGGCGACGGAGGAGACCCTGATGCCCTTCCTGCGCATGATCCGCATCGCCTGGACCAATTATGACCAGGTCCGCAACCAGGAAAAGATCATCAAGGCCGCCCAGAACATGATCGACCGCGTGTACGATTTCTCCAAGGCGCACGCCACGATGGGGGACAAGCTGCACGATGCCCTGAAACAGTACGACATCGTCTCCGCCAAGATCGACGAGAGCGGCCAGTCCATCCTGACCTCCGCGCGCCAGCTGATCAAGCTGGGGGTCCCGAAGAATCCGAAAAAGCCTCTCCCGGAAGGACCGGAAGAGGCCTGAATCTGAAACGGCAGCTTATTCTGCGTATTCCGTCGCGAAGTAGTTCCCCTTGCGCGCGTACGGAATGCCTTCCTGCATCCAGACCGGCATCGGTGCGCCCAGCAGGTAGTGGTCGAAGAACTGCTGCAGGCGGATCGACAGGTCCTTGCTGTTCCGGCGTTCCGCGAGGTTGTGGGCCTCGTTGTTGTATTCCAGCAGCCAGGCGGGCTTGCCCAGGCGGCGCAGGCTCATGAAGAACTCGATGCCCTGGTACCAGGGAACGGCGCCGTCGTTGTCGTTGTGCATGATCAGCACGGGCGTCTTCACCTTCGGGGCGAAGAAGACGGGGGAGTTCTCGATGTACAGGTCCAGCCCGCCTTCCTCCCACAACGTCTTGCCGATGCGGCTCTGGCCGTGCTCGTACTGCGGGATGCGCCCGTTTCCGGACTCCCAGCGGATGCCGCCGTAGGCACTGGTCATGTTGCCGACCGGCGCACCGGCCCCGGCCGCGGCGAACATGTCCGTGCGCGTGACCAGGTAGGCGGTCTGGTAACCGCCCCAGCTCTGGCCCTGGATGGCCATGCGTTCCCTGTCGATGAAGGGGAACTGCGCGCACATCGCCTCGGCGCCCGAGCAGACGCAGTTGTAGGCGCTTTCGCCCGGATGCCCGTCCTGATAGACGATGTCCGGCACGAAGACCACGTATCCGCGGCTGACGAAGAAGGGGATGTTGACGGTTGAACGGCTGGGTGCCGGCGCCCGGTAGGAGAACAGCGTCTCGGCGTTCTTCTCATAGAAATAGATCATCATCGGGAGCTTCTCCGTGGGCCCCATGTTGTCGGGCGTGAACAGCAGGCCGTCCAGCGGGGTGCCGTCGTAGGCCTTCCAGTGCACCAGCTGGACGTCACCCCAGCGGTATTCCGCCTGCTGGAGGTTGATGGAGGTCAGCTTCTCCTCGCTCTTCCAGTTGTCGCGGGTGACGTACAGGTCCATCGGATGGCGGAAATCCCCCTTGAGGAAGGCGATCACGTCGGCCTGTTCGGCCTTCGTGGTCTGGGTGAAACTCTTCTCCGCCAGGAAGCCCTCGGGATCGGCCGGCCGGACGATGTCCACCGTGGCGTATCCGTTGCGCTTGGTCTGCTCGTCGAAAGCGCTGAGGGTGATCCGGCCCTTGACGGGCAGCGTGTTGATGTCCTGGTACAGATAGGGATCACTGGGCTGGCCCAGCTGGACGGGACGGTAGTGGATCCGGTCCCGGCGGCCCGCCCCGCGGGTCAGGCATTCCGCCTTGCGCCCGTCGGGGGAGAATTTCCAGACATCATAGCGGTCGGTCAGCAACAGGTATTCGTCGTTGCCGCCCCAGACCGGGCGCCCGATCGGAGTGTATCCGGGCGTCGGATGGTCGTCCTCTTCGTCCCAGAAAGCCACGCCCGTCGCGCCCGTCAGGTTGACCATGGTTCCCGTCAGGGGATCGCAGCTGTACCAGTTTCCGTCGTCGGGATTGAAGCGGCAGAGGTATCTGCCGTGCGGCGAGACGGAGAAAGATCCCGTCAGCCCCTCGGCCAGGCTGCGGCGGCTGCCGTCCTGCAGGTTGACGACGGAGATGTCCGCGCGGCTGTCCGCCGCCCACAGGTTGTCGATTTCGTAAGGAGCGGTATCGATGGCAAGCGCATAGGCTGCCTCGCCGCCGTCCGGCAGGTTGATCCTTTCGGAAGGACTGGACGAGACGAGCAGCAGGTGCCCGGGCTGCGAGAGGCCGATCAGGGCTGTGCGGGTCCGGGGCCGTCCGCCGGACTGCGCCTTGTTCATGGGCGGGACGACGGCTTGGTTCCAGACCCAGATGTCCAGCTGGGCCGCTTCGAAATCATATACGCTCGTGTCCTTGGGCGGGTAGTAGGGGGACAGGCTGAGTTCCAGGCGCGAAGAGCGGTTGGTAAAGTAGGGCTCGTTGTCTGAGAGGACCCATCCGGCGGGCAGTTCGGGACTGTCCGCGGCGAGGATCTCGCTGCAGTTCCACTCCGTGACGGCGGGGTTGCGCCGGGTGGCCTTCTTCAGGATCTTCTCCTGGGCCAGGTACAGGGAATGGGCCGGGGTTCCGTCCTTCTCTTCCTCCTGGTCCGTGGCCAGGAATGCCACTTTGTCGCCCGCCTCGTTGAAGGAGATGCCCGTATATTCGTTCCGACCGCTGGACAGGGTGTCGATGCTGCCTTTGGCGAAATCATAGAGGATGACAGCGTTGCACGACAGCGAATCCTCTTCTTCCTCGGCCGTGATGACGACCAGGCGGTCGCCGGACTTCGAGGCTTCGAAATCCGAGACGTTGCGCAGGGTGTCCACGGCCCCCGAAGCCGTGTTGATCACCAGCAGGTTTTCGGAATCGCGGCCCTTGACTGTCTGGGCGGCAAAGAGGTACGGCGCCGCGTCATAGCCCAGGTCCGTCGTCCCCGAACCGCCGATCATCTCCCATGCGAGCGTACGCAGGTCGACCTTCGCCAGGCTATCCTTGGGCTGGTCGTCCTTTTTCTTCTTTTCGATCCGGGCCTGGCGCGTCTCGGCGAAGGGGGCCTTGACCGTGAAGATGCCGTAGCGGGCGTCCTGGGCCCATTTCAGCGATCCGCCGCGTTCGACGGCGATCTGCTCTCCGCTCTTCAGATTGCGGATGTACAGGGTGGCGTCGCCTTGCTGGGGTGTCACGACATAACTGAGGATCTCTCCGTCGGGGGAGAGTTTGATCGCGGTGACGGACTGCCATCCATCGTACACGCTGTGGTCCAGCTGCTTGTTCTGGGCGCCGAGCAGCGTCGTTCCGAGTATCAGGAAAAAGAGGGCTGTCAGGCAGGAAATCGTTCTTTTCGTCATGGTGAAGATTATTTTCCTGCAATTTACGAATTAAAAGTCGAAAGCCCATGCAATTTCCAGATAAGGACACCAGAGTCTGCGGTTCCGTCCGACCCACACGGGCCGGCTGACGGGGATGGGCTGGCCGTCCCGGTCGCTTTTCCAGACGGTCCCGCTGCCCGGATACGGGGTCGGATCGCGTTCATGGCGTGTCTGGATGACGATGGTGTCCAGCGGGATGAAGCCGTTCCCGTCCGACCGGGCCCAGATACCCCGGAAACAACTTGCGATCCCGCCCTGCAGGCCGATCCGCATCCGGTGGCTGCCTGCCGGCAGGCACACGCCCGCTCCCAGCCGGGCATAGGGGCCATGGCGGGAGAACAGGTAGCGGTACCGCAGGTCCAGCGGACCGGTGACCGGCTCGTAGTAGTATCGGCTCCAGACCGGGTCGTACGAGCGTTTGATGTCGTAGGTCCCGTTGAAGTGCAGCACGTCCGCGCTGTGCACGTTCGCCATGAACTGCGTTTCCGTGACCGGGACATAGCGTTCCGGCACTTCGTCCAGGATCCGGACCGCCTCGTCGCCGGGGTCGCTGATCCGGTGGTGGATCTGCGGGATCTGGAAAGCGCATCCCGCTTCGATGTCCAGGTACGGGCTGATGCGCCGGTCCAGGATTTCCCAGCCCGCCCGCAGGTAAACGCTTGCGGCCGTGGCCGAACTGCGGGGAACGCTTTCCCCCCGCAGCCCCGCTCCCAGGGTGACCCGCCCCGGAAAGCGGTAGGCGCCGCCCAGGCCGATCCCGTATGTGGCGAAGGGGACGCCGGGCTGGAACAGCACGCCGCCTCCGGCTTCCACGCTCACCGTCCAACCCGTGTCGGTGCGCTGCGCCCCCGCCGCCTGCGACAGGAGCACCAGCAAGCTCAACAGTGCCGCCCTTTTCATTTGAGACGGTATTCTTTGATGTTCTGCAATCCCGGAATGCCGTAGTATGCCTCGACGAGGTCTCCGCGCAGGCAGACCTGACGGCCCAGCAGGTCCTCGTGGTCTACCAGGTTCAGCGCGTCGCGGATGTCACCCTTGGCCAGCTGGACGGACAGGCAGGCGCCTTTGTCTCGGCAGGAGGACTTGGCGGCGATGGCGATGTTCGTCCGGGAGGAGAAGGGGGGCGTGAACCTGCAGTTCGAAGACGAGAGGTCGCCGCCGACGATGTACCCGCTGACCCAGACATCGGTCTCCCCGGCGTGTTCCCGGGCCTCGGAGACGCTGTAGGCCGTGGCCGGGCTGGCCCCCTTGCCGTCGTCGCCCATGCGGAACTGCTCGCTGATCCAGATGCGCGTCGTGTCGATCTGGATGCTGGTGCGTGCACCTGAACTGGAGACGGACGGGCTCGTGGACGCGGACAGGTGGATGGTCAGGATCTGCTGGGACTCGAGGATGCGGCTCAGCAGGGTCTGCTCTTCCGCCCCGCTCTGCAGGACCAGCGAGACGCTCCCGGGCGGGAAGTAGGCGATGCGCGTCTCGTTGTACCCGTAGGCGAGTTTTCCCTGCAGGGATTTGAGATACAGCGTGGAACTGGGATACTCGTCGATGAAGCTTCCGTCGAAGTCCAGGCGTATGCCGCTGTTCAGCTGGTAGCAGTTGAACTGGATGCAGCTGGTCTTGCCGGCGCTGACCACGGCGACCTGCGTGTCCCCGTACTGCGGCGCGTCGAAGCGGGGCCCGTCGAACGTTTCGGAGACGACGCTGAGCGTGTAACTGCCGGGCTGGACGGAAAACTCCGCCGGCGCGCTGCCGTACGCTCCCTGGTAGATGACATTTCCCTTCCCGTCCATGACGCTGAGAATGAAATCATTGGTGTCCGGCAGTGCCTGCGCGGAGCGCGTGGACGTACTGGAGAGGTACTGCGGAAAGCCGACACGGATGGTGCCGGATCCGTTCGAAAAAGCAAAGAAATCACAGGCTGTCAGGCAGCAGGCCGCCGCCAGGGCGGGGAGGAGAACTCCCGAAAGGAATCTGATCGCTTTCATCGTTTCGCGTTTTCCCCAAAAGTGAGAATAGGAAACGGAAAATCAGATAAGAAACATAAAAATCGTATATCGAATAAAATCGATGTGTGATAAAATAAAAACGATTCACGGGATGGACACAATCACTGCGACCATCCCGCTACTTAACCTAAACTTAAACTATGAAAAACTTCAGCGCTAAGTTGGGGACTTTTTCTGAATCTACCAAATTTTTTTGCGTAGAAATGAACAATGGCAGGCAAAAACGTTTAAATTCGCAGCCATTATGAGAAAAACAGTCATTTTTGCCCTGTCGGCCCTGATGCTGCTGGGCCTTGGCGCCTGCCGCCACTATGAAACGGTATCCGGTGATCCGCTTCAGACCAAGATCTACACCCTGGACAACGGGCTGAAGATCTACATGTCCGTCAACAAAGAGCAGCCCCGTCTGCAGACCTACATCGCCGTCAGAGTCGGCGGGAAGAACGATCCTTCCGAGACGACGGGTCTCGCCCATTATTTCGAACACCTGATGTTCAAGGGTACCGAACAGTTCGGAACCGTCGATTATGCGGCGGAAAAACCCATGCTGGACGAAATCGAACAATTGTTCGAGCAGTACCGCAAGACCGAAGGGGACGAGGCGCGCGCCGCCCTGTACCACAAGATCGACTCCGTCAGCTACGAGGCTTCGAAACTGGCCATTCCCAACGAATATGACAAACTGATGGCCATGATCGGTGCCGAGGGAACCAACGCCTGGACCTCCTACGACGAGACGGTCTATACCGAGGACATCCCTTCGAACCAGATCGACAACTGGGCCCGCATCCAGGCGGACCGCTTCCGTCACAATGTCATCCGCGGTTTCCACACCGAGCTGGAGACGGTCTACGAAGAGAAGAACATGTCCCTGACCCGCGACAGCCGCAAGGTCAGCGAGACCCTGCTGGCCGCGCTCTTCCCGCACCATCCGTACGGCAACCAGACCGTCCTCGGTACGCAGGAGCACCTGAAGAATCCTTCGATTACCAATATCAAGAAGTATCACGACCAGTACTACGTGCCGAACAACATCGCCATCTGCGTGTCGGGTGACTTCAATCCGGACCGTTTCGTGAAGACCATCGAGAAGTACTTCGGCGACTGGAAACCGAATCCGGACATCCCGCAGCTGCATTTTGAGGAGGAGGCCCCCCTCACCGCGCCCATCGAGCGCGAGGTCTACGGCCTGGAGTCCGAGAACCTGATGATCGCCTGGCCGCTGCCCGCCGCCCGCGACCTGCAGAGCGCGGCGATCGCCGAGGTGGCCTCTGCCATCCTTTCCAACAACCAGGCTGGTCTGATGGATATCGACATCGCCCAGCAGCAGAAGGCCCTGGCAGTCGGCGCCGGTGTCAACGCCTTTGCCGACCACGGCCTTTTCCTGGCCATGGGTTACCCCAAGGAAGGCCAGAGCCTCGAGGAGGTCCGCGACCTGATCCTCGGGGAAGTCGCCAAGCTGCGCCAGGGTGATTTCGATCCTGCGCTGATCGAAGCGACCGTCAACAACATCCGCCTGATGAAGATGCGTCTGCTGGAAGAGAACGAGAGCCGTGCCCAGCTGTACGTGAATGCGTTCATCAACGGGGTTTCCTGGGCCGATGCCGCCAAGGACCTGGAGCGTTATGCCGCCGTTACCCGTGACGACATCATCGCCTGGGCGGAGAAGTACCTGAGCGAGAACGGCTATGCCGTCGTGTACAAGCGCGTCGGAGAGGATACTTCCGTCCAGAAGATCCAGGCTCCGAGCATCACCCCGATCGTCATGAACCGCGACCTGCAGAGCGATTTCCTCGCCGAGATCCAGCAGACCCCGGTCAAGCCCATCGAGCCGGTCTTCGTCGACTTCAAGAAAGACATGTCCGTGCTGCCGCTGACTTCCGGATCCGACATCCTGTACAAGCACAACGACTTGAACGACATCTTCAGCCTCGACTTCATCTGCAATACCGGAGATGAAGAGGATCCCGCCCTGGAGATCGCCCTTTCCTACCTGCCGTACCTGGGAACGGAGGAAATGACCGCCGAGCAGATCGCGACCCGGATGTACAGCCTGGCCTGCAGCTTCAACTACAGCACCTCCACCCATTCCAGCACGATTTCCGTCTCCGGTCTGAGCGAGAACATGGCCGAGGCCCTGGAACTGCTGGAGGACCTGGTGGACGGCGCCGTTCCGAACGACGAGATCCTCAACAACCTCAAGATGGACGTGCTGCGCTCCCGCATGATGTCCAAGTCCAACCAGAGCAGCTGCTTCAGCGCCCTGCAGCGCTATGTGCTGTACGGACCGGAGTACATCGCCCGCACGACCCTGTCCGACGCGCAGATCCTCGCCCTCACTTCCGAGGACCTGATGGCCAAGATCGAACCGCTGCGTTCCATCGCCCCGGAGATCCTCTACTATGGTCCGATGTCCGAGAAGGAAGTCAAGTCCGTGCTGGAAGACTGCGATCTCTTTGAAGAGGACGCCAAGCCGCTTCCCGAGCGTTACACGGATATCCGCAAGACGGGAGATCCCAAGATCTACCTGGCCCAGTATGACGCCAAGCAGCTCTATTATCTCCAGCTGTCCAACCGCGGCGAGACCTTCGACCCCTCCGCCGACACCGACATCTCGCTGTACAACGAGTACTTCGGCGGTGGCATGAACGGCATCGTGTTCCAGGAAATGCGCGAATCCCGCGGTCTGGCCTATTCCGCCCAGGCCCGCCTGTCCGCACCCGCCTGGAAGGACGGGAACTACTATTTCATGGCTTTCATCGCCACGCAGAACGACAAGATGCAGGCGGCTGTCGAAGCCTTCGATGAGATCATCAACAACATGCCCCTCTCCGATGCGGCCTACTCCGTGGCCGTGGACGGCATCGAATCCCGCATCCGCACCCAGCGCCTGACCGGTGCTTCGGTCCTGAACGCCTACCGCAGCTGCCGCCGCCTGGGCATCAGCGAACCGATGACCCGCCAGCTCTTCAAGGAACTGCGTACCCGCAGCCTCGAAGACGTGCAGGCTACCCAGCAGAAATGGGTCAAGGACCGCAACTATACGTATGCGATCCTTGGCGACATCAATGACATCGATACGGATTATCTTAAGACGATCGCCCCGGTCGAGGTCGTCTCGCTGGAGCAGATCTTCGGATACTAGGAGATTCCCGACATACCCGAATCGTGCAAGGCGGAGTCAGTTGGACTCCGCCTTTGCTTTCATCCGGGCGGCCCGTTCGGCCGTGTCGGGATGCGAAGAGAACATCTTCTGGCCCATGGTGGCCGTGCTGTTGCCGCTGAGTTCCAGCAGACGGTTCAGCGCGTTGTACATGCTGTACTTGTCATAGCCCATCTGGACGGAGAACTGATAACCCTGCTCGTCCGCCTGGAATTCCTGCTTCTGGGAGAATTTCGAGTCCACGAACTGCTGGGCCAGGTCACCGACGAAACTGGCTGCGACACCGCCGACCACGCCGCCGGCCGAAGCCAGGGCATAGCGGGCCGCCACGGCCAGGTAGGCGGTCTTCATCGCTTTCTTGGTGTGCTTGAGGTTGACATGCCCGATCTCGTGTCCGACGATGGCGGCCACTTCGGCGTCGCTCATGGCGTCCATCAGGCCGGAGTACACGCGGATGGAACCGTCGCCGCAGGCGAAGGCGTTGATCTCGTTGGTCTTGTACACCTTGAAGTTCAGCGGCAGGCCGTTCACTTCCCGCACGCCCTTCATGATCTTGTTGAGGCGGGTCAGGTAGGACGGATCGGCCATCTTGTTCTGGGCATCCAGCTGGGCGACCGACTGGGCGCTGAGGATGGCGATGTCTTCATCGGAGATGGTCGTCGCATAGGCGGCGTTCCCGGCGGCCTGGGCCAGCAAGTTCGGGTCCAGGTGGATGTTCTGCAGAACGGAGCAGCCGCTCAGCACGACCAGTGCGGTCAGAAGCGAAAGGATTCTTTTCATATCGGTTTATTCCATTAGTTTCTTGTATTTGAAGCGTTTGGGCTCTTCGTCGCCCAGGCGCATCCGGCGGTTCTCCTCGTATTCGGAGTAGCTGCCTTCGAAGAAATACACTTGTCCTTCGCCCTCGAAGGCCAGGATGTGCGTGGCGATGCGGTCCAGGAACCAGCGGTCGTGGCTGACGACCACGGCGCAGCCGGCGAATCCGTCCAGGCCGTCTTCCAGGGCCCGGATGGTGTTCACGTCCACGTCGTTGGTCGGTTCGTCCAGCAGCAGCACGTTGCCCTCGTCCTTGAGGGTCAGCGCCAGGTGCAGGCGGTTCCGCTCGCCGCCGGACAGCACCCCGCATTTCTTCTCCTGGTCCGCGCCGGAGAAATTGAAGCGGGACACCCAGGCGCGCGCGTTGATGTCCCGGCCGCCCAGGCGTATCCACTCGGAATTCTCGGCGATGGTCTCAAAGACGGTCTTGTCCGGATCGATGCTTTTGTGCTGCTGGTCCACATAGGAGATCTTGGCCGTCGGGCCGATCTCGATCGTGCCGGAGTCGGGCTGTTCCGTGCCCATGATCAGGCGGAAGAGCGTCGTCTTGCCGGCTCCGTTCGGACCGATCACGCCCACGATGCCCGCGGGCGGCAGCACGAAGTCCAGGTCTTCGAACAGGACCTTGTCCCCGTAGGCCTTGCTGACATGGTGGAACTCGATCACCTTGTTGCCCAGGTGCGGGCCGTTCGGGATGTAGATTTCCAGCTTGGCTTCCTTTTCCTTCACATCGGCCGAAGCCAGTTTCTCGTAGGCGCCCAGACGGGCCTTCTGCTTGGCCTGGCGGGCCTTGGGAGCCATCCGGACCCACTCGAGTTCGTGCTCGAGCGTGCGGCGGCGCTTGCTCTCCTGTTTCTCCTCCTGGGCCAGGCGGATGCTCTTCTGCTCCAGCCAGCTGGAGTAATTGCCCTTCCAGGGTATGCCTTCGCCGCGGTCCAGTTCCAGGATCCATCCGGCGACGTTGTCCAGGAAGTAGCGGTCGTGGGTCACGGCGATGACCGTGCCCTTGTATTGCTTGAG
>JAFTDE010000049.1 GCA_017454335.1 Bacteroidales bacterium | reverse complement strand
TTGCCAAGGCCAGCCTCAGCAAGATCGTCATCGAGAGGACGCTCAAGCTCATCACCGTCACGATCTATGCGGCCCGTCCGGGCTTCATCATCGGCAAGGGCGGCACTGAGGTTGACAAACTCAAGGAAGAGCTCAAGAAGGTCACGAAGAAAGATGTCCAGATCAATATCTATGAGGTCAAGCGTCCGGAGGTTGACGCCCACATCGTAGCCGACAGCATCGCCCGTCAGATCGAGGGCCGCGTCAGCTATCGCCGCGCCATCAAGATGGCCATCGCCAACACGATGCGCGTCGGTGCCGAGGGCATCAAGGTCCAGATCGCCGGCCGTGTCGGTGGCGCCGAAATGGCCCGCAGCGAAATGTTCAAGGAAGGCCGTACGCCGCTCCATACGTTCCGCGCCGACATCGACTATGCACTGGCCGTGGCCAACACCAAGGTCGGAACGCTCGGTATCAAGGTTTGGATCTGCAACGGCGAGCGCTATGGCCGCCAGGATCTGACCCCCGCCGCTTTCGCAGCCGCCAACGCCCAGGCCGCCGGCCAGGGACGCGGAGGACGCGACCGCGGTGACCGTCGTGACCGTCGTGACCGTGGTGATCGTGGAGATCGCCGTGGCCCGCGCCGTGACGCCCAGAAGTAAACAACTTGTGCGTATATAAAAAGGGAGGTTGACGGATTCCGCCAACCTCTTTTTTGTCCCTGTGGTGCGGACAGGGGCAGCTTCTGCCCAGGTTCGCACTACAAAATGCTCACGCATTTCAAGCTCACCCGGCGCAGAACTGCCCCCGTCCGTTAGTCGTCTCCCCCAATCAAAAACCCCCACTACTCGTGTCCCCCTGACCACGAGTAACACCACTTTTTGCGCGCCCGGGCCCGGCAAGGGTCTGGACGGGAAGAAGATTCCGGGGAGAGCCCGCCAGACCCTTTGCCGCGTCCGGACATGAATGATAAGTCGGATGAGGGAGACGTATTTTAGATGGTTCTTCGTTTATATAAGCGGAGTTTAACTTAGTATGCTTTTAGAAATGAAACTGAGAATTACATTCGTCGCCGTATTGTTGATGCTGTTTCTGACCAGTTGCGAGAAGGGTTGGTTCGGACTTTTCGGAGCCCGGGATAATGCGCTGACAGTCAGGACGCTCAAGACCCGATCCGACAATGGTGTTCAGGATAAGGATGGGACGGTAGTATATACAATCGGATCCGTTTTTGTGGGCGGCGGCATAGCCGACCCGCGGCAAGGATCCGCTCACCGGAGCTTCTTTTTTCCATGAAAAGTATACGAAATGTCCCGACATTGGTAAAGTGGCTCCTTTGGTTTCAATTGGAGGCTTCCGGGATGCCGGCGTAGAATATACGGAGCCGGGGCAGTTTATTACCGCGATTGTCATTTATGGCCTTGATGAATCCCTGGGATATGGAAGCGAGATTGCAATTCGGATGAATCAGGGAAAATATGAAGGCGGGAATGAATTGGTTCAGGATGTTCAGATACGATCCTATCATTTTTCAACGTATAATAAGGAGGAGGGCAGAAAGAACGCAGACGCGAATATCCGTATTATTATATCTATGACAAATGGCGGTACAATTACCCTCAAATTCTCCGATGATATAACCCCCTTTACTGGTTACTGGTAGAGACTCTGCCGTCTCTCCTCTTCCCGACCTGGCTGCAGATGAAAAAAAAGTGTATATTTGCGAGAGAGGAAAGCAGAATCGTCATGAGAAAATACACTGTTTGGGTTGTTTTGCTGGCGGGACTTTTCGCCGTTCAATGTACGAATAACCGGGTTGGGCCGGCGGAACAGTCCTTTACGCTGGACGGGGTGAGGGAGATTGCCGTAGCCAGATTCCGGGAGTACCCGCAGTTTGATCTGGGGAACCCGATGGACGTAATAGCGTTGGGGGGAGGAAAGGTGCTGGTCAGCGATCAGGCCCCTCTTATGTTGCATTATCTGGATCTCACGACCGGATCGGATCACGCATTTCTCAACCAGGGGCGAGGTCCGGGCGAGTTGTCGTTGGCTTCCACGGTGGAAGTGCAGGGTGATCTGCTGTACGCCTTTTCGCCCAACGACCGAAAGATCGTGTGCCTTCGTCTGGACGAGTCGCAGGATTTTCCGCTGGTGTCCGAGATCAAGACTGAGGTTTTCAGCCCCAAGATGGCGGTCGATCCGAAGGGAGGTTTTGTGATGTCCCCGACACGCGGTGGCTTGCGCTTTGTCCATTTGGACAATCAGGGAAACGTCACGGACACGCTGGGGTCGTTCCCGCAGGTGGAAGGGGAGCAGGAAGCCATCAATAATAATTCCTTACAGTCCAATTTTGCTTTCTCTCCAGACGGGAAGTATTTTTGCTCGCCCTATCTTGGGATGGATTGCATCGAAATCTATTCACACGATTTTAAGTCGGTTACCCGCCTGATGGGCCCGGAGGATTTCCGCCCGACGGTGAAGAAAATCGTCTTCCAGGGCGGAGAAGCGTGGACGTATGGAGCGTCCCCGGATAAACGCGTATTCTCCGGCGTCTCCACCTCGGATAAAGGTTTTATCGTCATATATATCGGACAGTTGCGTGATTCCGACGAGTCCGCGCGGCGGAACACACTGCTGCGCTTTGACTGGCAGGGCCGCTGCCTGGCGCGCTATGTGTTGCCGGAAGATATTTACTACTATGATATTGACTGGGAGCAAGGGAAACTGATCGCTATCTCGGCCCGTCCCGAACGCACCCTCGTCGTCGCCGACATCGACCTGTAACTCATACCGTCTCTCCCGGGCGGGCACCCAAGACGCCCTTCCTCCTGCCCCCGTCACTCCCGGCCTGACCGGGAGTCCCTGATTCCGCGGAAAACAGTCTCGTCATGAAATCCCGTGTTTCTCTGGGAACCAAGGTCGCAATTCGTTCTGGCGCACAAAAGGCCTTGGAGGTCACTCTGTGGCGGGGCGAGCGCCAAGACGCGACGATTTTGCCTCGTTTTGGCGCACAAAGCCCCGTTCAATGCCCTACAGCATCGGTTCTGCGCCAGAACGAATTGCGACCTTGCTTTTCTGTCGCGATACATCGCGCAGCCCTGGCGCAGCTTTTTTGATTTGTTCTGCGGTTTTCGTACCTTTGAAGGTTTTCCGTAAACTCCAAAACGATGAAGCGCATCCTCACTATTCTCCTTTCTCTGGTCAGCATCTGTGCGCTGGCGCAGCAACCCCTGGCATTCCCCGGGGCCGAAGGCTATGGCAAATTCACGAGCGGCGGCCGCGGCGGCCGGGTCTATATCGTCACCAACCTCAATGACAGCGGCCCCGGGAGCCTCCGCGAAGCGGTCGAGGCCGAGGGCCCGCGCATCGTCGTGTTCGAGGTGGACGGCATCATCCACCTGGAGTCCTCGCTGGTGATCAAGAACGACGACATCACGATCGCCGGCCAGAGCGCGCCCGGCGACGGCATCTGCCTGGCGGACTATCCGCTGAGCGTGGATGCCAGCAACGTTATCGTGCGCTACATCCGCTGCCGGCTGGGCGATGCCATCGCCCGGGATTCGGACGGACTGGGCGGGGGCCAGTACGGCCAGAAGAACGTCATCCTGGACCACCTGAGCGTATCGTGGTCGATCGACGAGTGCCTGTCCATCTACAAGACGGAGAACCTGACCGTCCAGTGGTGCCTGATCGCCAACAGCCTGCGTGCCTCCAAGCACACCAAGGGCAACCACGGTTTCGGCGGCATCTGGGGCGGGTACAACGCCACCTTCCACCACAACCTGCTGGCCAACCACTCCAGCCGCAACCCGCGTTTCTCCTCGGTCGAGGGTACCAAGAACGTGGACCACAACAACAATGTCGTCTACAACTGGGGCTTCAAGTGTGCCTACGGCGGCGGTCGCCACGGTGAGATCAACTTCGTCAACAACTACTACAAGCCCGGTCCCGGAACCGAGAATCCCCGCCTCTTCCTGGAGGTGGCCGAGGATGGAACCAGCCGTTACTTCGTGTCCGGCAACTACATCGAGGGCCAGCCCGACATCACCGTCAACAACCGCCTGGGCGTCGGCGGCCCCAATCCGGACGAGGCCGTGGTGGACCAGCCCTTCCCGTCCATGCCGATCGCGGTCCAGCCGCCCCACGCCCTGTTCCAGTCCGTGCTGGCCGGGGCGGGCTGCAGCCTGCACCGGGACAGCTTCGATGCGGCCGTGGTCGACCAGGTCCGCAAGGGAACGGCTATCTGGGGCGACCGCGGATTCGTGAACAGCCCCGAAGAATGCGGCGGATATCCGGTCCTGCGGCACCGCAGCCCCCAGAAGGACGAGAACCGCAACGGCATCCCCGACAGCTGGGAGCGCCGGAACGGATCCGACATCGAGGCTTACCTGAATTCCCTTGTCAAATAAACCAACAGACAGATATGAAAAGAATCATGATTATGGCGCTGGCGGCGCTGACCGCGCTGTCCGCCTGCAAACAGCAGAGCAGCGAAGAGATGCTGCAGGGTTTTACCGACCTCTACCAGGAGGAAGTCAACCACATGCAGGAAGCTTTCCGCGAAATGGCCACGGATGCCAACCGCAGCGAAGAAGAGGTCGCTGACGCCGTCGCTGAAATAGAGGCCGAAATGAAGGACAGGCTCCTGGCGGCGGCGGACAAGATTGTCCGGAAGGCCCCGAACGACACGGTCGTCATTCCCGGCGTCATGCGCTATCTGGCTTCGGTCGTCGACCCTGAGGACATGGCCGGCCTGGCCGACAAGATCGGCGCTGACGCACTTCAGGTCCCGTATGTGGCACGCCTGGTTACCCGGATCAACAGCTCCAAGGCCACGGCTGTCGGCAGCAAGTTCGTCGACTTCACCGTGGATCATGTCGCTTCCGTCGACAAGGACGGCAATCCCGTCTATGAGAAGCGCAGCCTGAGCGACTATGTCGGCAAGGGCAAGGTGATGCTGGTGGACTTCTGGTCCCCCTGGTGCCCGCCCTGCAAGGAAGAGATCCCCAACATCAAGAATGTCTGGGAGAAGTACCACGGCGATGATTTCGACGTGCTGAGCGTGGCGGTCTGGGAAGAGAGCCGCGGCATGACATGGCGCAACACCATCGACACGGCCGCCTTCTTCGGCATGAACTGGCAGCTGTTGAACAACGGTCACAGCGAGCCGACCGACCTGTACGGCATCACCGGCATCCCTACGCTGATCCTGTTTGACAAGGACGGCACCATCCTCCAGCGGGGCGAGGCGCTCCGCGGGTCTGCGATGGCGCCCGCAGTCGCCGCCGCCCTTGGACGTTAGGGAAAAAATCAAGCTCTTACCGCATTCCCCGGGGGTGTACCGTTACTATGACGCCGCCGGGACGGTCATCTATGTCGGCAAAGCCAAGGACCTCAGCAAACGGGTCGCCCAGTACTTCGTCCCGCCCGAGCGGCTGAACACCAAGACGCGCATCCTGGTCTCGAAGATCGCGGACGTGCAATACTCGGTCGTGGACAGCGAGGCGGACGCCCTGCTGCTGGAGAACAACCTGATCAAGCAGTACAAGCCCAAGTACAACATCCTGCTGAAGGACTCCAAGACCTATCCCTGGATCTGCGTGACCGGGGACGAGTTCCCGCAGGTGTACCTGACCCGCCGGATCGTCCGGAACGGATCGCGCTATTTCGGCCCGTACAGCTCGGTCATGCACGCCAAGGCCCTGCTGGAGTTCTTCCGGGACAATTATCCGCTGCGCTCCTGCAAATACAGGATCGACGCGGACGCCATCCTGCGCAAGAAGTACCGGCCCTGCCTGGATTTCCACATCGGGCGCTGCCGGGGCTGTTGCGTCGGGCTGATCTCCCGCGAGGAGTACGATGCGTACATCGACGAGATCGTGCGCCTGCTGGGCGGGGGCGTGGGCGACATCGTCCGCGGATACAAGGACCGGATGCAGGAGGCGGCGGACGCGCTGGACTTCGAGACGGCCCAGGCTTACAAGGAACGGATCGACCGGCTGCAGAGCCACTACGCGCATTCCGTCGTCACGGCCGCCCGGGACAACGACGTGGACGTGTTCTCGCTGGTGTTCGATCCCGGCCAGGCCTACGGCAACTTCCTGCGCATCCGCGGGGGCTGCATCATCCAGTCCCTGAACCTGGGATTCAAGATGAACATCGAAGAGGACCAGGCGGCGGTGCTGAGCACCTTCATCGCGGAGATCGAGTCCAAGTTCGGCGCCCTGTCCCGCGAGGTGGTCGTCCCCTTCCTGCCGGACGTCGAGATCGAAGGCGTCAGCTGGCGCATCCCGGTGCGCGGGGACAAGCTGTCTCTGCTGACCCTCAGCAACAAGAACGCCCTCGAATACCGCTTCAACCAGCTGAAGCAGCGCGAGCACGCCGATCCGGACGAATACCGCGCCGCCGTGCTGGAAGAGCTGCGCAAGGCCCTCGGGATGAAGGAGCTGCCCGTGCACATGGAGTGCTTCGACAACTCCAACATCCAGGGTACGAATCCGGTGGCTTCGTGCGTGGTGTTCCGCAACGGCGAGCCCAGCAAGAAGGACTACCGCAAATTCAAGATCAAGACGGTGGTCGGCGCCAACGACTATGCCTCGATGAAGGAGGTCGTGAACCGCCGCTACGCCAGGATGCTGGCGGAGAATCCGGAGGACCTGCCCCAGCTGGTCGTCATCGACGGCGGCAAGGGCCAGCTGGAATTCGCCTGGCAGGCGCTGGCGGAACTCGGCCTGACCGGGCGGCTGACCGTCATCGGGCTGGCCAAGCGCCTGGAAGAGGTCATCCGCGTCGGAGACCCGTACCCGCTGTTCCTGGACCGCAATTCGCAGTCCCTCAAGTTGCTGCAGCGGATCCGGGACGAGGCGCACCGTTTCGGCATCACCTTCCACCGCAAGCTGCGCAGCAAGGCGCAGATTTCCTCTGCCCTGCGGGAGATTCCCGGCGTGGGCGAACGGACCGAGCAGCGGCTGCTGATGCATTTCGGGTCGGTGGCCCGGATCGCAGCGGCTCCGGTCGAAGAAATCGCCGGCCTGGTAGGCCCGGCACTGGCAAACAGAATCAAAACATCACTAAGCCATGAATGAGCAGAAATTCAACAAGTGGTTCAATGTCTTCATCCTCGCCGGCATGACGGTCTGCGTCGTGCTGTCCTGCATCAGCCGTTTCCAGGAGCCCGACGCGCGCAAGGTCCTGCTGGTCGTGTCGGCCTTCGGCGCCCTGATGGGCGTGATCAGCACCGTGCTGTCTGCCAACGGCAGCATCTGGACCTTCCTGTTCGGCCTGATCGACGTGACCATCTATTCGTACATCCTCTACGACAGCAAGATGCCTTCGCAGCTGCTGCTGCACGTAGGCTATTTCATTCCGATGGAGTTCATTGGATTCTTCCAGTGGCGCAAGCGCGGGGCCACCGGCAAGTCCGCCGTCAAGGCCCAGCGCATCCATGGCCGCAAGTGGCTGTGGTACGCGTTGCTGTTCGCCGGGGTGTTCGCCGCATCGTTCGCGATCTCGTATTTCTCGCTGCGGGCGACCGGGGCCGAAATCCACGTCGCCAAGAACCTGCTGGATGCGGCCGTGACCACCTCGAACATCGTCGCGCTGGTGATGATGGCCTTCGCCTACATGGAGCAGTGGTACCTGTGGACGCTGGTCAACCTGACTTCCATCGCGGTGTGGACCTTCACGATGCTGACCGAGCCCCAGGCCGGATACGCGATCATTCCGCTGCTCAAATATACCTTCTACCTGATCAACGGCATCAACGGCATCCGGATCTGGCACAAGCTCAGCCGGGAAAGCGAAATGGCTCAAAATTTGGAAAAGTAAATAAAAAGCAGTACTTTTGCCGAACTTGACTGAATGTGTATTAAACGTATTATAAAACTTAAATCTATTCAATTATGGATCACGAGGAAATCGTAAGCAAGGTAAGGGCGATTATCGTTGACAAGCTGGGCATCGAGCCCTCCGAGGTCACGGAGACTGCCAACTTTACCAATGACCTTGGCGCCGACTCTCTGGACACGGTCGAGCTCTTGATGGAGTTTGAGAAGGTCTTTGGAATCAAGATTCCCGATGAGGAAACCAGCACCATCGCCACGGTCCAGGATGCTGTTGACAAGGTCGCAGAGAAACTGGCCAGCAAGTAGAACACAGAAAACAGTTCGTTGAAATAATAGCGGCCGGCTCGAAAGAGCCGGCCGCTTTATTCTTCTTTCTGACGCCCGTCAGTCCTTGTTGGGAACGGAGAAGACGAGGCGGAGCTCCGGACGGCGTCCGGACGCAGTCGGGCCGTTCAGGGCGAAGCGGTAGAAGCGGTTGATGTCCAGCTGGGTCTTCAGGCTGGTGGAGGAACCGCTGTTGGCGTTCATGTACATCGCAGCCATCATGTAGCTGTAGTAGTTGCTGTAACCGCCGCCGTATCCGCCGTATCCATATCCGCCGTATCCGTATCCACCGTATCCGCCGTACCCGTACATGTCGTTGTAGTAGTTCTGGTAGGCGAGGTACTGGTAGTATTCGCTCATTTCGTCGCTCTGGGCCGTGCTGGCGGTCGTCACTTCCTCGTCCGCCATGGTCAGCAGCCAGATGTCGTAGTTCCCGTTGTCGATCTTCTCGTCATCCATCTTCAGCAGGGCCTGCAGGTGGTAGGTGATGTCCGGCGAGAACTGGAGGTTGGAGCGGTCGATGTCTCCCTGGTCCTCCTGCGAATCGCTGGAGTCCGTCAGGCCCATGAACACGGACGTGGTGTCGGTCCGGATCCGGCAGGTCGGGGACAGGATGTACGGCGTCAGGAAAGTCAGCCGCCAGTCCTGTTCCGCCTCGAAGGGGAAGATCAGCGAAGCGCGGTTGATGACGACCATCGGCAGCAGGTCGGCGCTCTTGCCGGCCGCCAGCAGGGAGTCGACGATGGCCTTGCGGGCCATGTCGCGCAGGCTGCGGGCGGAAATGACGGGCTTGAGTCCGCCGCCACCCTCGACCGGGATCCGGTCGAAGGCCTTGCCCTGGCGCTCGCGCGTGCTCTGCCCGGTCAGGTTCAGGCAGTGCTGCGGGAAACTGCCGGTTCCGGACTTCCGCAGCAGGGAGTCCATGGGGTAGAGGTCGTCCGCGCCGTAGTAGAAATAGAAAGCCGTGTCCCGGACGTGCCCGTCGTAGGTGGACCGGAAGGCCAGGGTCGCAAAGTTGCCCAGCGCCGAAGCGGCCGAAGAGGAATAATCCAGCTGGAGGTCGAACATGTTGATGCGACCGCCCTCGCCGACCGGTTCGTCCACGCTCAGGTAGATGCCGGGAATCTTGGTGAGGTATTTTTCCACCGAGCTCAGGTCGTCCTGCGTCAGGGAGAAGAACTTCCGGGCGTATTCCTCGGAGAAATTGAAGGTCAGGGAATCCGTGCCGTCCAGGTAGGCGGGGCGTTCCAGGATGGAAACGCCGGAAGGGAGGACGGCTTCGTTGCAGTACATCTCCTTCAGGGGGAGAGCCAGTTCGCTGACGCGCAGCCGCTGCAGGATGTTCCGCTGGGACGGGTCCGCCAGCGAGACGGTGTCCATGGCGGCCTGGAAGTTGAAATAGCGCAGCTGCGGATTGGTTCCGAAGTCCATCGTATCCGTGGTCGGCATGAGGGTCATGGCACAGCTGCGGGTCGTCAGGCCGTACTCGCTCTCGCGGATGGCTCCCAGCGTGATGCGCGTGGAGGAATATCCGGACAGGCTGTCCGCCATCCGGACGGAGATGTCCTGGATCGGCATCGACGAGGAGAAGATCTCGTAGGTCTGGTCGACAGGCAGCAGGCTGCCTCCCAACTGGTTGTTGGTTTCGATACAAGATGCACAGCTCAGGAGGACGGCGGCTATCAGGAGTATTTTGGATTTCATCTCTACAGTTGATCGTAAAAAGCGTTGTACTCGTCCACGTAGGATCCGTCCGCGAGAGCCGCTTCGTTGAAAGGCAGGAGCGGAAGGCCGCTGGACTTGCAGAAGTCCACCAGGCCCTTGTCCACGCCGGCGGCGCCCAGGATGATGCCATCGGAGTACTGAACCGCTGTTTTAGCAAGATTGATGCCATCCGGCGCGTCCAGCTGGCCCAGATCGCCGCGGGTCAGGCCGCCGAAAACGGCCTTGTCGGCGAAATTGGGGGCGAAGGACTCGGCGGGCGTGTCGTCGAACAGCGACAGGACCACTTTGCTGCCGGAGAAGATGGGGTCGTCCTTGTATGCTTTTTTCAGATAGGCGGGAATCATGTGCGTAATCCATCCCTGGCAGTGGATGATGTCCGGGGCCCAGCGCAGTTTCTTGACGATCTCCAGCACGCCGCGCGCGAAGAAGATGGCCCTTTCGTCATTGTCCTCGAAGAATTTGCCGTCCGTGTCGCGGTAGATCTGCTTGCGGCGGAAATAGTCTTCGTTGTCGATGAAATACACCTGGATACGGGCAGAGGAGATCGAGGCGACCTTGATGATCAGCGGATGGTCCACATCGGAGATGATGAGGTTCATTCCGGAGAGGCGGATCACTTCATGCAACTGGTTCTTCCGCTCGTTGATGCACCCGTAGCGGGGCATGAACGCACGGATTTCCTTCTTCCGCTCCTGGATCCCCTGCGGCAGCTGCCGGCCGATATCGGCGATGGGGGACTCGGGGAGGAAAGGGAAAATCTCCGAGTTGACAAAAAGTACTCTGTTCTTTACAGTGCCCATATAATACAAAGGTAAGAATATTTTTTGATATTATGAAAATCACTATATTTGAACTCTGATCCGGTCATGGGCAAACAAGAGAAAAAAATGATGCGGAGGCGGCTGGCCAACGCATATGTGTCGAGCATCATCAGTATCAGCCTGGTGCTGCTGATGGTCGGCATCGCCGCGCTGCTGATCGTCAACGCGCAGCGGGTGGCGAACTATTTCAAGGAAAACATGCAGATTTCGGTGATCCTGCGGCAGGACGTGCAGGAGCCGGAAGCGGAGAAATACCTCGCCTCGGTCCAGACGCTCCCCTATACGCACAGTGCCCGGCTGGTGTCCCGCGAAGAGGGGACCCGCGAGCTGCAGGAACTCCTCGGCGAGGACTTCCTGAGCGTGTTCGAGACCTCTCCCGTGCCGCTGTCGGTCGAGTTGACGCTGGTGGCGGACTACGTGTCTGCGGACAGCCTGGACATCGTCCGGCGGGTGCTGACCGCCTCGCCCCTGGTGGACGAGGTGAACAGCCAGCAGTCCCTGATCGAGGTGCTGAACGCCAACCTGACGCGGATTTCCCTGCTGCTGGGCGTGTTCATCCTGCTGATGCTGTTCATCTCCTTCGTGCTGATCAACAACACGGTCCGGCTGAACGTCTACGCCCGGCGCTTCACGGTACACACGATGAAACTCGTCGGGGCGACGCGCGCCTTCATCCGGGGACCTTTCCTGGTCCGGGCGGTGTTCCAGGGCCTGATCTCGGCGGTGCTCGCGCTGCTGGTCCTGGCGGGACTGCTGTACCTGCTGAAGCGCTCGTTCGCGCAGTTCTTCGCGATCATCGACCTCCGGACCCTGGGCCTGGTGGCCGGCATCGTGCTGGTGACGGGCGTGCTGATCTGCGTGATCAGCACCTTCTTCGTGGTAAACAAACTGGTTTCACAGAACAAAGACAATCTCTATTATTGATATGGACAAGATGGCGATGACCCCGAAAGGGATGAAATTGCTTCTGGCGGGGCTGCTGGTGATGGTGGCGGGATTCGTCCTGCTGTCCGGCGGCGGCTCCACGAACCCGGAAGTGTTCAACTATGCAATGTTTGATTTCCGCAGGCTGGTGGCGGCGCCGATCGTGATGTTGGCCGGAATCGTCATCGTGGTGGTGGCCATCCTCTCCGCCCGCGGCAAGAGCAAGGAGTAAGCGCGATGGAGTGGTTTCAGGCATTGATCCTGGGTCTTGTCCAGGGACTGACCGAGTTCCTTCCGGTCAGCAGCAGCGGGCATCTGGCGATCGGCCGGGCCCTGCTGGGCGTCGAAGCGACGGGCGATCTGGTTTTCGAAGTGACCGTGCATGCGGCGACGGTGCTGGCGACGATCGTGGTGTTCCGCAAACAGATCTGGAAGCTGCTGTGCGGGCTGTTCAAATGGAAATACAACGACGAGACGGATTATATCCTGAAAATCTGCGTCTCGATGATTCCGGTGCTGGTCGTCGGCGTCTTCTTCAAGGACGCCGTCGAGTCCGCGTTCTCCTCGATGCTGGTCGTGGGCCTGGCGCTGCTGGTGACGGCCATGCTGCTGTTCTTCTCCGACTTGAAATCCAGATCCCAGGCGAAGCGTACCCCGGAGGAAGGATCCGATGCGCCTCAGCGCAACGGGATCTCGTTCTGGCAGGCGCTCGTCGTGGGCGTCGCACAGGCGGTCGCCGTCATTCCGGGCTTGTCCCGTTCCGGTGCGACGATCAGCACGGGCCTGCTGTGCGGGGTCAAGCGCGAGCGTATCGCCCAGTTCTCCTTCCTGATGGTGCTGGTCCCGATTCTCGGCGAGATGTTCCTGGATGTGGTCGGCGGTGATTTCGTCGGCTCGTCCGTAGGCATTGTTCCGCTGTGCATCGGATTTGTCGCCGCTTTCATTTCCGGTTTCTTCGCCTGCAAGGTGATGATCGCGCTGGTCAAGCGGGCCCAGCTGAAGTGGTTCGCGCTGTACTGCGCCCTGGTCTCCCTGCTGGTCCTGATCTTCCTGGTGTAATGGCAGCGGAGCGCACCCTGGTCTATTTCGTCGCGGACGTCCACCTCGGTCTGAAGGTCGGGGATCCGGCTGAGCGCGAGGCGCGTTTCCTGCGCTTCCTCGGCGGGATCGATCCGGAAAAGACGCGTGCGCTGTACCTGCTGGGGGATATCTGGGATTTCTGGTACGAATACCGTGATGTCATCCCGCACGAGGGCATCCGCGTGGTGCATGCGCTGATGACGCTGATGGACGCCGGGGTCGAGGTGTGCTTCTTCCCGGGCAACCACGACATCTGGTGCTACTCCTTCTTCGAGCGCATCGGCATCCGCAAGCTGGAGCAGCCCTGTTTCCTGACCCTGGACGGGAAGACCTTCTGCCTGGGGCACGGGGACGAGCTGGGCCGCAAACGGCACAGCTTCCTCTACGTCCTCTTCCATTCGCGCATCGTCCAGGCGCTGTTCAGCACGCTCCACCCCTGGATCGCCTACCGCTTCGCCCTGGCCTGGTCGGACAGCAACCGGCGCAAGCGCAAGCAGTATTCCTTCACCGAGGACGCCCCCCTGTACCGTTATGCCCTGCAGGAATCGGCGGAGCGGCCCGTGGACTTCTTCGTCTTCGGGCACTACCACGTGGATGTGGACCGGGCGCTGCCGTCCGGCGGGCGTTTCGTGATCCTCAAGGATTGGATCGGCGCGGAGCGGACGCCGTACGCCGTGTTCGACGGGCGGGAACTCAGCGTTTTCTGACTTCGCTGTCCAGCGTTTCCGTCTTGATGACCGTCTTCCGGGGGTATTCCATGAAGATGGAATAGTAGAATGAATCCCACTGCCCGCTGTCCCAGATGCGGACCAGTTCCTCCAGCTGGGCGTCCTTGCCCTTGGGGTCGTAGCTGGCCTTGAGGTCCTGCGAGAACAGCTTTGCGACCAGCTGCCAGAATCCGGCGGCAAATCCGCTGACGTAGTTCTTGATGATGGTGTAGGGGTTCATGCCGCACTCGCGGTCCACCAGCTTGACCAGCACCAGACCCTGCGAGATGGTCATGCTGCGGATGTCTTTCTCGAAGATCCGCAGCAGTTCACGCTCGACGTCGTGGATGTAGGCGGTGCGCTGGGAGCGTTTCGTGACGTCGCGGGCGATCGTCTCGTCCACCTGGGCCATCATCTTCCGGCCCACCAGCGCGTAGGGATAGACCCGGTTGAAATTATAGACCAGCTTGTAGTAGCGGCGCCAGTCCCCGCTGCTGATCCCGCGTCCCTTGGGGAAGACCCAGATCGGGTCCAGCGAGTCGATGAAGGTGGTGTCGCCGTCCACGACGCGGTACTCCATGGGGGTGCCGGTCAGGGGCTTGCGGACCTCCCGGACCGCTTCGAGGGCTTCCTGGGTCTGGGCGGAGGCCAGGGCGGCTGCCAGCAGGGCGAGGATTAATATGAGCCAACACTTCTTCACGATCCGCAAAGATAGCAAAAACCGTGCTTTTTCAAGATTTTGCCGTAATTTTCCATGTCTGTGTCGAAACTGCGCGGAAATTTTTTTCAAGGTTTTCTGTAAGTGACTGAAAAATCGCAAGTTGACCTGTTGGTTTTCGTGTCGAAAATGTTTCAAAATTTTTCAGAAAATGTTTGAAAGTGCGGAATTTTTACTAACTTTGCAGTCCCAAAATCCGCCCTGTAGGCACCTATAGCGCTGATTTTGAGAAACTTAGCTTGTTTTTAGAATATTATTTTAAAAAGTAATACTACGATGTTACAGCCTAAGAGAACAAAATTTAGAAGGGAACAGAAGAACCGCATGAAGGGCCTCGCCCAGCGCGGCAACCAGCTTGCGTTCGGTTCTTTCGGAATCAAGACCCTGGAGAATTGTTGGCTTACCGCCCAGCAGATTGAGGCCGCCCGTCAGGCCATCTCGCGTCATATGAACCGTGAGGGTCAGATCTGGATCAGGGTTTTCCCTGTCAAGCCTGTCACGAAGAAGCCGCTCGATACCCGTATGGGTAAGGGTAAGGGTGACGTGTACGGATACGTCGCTCCGATCACCCCGGGCCGCATTCTGTTCGAGGCCGAAGGCGTTTCGCTCGCCATTGCGAAAGAGGCGATGCGTCTGGCCTCCAACAAGCTCCCTGTCGCCACGAAGTTTGTCGTCCGCAGGGATTATGTCGAATAATTAAACGGAGAAACGAAGAATGAAAGCATCAGAAGCACGCGAAATGTCTGTAGCAGACCTGCGCGACCGGATCCAGATTGAGAAGAACAATCTCGACACCATGAAGATCAATCACGCCATTTCTCCGCTGGAGGACACCTCCAAGATTTGCAAGACCAGAAGGGATATTGCTCTTATGATCACGATCCTTGCTGAAAAAGAAAAACAAAACTAAATCAGAGAAATCTTATGGAAAGAAATCTTCGTAAGGAAAGAGTGGGTGTTGTGGTCAGCAGCAAGATGGACAAGACCATCATCGTTGCGGTCGAGATCAAAGAGAAGCATCCCCTGTACGGTAAATTCGTCAAGAAGACCACCAAGTTCGTCGCCCAGGACGAGAAGAACGAGTGCGGAGAGGGTGACACCGTCCGCATCATGGAGACCCGCCCCCTGAGCAAGACCAAGAACTGGAGATTAGTTGAAATCGTAGAAAAAGCCAAGTAGTATGATACAGCAGGAAACACGTTTACAGGTGGCCGACAACAGCGGAGCGAAGGAAGTCCTTTGCATCCGTGTCCTTGGCGGTACCCACCACCGTTATGCGAGCGTCGGTGATCTGATCGTCGTCGCCATCAAGAGTGCCATCCCCGGCACCGATGCCAAGAAAGGTACTGTCTCGAGAGCTGTTGTGGTACGCACCAAGAAGGAAATCCGTCGTCAGGACGGTTCCTATATCCGTTTCGATGACAACGCCTGCGTTCTCCTCAACAACGCGGGAGAAATGCGCGGAACCCGTATTTTCGGCCCTGTGGCCCGCGAGCTTCGCGAGAACTACATGAAGATTGTTTCACTGGCACCGGAGGTCCTTTAATCTTAACTGAATCATGAAAAAGATACATATCAAGAAAGGTGACACCGTGTATGTAAATGCCGGTAACGACAAGGGCAAGACCGGAAAGGTCCTCGCCGTGCAGCCTGACAAGGACCGCGCGATCGTCGAGGGAATCAACATGGTCAGCAAGCACACCAAGCCCAACTCCAAGCAGCCGCAGGGCGGCATCATCAAGCAGGAGGCCGGCATCCATATCTCAAACCTTCAGCTGATCGATCCGCAGCAGAACAAGCCGACCCGCGTGGGTTACAAGTTCGTTGACGGCAAGAAGATCCGCTACGCTAAAAAATCTGGAGAGGAGATCAAGTAATTATGGCAAAGAATAACAAAACAGCTGAGGTAAAGGCCACCGTGCCCGCAGGATATGTTCCCGCCCTCAAGAAGGCCTACAAGGAGCAGATTGTCGATCAACTGATGAAGCAATTCTCCTACACGACCGTGATGCAGGTTCCCCGTCTGGTCAAGATCACGCTCAACGAGGGCGTCGGTCAGGGCACGCAGGACAAGAAGGTCGTCGAAGAGGCTGCAGCCGAACTCGCGCTGATCACCGGCCAGAAGGCGATCATTACCTATTCCCGCAAGGACATTTCCAACTTCAAGCTCCGCAAGGGCATGCCCGTCGGAACGAAGGTGACCCTGCGCGGTGTCAAGATGTACGAGTTCCTCGAGAAGCTCATCCGTGTCACCCTCCCGCGTATCCGTGACTTCAACGGTGTCGCCGAGAACATGGACGGCCGTGGCAACTACACCCTCGGACTCAAGGAGCAGGTCATTTTCCCGGAGATCGATATCGACAAGAACCCGCGTATCCACGGTGTCGAGATTTCCTTTGTCACGACGGCCCGCACGGACGAGGAGTGCCACGCGCTGCTCGCCGATTTCGGTCTGCCTTTCAAGAAACATAACAAATAAGATACTATGGCAAAAGAATCAATGAAAGCCCGCGAAGTCAAGCGCGCGAAAATGGTTGCTAAGTATGCCGAGAAGCGGAAGGCTCTCAAAGAGGCCGGCGACTGGGTCGCCCTCGACAAGCTTCCGAAGAACTCCTCTGCTGTCCGCCTCCACAACCGTTGCTCCATCACCGGTCGTCCGAAGGGCTACATGAGGGCGTTCGGCCTGAGCCGTATCCAGTTCCGCGAGATGGCCTCCAACGGCCTCCTTCCCGGTGTGAAGAAAGCCAGCTGGTGATATCGAGAAAATTTAATTATTA
>JAFTDE010000048.1 GCA_017454335.1 Bacteroidales bacterium | reverse complement strand
GAGCACAACCGCATTGCAGACGTCAAGGCCTGGGAACGGAAAACGCTCCCGGAAAACCTTGCCGCCAAACGCGGGCGCATATTGAGTCAAGCAAGCTGAAATCATACAGTTAAAAATGCATCACAACTTAACAACCTATATTGCCATTTATAAGTATTATGGTGGCACTACGCCCACTTGTGTCGCCCCTGTCATATCACAGGAGGGCAGCACCATTACCCTCAGCACGACAACTCCTGGGGCATCGATCTACTATACTACGGACGGATCAACCCCCAACGAAGAAGCAACGCTGTATAGCAGCCCGTTCGAAATAGCCACGGAGACAAACGTGAAAGCCATTGCTATCCGTGCACATTACAACGAGAGCTCTGTCACTCCTCTGGTATGTACACCGACATGTGCAACTCCAGTTATTACTTCGAATGGAACATCCTTTTCGATTACATGTGCGACCGACGGGGCCACAATCTATTATGAGACTTCTACAGACGATATGGCATCTGTAGCAATCCCTACGACTTCCTCCAATGTGTTTAATTCCGCTGTTGCAATTGCAGTCACGACCTATGTTAAGGCATATGCGGTGAAGGATGGTTGTTCGAATAGTGAGGTTGCATCTCAGACATGTGAATATTCCGCTGGTGGTGTTTTCACGCCGGTATCGTTCTCTTTCAGTCGTAGTGGTTCTGCAAATACAGTTACCTCTGGTTATGCTTTGACTGTTGAGAATGGTAAGTCGAATGCTGATAATTACCAAGACAAAAGTAGTTCTGTAGGGCTTGATCTTCTTCTTAAGAAATCAGACGAGTCTGCGCTATTCTCAACAACTCCCACAAGTATTAGTATTACGGTCAAGGTTGGTGGCGGCTCGGCGAAGGATCCTCTAACTAACAACGTTTTGGCATACTTGGTTGATGAAAATGGTGATAATATTGCTGCAACCGCGACAACTGTAACTACTAAAGTAGAAACGACAACCGGTAAAGAGTATACGGTATCGATACCCGTAACTTCCTCCGCTTACGGACTTAGAATCCACCACGAAAAAGAGTCTAGTTACAACGTAAGGGTTTATTCGATTTCGTTCTCGGCAGAATGATGTACTCCCACTCCGTAAGTCCCCGCTAATGTGACTACCGGAGGAATCGACGCAGTGAGTTCTGGAGGGACAACCCTCCGGGGCTCGCTCCAGAAAGAATAGAAAATGTCGCAGCAACTTTTCCGAAGTAACGGAAGTTGCTGCGACTTTTATTTGCTTGCCGGCACCCTGATGCCGAAGCGTCTTGCCTCTGCTATGCGGTAGCCACGCCACCTCTACCCATTCTCCTTCACGTCCTTGTTCAAGGTCCTGCTCTTTCCCCTGCAGATTTTCACGTTTCTTCTGTCTTTTAACGATTCTTAATAATCTGCGCTCGTGTTTTTCTGCAGAAGGCGGTCAAGGGTATTCAATAAAGTGTTATCTTTATAATCTAATTGCATATTTGCCCAACACTTGGCTTATAACACTATGATCAAAAAAGAAAAATTGGCCTATTCGGCCCCATCGACAGAGATTCTCGCGCTGCGAATCGAGAGCAGGATTTTGGATAACAGCCTCGATCCCCTTTTGATTGCAGGCTTCCAGGAGGAGGAAGAGGGCGGCGAACTTGACGCTGAATAGATTAACACCAGACACATGAGACTATTGAAAAAAACTTTTGCGCTCCTGGGTTTGATGTTGATTGCCACATCGACCCTCATCACGAGCTGCGCAAAGCAAGACGTTCTGCCTGAGGAAGCTCCGGCGATCGTGGAGACTCCCGACACGAGGGTGCCTTTTGCGCTGTTCGCTTCCGCAGCGGATACCAAGACCAGCACGGAAGATGGAGTAACGGTCAACTGGAGTACCTCGGACAGCTTGAATGTCTTCCATGCGCTTGCCGGCGGATCGGAGTATGGGACGAATGATAAGTTTATCATTACCGCCGAGGACCTGGCATCGAACAGATTTACCGGAACGATCACGAGCGCCCTGGATCAGAGCGAATCCTATGACTGGTACGTCCTGTATCCGTATGTCCGCCAGATCTCCACACCGGCCAACACATCTGCGGGATATATGTCCATCGGGGCATACAACAAGAGCACCTCGCAGACCCAGACCGGAAACAGCAGCAAGGCCCACCTGGCCGGACGCTACTTCCCGTTGTATGGAAAAGCGGAAAACGTAGACGCCACGGCATCGCCGTCCATTACCATGTCCCAGGCCCTGTCCGTTGTCAAGATCCACGTGAAAAATGCAAACGAGACACCCCTGACGGTATCCAACGTTTCTTTCGTTGCGCCTGAAGACGTCGTCGGTCAATACTTCATCGATTTTACCGGCGAAACACCCGTCTTCACAAAGCGGAGCGAAGCTACCGTATCCGATACCGCCAGCCTGGCTGTCGCTGGCGGAGCGCCCCTGGCGAAAGATGAATATGCCGATTTTTACATTGCCGTCAAGCCGTTTACGGCCGCTCCGGCAGCAAAGCTCGGTGTTCTCGTGAACGGGGTAAAGAAAACCGTTACGATTGGCGGATCTGCGGTCAGTTTCGTTCCGGGAAAGATCAAGACGATCAACTACACCTACAACTACGTCAGCGCGATCAGCGAACCGACGCAAGCCGGTTGGTATCGGGTTGAGGACGCCTCCTGGCTGGCCGCCGGAGACCGGGTGTTCATCGTGAATGCAGCCGGAGATCAAGCGATGTCTACCGAACAAAAGACAAACAATCGCGGTGCTGTCAGCGTGACGGCCGCGGAAGTCGGCGTTTACAAAACGATTGCATCTCCGGGGGCGTCAGTCCAGACCTTCGTCCTCGAAAACGGAACGGCGTCAGGATCGTTTGCCTTCCGTCGCGAAAATGGAAGCGCCGGCAACTATATTTACGCGGCCAGCAGTTCGGCGAATCAGCTGAAATCGCAGGACAGTGTGGATGCCAATGCTTCGTTCATCGCGAACCTGACCGACGGCGTGGGTGCCCTGACTGCCCAGGGGTCCAATTCCCGAAAGGTGTTGCAGTACAATTACAACAACGGCACCCCGATATTCAGTTGCTATGGGTCTGCCAACCAAACGGGCATCTCCATCTATAAATACTACAGCGGCCCGGCGACGCCCGTCATCAATGTCACATCCGCCAATCCGATGGCTGTTGCAAACACGGCCGGGTCCGGGACGATCACCTACAACATAACCAATCCAACGGCAGCGAGTTTGACCGCGGCATTAAAGGTGCAGGAGCCTGCCGTTACTTGGATTACCAATATCAATTACGGTACAGCCGGCAGTGTCACCTTCGATATCGCCGCCCAGGAGACGGATGCAGCGGAGCGCAGCGCCGTGATCGTTCTCAGTTATGAAGGCGCAGAAAACGTGGAGGTCACCGTCAACCAGGCGGCCGGACCGGCCAGCGGCGGTGGCTCAGCCGATCCGGTGACGATTAATGTTTATTCCAATCTCGCCACCGTAACCGGAAGTGATGCGACCCAGACTGCGACATGGACCAGTGGGGACATTACTGTAAGTGCAGTCCGTAACGATTCAGGGACAGCATTCCGAAGCAGTGATACCGATCATACGCGGTTCTATACTGGATGGACTCTTACCGTATCTTCTGCTTCGAAAACCATTTCAAGCGTTGCGTTCACCTGTATGTCGACGTCTTACGCTTCAACGCTTGGCGGCTGCTCGTTCACCCAAGGTTCGCCTGGTGTGTCGGGGTCTGTAGTAACCGTGTCTTCCGTTTCCGCTACCAGTACGGCGACCACATTGAGCGCACAGGTCAGAATCAGTTCAATAACGGTTAATTACGCAGGCGACACCCCCACCCCTCCGGCACTGGCCACTGCGACGGCCAGCGTGACGACTTCTGCGGCAACGTCCGTGACCTCCAGTTCGGCTGTGCTGAACGGTAGTTTCAGCGGGGCGTCGGGCAATATCTACGAGACCGGTTTCTACTGGGGCACCTCGCAGGACAACCTGGGCAGTCAGGTCACCACCGACGGCAGCAATGCCGCTTCCGGCAACTTCAGCTGCACCCTCGGCGATCAGGCGCCGCTCAGCGCGGGCACGACCTATTACTACAAGGCCTATGTCCTGGAGTGGGACGAGAGCACGTCCGCCTGGGAGGAACGCCTGAGCGAAACGGTGCTGTCGTTCACGACTTCCGCGGCCGAGCCCACCGGCGCTGCGGCGTATCTTTACGATTACGGCATGCCGGATGTGTCCGGGCTGAACCCGACCCAGAGCCAGAGCGGCACCAACGGGGCAAGGGATGACAGCTGGTACCGTTTCAGCACGAACAGTGCCCAGCGCCAGATCGCGGTGCACACCTATCCGCACCCGTCGACCAGCGACGAGACGGTGACCTACGTGGTGCTGTACGACGAGAGCAAGTACGCTCCGCTGTGGACGGCCCACACGATGAACACCAACTACTGGCCGAACAACAGCGTGGGACGCAACGAAAACTGGTCGAACGATCCCGCCATCAGCCTGACGCAGCAGACCGGCCTGGACAACGCGAACACGGTCGGATACAGCCGCGGTCACCTGGTGGCTTCGGAGTACCGTCAGACGACCGTCAACCAGAACAAGCAGACGTTCTACTACTCCAACCAGGCCCCGCAGTGGCAGACCGGATTCAACGGCAGCTCTTCCAGCGGCGAGGGTGTCTGGCAGACCCTGGAGAACCGGGTTTCGACCATGGCGCCCAGCGGTAGTTCGACCATGCTGTACGTGGTGACGGGCGTGCTGTACGAAGGGAACACGACCACCCTGCCCAGCGGCAGCCTGCAGGTGCCTATCCCCAGCCACTTCTACAAGTGCATCATGAAGTGCAGCTTCACCGGATCGACCATCACCGCGGCCCAGGGCATCGCGTTTGTGTACACGAACCAGACGCATACGGGAGAGAACTACTACGACGGCGCTTACGTGACCAGCATCGACGCCATCGAGGCCCGCGCCGGGTTTGACTTCTTCGCAGCCGTACCCTCCGCGGTGCAGGCGAGCGCCGAAGCCAACACCAACGGATACTGGTTCACGGGCATTCAGCCGCAGAACAACATCGCACCGGTAACGGATAACAATTGGGAGGCACTGTGATGAAAAGATACCTGAACATGATCTGCCGGGCAGCCCTCATGGGAGTTGCTGCCCTTGCCCTGTTCTCCTGCGCCCGCGAACCCATGCTGGAACTCGGATCGGTTCCGGCGGATGCCCGCGTGGTGCATTTCCGGGCGTTGCAATCCGGCACCAAGGCGTCCTTCGGCGACAAGGAAGGCGATGCTTATCCCACTCTCTGGACGGATAACGACGCAGCGGTCAAGCTGTCGCTGAACTACGGCAGCGCAGTGTCCGCGGAGGTGAACCCTTCGCCGGATTACCGCAGCGCCACGTTCGACGCGACGGTCGACTTCGGCGGCGTTGCCGGTCCCTACACCTTCTACTCGGTCTCCCCGGCCTCGGCCGCGTATGCGCTGAGCCCCAGCCGCGAGGCCTGGAAGGTATCCATCCCCTGTGAGCAGACGCCCACGGCGGGATCGGCGGACGAGGCAGGCATCATCCTGGCGGCCGCCAGCCAGTCGTATGACCAGGCGCCCGACGTGGATGAGGTGGATCTCTACTTCAACCACCTGACGGCGTACGGACGCTTCTCCCTGACGAACCTTTCCCTGGAGGAAGGGGAGACGGTTTCGGCCGTGGAACTGACCGTCACCACGCCCATCGCGGGCGACTGGTACTGGCAGTGCGCCGACGGGGCGCTGACCGATTACGGTGCATCTTCCACGATCACCCTCCATACTTCTTCGACCTCGAACATCTGGTTCGCCTGTGCACCGGTGGATGTGTCTGGGCAGTCCCTGATCGTGCGCGTCTTCACTTCCGAGGGCATGCACGAACAGCTGACGGAATTCCCCGCGAACCGCCGTTTCACGGCCGGACAGGTCGCAGTGTTCACCGTGAACATGTCCGGGGCTGATTTCACGGAGGCGGGCAGTCCGGGCTCCGGCCCGGGCAGTGGTCCCTTCACCCTGGTCACCGACGCTTCGACGCTGCAGGCGGGGGATGAAGTGCTGATCGTTTATACTGATGGGGGCAAGGCGATGGGCGCGATTGATCAGAGCGGCAATTTCCGTACGGATGTGGATATCACCATTACTGGTACCACCATTTCTTCGGAAGGTAGCGCGGTGGTGCTGTCCCTGGTCGCTGGATCGACCGACGGCACCTGGGCTTTCAAGGACGGTGACAACTACCTGACCAGCCCGTCTGCGGACAAAAACTACCTGCAGAACTCGACTTCCATCACAGCCAATTCCAGCTGGGCGGTGTCCATCGCCGGCGGGCTGGCTACCGTTGAGGCGCAGGCTGGGTCGCGGACTTTCCTGCTGTACAACAACAGCTCGCCCCGTTTCACCTGCTATGACAGCGCGGACAAATCCGGTATGTCGAAGGTTTCGCTGTACCGCCGCAGCGGCGGGGCGAGCGGCGCTTCGGCGACGGATCCGATGCTGGCCGAGACGGGGTATGGTTGCTACCTGGGGGCCGCTCAGGAATGGGTGTACAATCCCGGTACTGACCAGCTGACGCGGTCTTATGACGGCAACGGCGTGCTGACCTGCACCCTCATCAACCCTGCGACCGTGGACGAGTTGGAAATCACCGGATACAAGCGGTCCTATGTGAAGGGAGACCGCGTGACGCTCACGGTCAACTGGCGCCACGGCGTCTCCACCGTGATCGGCAATGCGCAATACACCATGTACATCATCAAGGAAGACGGCCCGAAGGTGTGGCTTGGGGACGGCTCCGGCAAGGGATTCATCATCAAGAAGTAAAGGCCTATGAGAAAATTTTTCATCCTTCTTGCAGCCCTTTGCTGCTGCATGACCCTCTCCGCTGTTCCCGCTTACCGCGGACTGATTCCCCACACCCAGCCGGACGGATCGAAGATCATGATCCGCCTGCATGGAGACGAGTTCTCCCACTGGGTGACCGATGCTTCCGGGCAGTACCTGGAAAAGGATGCAGACGGGTTCTACCGTCCGGCCTCCGAGGTGAAGGTCCGTGCCCGCCGGGTGGCTGGGCAGGTCCGCCGCGCGCAGGCCAACAACCGGCGCCGCGTCCAAGCCCGGGCTGGAGTCGCTTCCGGGACGAAGCATTTCCTGGTAATCCTGGTCCAGTTCACCGATACGAAATTTGCCAGCGAGGCAACGGCCCAGCAGGACTTCTACGACCTGCTGAACAAGCAGGGCTATTCCGTCAACGGCGCCGTCGGGTCCGCCCGGGACTTCTACTATGAGAACTCCCATGGGGTTTTCGAGCCCGTCTTCGATGTGTATGGTCCCGTGACGCTGGATAACGCGATGGCCTATTACGGAGGGAATGACTCCGACGGCTATGACCAGCGTCCTGAGGTGGCTGTCAAGGAAGGCTGCCAGAAAGTCGACGCACAGTTCAATGTCGATTTCAGCCTGTACGACAACGACAGCGACGGTGCGGTGGACCTGGTGTTCATGTACTATGCGGGTTATGGCGAGGCCGATGGTGGCAGTGATGATACCATCTGGCCCCACCAGTGGGAGCTTTCCAACGCGAATATCTCCCTGACGCTCGACGGAAAGACGATTGACAAGTACGCCTGCTCCAATGAGCTGAACAGTTACGGTCCGTTGGCGGACAAGATGTGCGCCATCGGAACGGCTTGCCACGAGTTCGGCCATGCCATGGGCCTGCCGGACTTCTACGACACCGACTATGAAAGCAACGGCGAGGCCGGCGGATTGTATGACTACTCCCTGATGTGCGGCGGTTCGTACAACAACGAGGGTCGCACGCCGCCGTACTTCAACATCGAGGAGCGCATCATGCTGGGCTGGCTGGAGGATGCCGTTTTCCAGGAGTTCGACGCGTCCGGGAACTACACCCTGACGAGCGTCCAGGATAACGTGGCGTACAAGACACCGACGGACCAGGATGGGGAGTACTTCGTGTATGAATGCCGGAGCAAGACCGGCTGGGACTCCTATCTTCCGGAGGCCGGATTGATTGTTTATCACGTGGACAGATCGTCCCGGGACGTGAGCATCCTCGACGAAGGCGGCAGCAGGATCAACGTGCCGGCTGCGACGCTCTGGAGCGAGTGGGGGGATTACAATTCCATCAACGAGAATGGCAACCACCCTTGTTTCTACGTAGTTCCGGCCGGCGCGCAGAACAACCTGAACTACACGGGTTCCAAGTGGGCCTTCACCGGGGCGTCCGGGAGGGACTCCTTCGCGGGTGTCAGTTGGAACGGCGTGACTTCATCGATCCGCCTGTCGAACATCTCCTATGCTTCGAACCAGGTCTCGCTGTATGCCACCGTTCCGTCCAACACGCTCAACTACAACGTGATTGCCAACCCTGGCAACGGCGTCTATGCCGCCGGCGACTTCTTTGACCTTGTCCTGGTCGAGAGCGAAGCCCAGCCGGTGTCTTCCACCTCGTGGTATTTCGATGACGAACCGGTCGCCGGAGCCTCGGTGAAACTGACCGCCGGCACCCACGTGGTCGAAGCGCACCTGACCCTTGCCAGCGGCGAAACGAAGATCCTGGAACTCACCATTACAGCCAACTGAATATCCGCTGGCAGGACGACTGGCCCGTGGTGACGTTCTAGTCCTCTTCCGGGGCTTTGTGGGGGACGATGGCGATGGAGAGTTCGTACAGGAGGTAGAGGGGCAGGAAGACGACCGCGAGGGAGAAGGGGTCGCCGGTGGGGGTGATGACGGCGGCCAGGACCAGCAGGACGATGACGGCGTAGCGCCGTCCTTTCTTCAAGAGTTCCTTGTTGACGATGCCCAGCTGCGAGAGCAGCCAGGCCAGGATGGGCAGTTCGAACACGACGCCCAGCACGAAGATGATGGTCAGGAAGTTGGTCGTGTAGGAGTTCAGGGAGATCTGGTTGGTGATCATCTCGCCCAGGGTGTATTCCGCCAGGAAGCGGAAGGTGATGGGGAAGACGACGCAGTATCCGACGGCGCAGCCGAAGTAGAACAGCAGGGCCCCGCCCAGGAAGGCGCGCCGCACGCCGTGTTTCTCCTGTTCGTACAGCGCCGGGCTGATGAAACGCCAGATCTCGAACATCAGGTAGGGGAAGACCAGCAGCAGGGCCACCCAGAACGAGAAACTGAAGTGGGTGAGGAACTGGCTGGCGACGTTAATGTTGATGATGTCCGTCTGGAAAGGCCCGGCCCCCATCAGCCGGTACACAAAGAAGTCGCCCCGGGTCGGCCCCAGGACGACGGGATCGAAGATGTAGGGCATCGCGACGAAGCTCGCGACCAGCATCACGGCCAGGACGATGACAATACGCAGGATGGTCCACCGGAATACCTCCAGATGGTCCCAGAAGCTCATTGTCTCGCCTGTGGACGTGTCCATCAGTCTTGCTTCTTGCCGGTCTGGTCGTCAGGCGTATCGATCTTGAGATCGTTCTCCACGCCCTTGACGCCGTCCTGGAAGTTCTTGACGCCCTTGCCCAGGCCGCGCATCAACTCGGGAATCTTCTTGCCGCCGAACAGCAACAGGATGATCAGGGCGATGATGACGATCTCGCCGATGCCGATATTCTGCAGGAAAAGTAACTGTTTCATAATGGTAAATGGCTATCTGCACAAAGATAGGAAAAATCTCATGAATTGCCCACAACCGCCAGGGTCGCCGTGCTGATTTTCACGTCGCCCGGCAGGACGGCACGCAGCGCGCGGATGCAGGCGGCCAGGGTCGCGCCCGTGGTGCACACGTCATCGACGACCAGCAGGTGCCGTCCTGCCGGGGCGCCGCGCCTGAGTGCGAAGGCGTCCGCGACGTTCCGCCATTTCTGCGCCGACCCCAGCCGGATCTGCGTACGGGTGCGGCGGCGCCGGCGCAGGGCCCGCGCGTCCACCCGGGCTGCCGGCAGGCAGCGGGCCACTTCCCGCGCGATGATCTCCGCCTGGTTGTAACCCCTGCGCCAGCGCCGCCACGGATGCAGGGGCACGGGAATCACACAGTCCACGTCGCGGTACAGTTCCGACCCGGCCAGTTTCTCGCCCAGCATCCGGGCGAAGAAGCGTCCGTCGCCGAAGCGGCGGCCGTATTTGAGCTGGGGGGAAATGTGCCGGTAGGGGCCCGTGTAGAAGAACAGGGCGCATGCCTGGACATAGCGCTGGTAGTCCGTGGCGTTCCGTTCCAAGACGGCATTGACCCGCTCCGACATCGGATTGCGGGCCAATGATTCATAGTAAGTGAGGGGCAGGTCAGACAGGCATCCCACGCAGATGTGCTCTTCCTGCAGGATCAGGTCGCGGTCGCAGACGACGCAGGTCCGGGGCATCACCAGGTCCGCCAGGGCCCGGGCTGCCATCCTGAGGCTGATTCGTTGCACCCGCGTATCCATCCCCCCGAAAAACGGCTCAGCAGGACATGGCGCCGCAGCACTGGATCACCTGGCCGCTGACGTACGAGGACAGCTCGCTGGCCAGGAACAGCGCGACGTTCGCCACTTCCTCGGGGGTGCCGCCGCGGCGCAGCGGGATGGTCTTGACCCATTCCGCCCGGACCGCTTCCGGCAGGGCTTCGGTCATCTCGGAGAGGATGAATCCCGGCGCGATGCAGTTGGCGCGGATGCCGCGGGGTCCCATTTCCTTGGCGATGGACTTGGTCAGCCCGATCATACCGGCCTTGGAGGCGGCGTAGTTGGCCTGGCCGGCGTTGCCGTGGACACCCACGACCGAGCTCATCGAAATGATGCTCCCGCCGCGCTGGCGCGACATCACGGGCGTGACGGCGTGGATGAAGTTGAAGGCGGATTTGAGGTTGACCGTCAGCACGGCGTCCCACTGCGATTCGTCCATGCGCAGCATCAGGGTGTCCCGGGTGATGCCGGCGTTGTTGACCAGGATGTCGATGCGGCCGAGGTCGGCGACGACCTGGTCCACCGTCTGCTGGGTCTGGGCGAAATCCGCCGCGTTCGACACGTAGGCGCGCACCCGGTGCCCGAAGGCTTCGAGTTCGCGGACCGTATCCTCGTTCACGGCGATGTCTGTAAATGCGATATCTGCGCCTTCGGCTGCGAAGCGCAGGGCAACGGCCTTGCCGATGCCCCTGGATGCCCCGGTGATCAGGGCGACTTTCCCGTCAAGCAATCCCATGGTAATTTATTCTTTGGCCATCGCTTCCTCCACTTCGTCGGGTGCGATCGGCAGTCGCCGCCCGCCCAGGCGCCGTGCGCCTGTCTCCGTCACGAGGACATCGTCCTCGAGCCGGATCCCGCCGAAGTCGTAGTAGCTCCGGAGTTTGTCGTAATTGACCCTTCCGCCGTCCTTGCGCTCGCTCTTCCACTGTTCGATCAGGGCGGGGATGAAATAGATGCCCGGTTCGTCCGTAATGACGTTCCCCGGGACCAGCCGGCGGGCCATCCGCAGGCTGCCCAGGCCCAGCTGGCGGGCACGCTGCTGGTCCGGATCGTATCCAACGTAGTCCTCACCCAGGTCCTCCATGTCATGCACGTCCAGGCCCATGTTGTGGCCCAGGCCGTGCGGCATGAACAGACCCGCGATCCCGTCCGTGACCATGGCGTCCAGGTCCCCGTGCACCAGGCCCAGGTCCTTCAGGCCCTCCAGCATCTGCCGGGCCACGGCCAGGTGGACGTCCCGGTAGGCTGTGCCCGGCCGGGTGATCGAGAAGGCCAGTTCGTTGCAGCGGTACACGATCTCGTAGATCTCGCGCTGCTGCTGCGTGAATCTGCCTCCGGTCGGATAGGTCCGGGTGAAATCGGAGGCGTAGTGGGTTTTGCTCTCCACGCCGGCGTCGACCACCATCAGGCGGCCCGGCGTCACGGTGTTCTCGTGGCTGTGGCAATGGAAGATCTCGCCGTGCTGGGTCAGGATGGTGGGGAAACTGATGCCCCAGCCCTTGCAGTTGGCGACGCTCTCCATGTTCCCGACGATCTCCTGCTCGATGACGCCCGGCTTGATGCCCTGGCGGGCGCGGGTGTGCATCTCGTAGCCCAGGTCGCAGGCGTGGTCGATCTCGGCGATCTCGATGTCCTCCTTGACCAGGCGCATCGACACGACGGCGCGGATCAGCGCCTCGCTGGGCTTGTCGATGCCCAGCCCCTGCTGCTTCATCGTGTTGTAGTAGCGGGCGGCGGGCAGGGCGTGGACCTTGCGGCCCTGGATGATGGCCTGGGACACCGCCCAGTCCAGTTTGGCGTAGGGGGCGGTGCGGATGACGCCGACGCGCTCGGCGAGCGAGGCGACGGAGGGCATCGGGCCCATCCAGATGATGTCGTCGATGGTGAAATCGTCGGCGAATACGGTCTCCTCGCCGCTCTCCAGGTCGATCACGGCGGCGAAACGCGGTTCGTCAATGCCGAAATAATACAGCCAGGTGCTGTTCTGGCGCCATTTGTAGCAGTTGTCCCGGTACTGGGCCGGAGCGTCCACGTTGCCGATGAACACGGCGATTCCGGTTTCGCCCTGCAGGCGCTTCAGCAGTTCCCTGCGCCGGCGGACATATACGTTGCAGTCAAACATCAGAGATAAACGATAATGTAGTAAAACATGACACCCGAGCAGATCAGTTTCAGCCCGGTGCCCAGCATGAACCCCAGGAAGGCCCCCAGGGAGGCTTTGGCGGAGGCCCAGATGCCCCGGTTCTCCACCAGGAATTCGGCGACGAAGGCGCCGATCAGCGACCCGACGATCATCCCGACGGGCGGAATGATCATGCCGGCGAACAGCCCGACGATGGCCCCGACCGAAGCGGCCTTGTGCCCGCCGGTGACGCGGGTCAGCCACGACGGCACGACATAGTCGAGGACGCTGACCACGATGGTGATCGCCAGCCAGACCAGCAGGAAGGTGCGGGACATCGGGTCGCCCGCCCCGTTCAGTCCGTGCCCGAGGTAGGCGCACAGCAGGCCGACCCATCCGATGGGCGGCCCCGGGAGGCCCGGGACCACGCTGCCGATGATGCCGATCACGCCGGCGATGACTGCCAGGACTGCCCAGACGACCATGTTACGGAATCCAGGTGTTTTTCGGCTGGTTGAACACGTTGCTGAGCGTCACCTTGCGGGCTTCCTTCTTGCTCAGTTCGTGCGACCAGGGAGCGCGGCCGGAGCGGTCGGCACCCTTGCCGGTGCAGTTGTACTCGTAGTAGCGGGCGGTCTTCTCGCGGGCGGGGTCGCCCCAGTTGTTCCACCCGGCCGGGTTCAGGTCGACATCCATCTCGCATTCCTTCCACAGGACGTAGGCGTAGTTGCGCCAGGGACGGCCCAGCCACTGGCCGGTCAGCCCTTCGGCCGCGGTCAGCTTGCAGCGGTTGAACACGTATCCGTACGGGTGGTCTGCGGGGGTGGAGGCGGCGGTGAAGTAGCCTTTCAGGATCAGGTGCACGTGGCACTGCTCGAACCACACGGTCGCGGGGCCGAACATGAAGTCCACGGCGCCCTCGATATAGCAGTTCTCGAAGTACTCGCGTCCGTCGTTGTTGCCGGTGAACAGCGTGTCCTGGAATCCCTTGATCTTGCAGTTGCGGAAGATGACCCGGTCCGCCTCGATGTGCAGGGCGACCGCCTGGCCGACGTGGGCCTTGTTCTCGTGGTCCTCATGCCAGCTCGGGTTGTGGTAGGTCATCGCGTCGTTGATGATGGTGAAGTTCTCGCAGATGAAATCCGGTCCGTCCACCTTCATCGTCCAGCTGTAGAAGGTGCCGATGGTGCCGCCGCGGCCCAGTTCGCTGGGCATGTTGGCGTGGTCGTGCCAGATGATGACGGTCTCGTCGCGGTCCTCGCCGATCAGGCTGACCTCGGTCTTGTACGCCGGGATCAGCAGCTTCTCCTCATAGACGCCCTTCTTCACATAGACGGCGGCGCGTCCTTCGGGTTTGTAGTCACGCAGGGAGAAGATCGCCTGCTGGATGGTGGTGAACTGACCGCTGCCGTCCTTGGCCACGATCACGGCTCCTTCGGGAATTTCCGCAGAAGCAAAGGCACTGGCCGGGTTGAGGCCCAGGACCAGTGCCATCGCAAGGGTGAAGTAAAGATGTTTCATCAGTTTGCGCTTTCGGCCGCGGGCTGCCAGCTGTAGGGCTGTCCGTTGACCTTGACATTCTTGAACACGACGTTCTCGGCGCCGACGATGTGGCTGAGCTCGGGCTCGGTGACACCGTTGATGTCGCAGTTGCGGAAGGTGATGTTGTGCACGCCGATCGCGTCATCGGTGCCGTCCACGTGGACCACGTAGCGGCTCTTCTGGCTGGTGACGTTCTCGATGGTGATGTCACGGAAGTCCAGGGGGTACGGTCCGCTGGGGGTACGGCCGTAGCGGAGCTCGATGCCCAGGATGGCCAGGTCGCACTCGCCGACGGTGATGTTGCGGACGTTGATGTTCCGGACGGTACCGCCGCGCTGCGGGTTGGACTTGACGCGGATGATGCGCTGCAGGTGCGGGGAGTTCATTTCGCAGTTCTCGACCCAGAGGTTCTCGAAGCCGCCGCTGATCTCGGATCCGATGGCTACGCCGGCGTGGCCGTCCAGCATTTTGCAGTTGCGGACGATGATGTTCTTGGAAGGAACGTTCCAGCGGCGTCCGTCGGCGTCGCGGCCGGACTTGATGGCGATGCAGTCGTCGCCCGTGTCGAAGTAGCACTCGTCGAAGAGCATGTCGGTGACGGACTCAGGATCGCAGCCGTCGTTGTTGCCCATGTGGCTGTCCATCGTGACGCGGCGCATCGTGACGTTGGTGCAGAGGACCGGGTGGATGTCCCAGAACGGCGAGCGGTGGATGGTGATGTCCTCCAGCAGGATGTTCTTGCAGGTCATGAAGTTGATGGTCTGCGGGCGGGCCGGGCAGTCACGGGTCAGGTAGCGCTCGGAAACCGGGGTCTCGCTGGCGTTCCAGGCGTACAGCAGGTTGCGTCCGTTGACGAAACGGCCGTCTTCACCCATGTAACCGCGGGTCAGCGGGCCATACCAGTTGTCGCGGCTGGCCTGTCCGTCGAGGATGCCCTTGCCGGTCACGGCGATGTTCTCGCAGTCCTCGGCATAGATGAGGGGCTGGACATTGTAGCACTCGATGCCTTCCCAGCGGGTGTGGACGATCGGGAACAGGTTCACGTCGTCGCTGAACAGCAGGGTGGCGTTGTCCTCGAGGTGCAGGTTGACGTTGGACTGGAGACGGATCGGGCCGGTCTTCCAGGTGCCGGTCGGGACGATGACGCGGCCGCCGCCCGCCTCGTTCGCCGCCTTGATGGCCGCGTGGATGGCGCCGGTGTACAGGGTGTCGGTCCCGTTGTAGTAGTCCGTGATGACGAAATCCTTGTCAGGGAAGGTCGGTGCCACGATGCGGGCCAGGACCGTTTCCATCTCCTTCCAGGGATTATTCTTGTTGCAGGCGCTCAACGACATCAGCGCTGCGACTGCGAGGAGGGAATAGGTGAATAATTTTTTCATGAGGTGTTAGATTTGGTTAGTTTCGTATGGATAACAAAGATAGTAATTTTTGTTTACAATTGTCGCGGGTACCGGATATCATGCAGGATTTCCGACTCCATCAGTTCCCTCGCTTCGGAGTAGGTGTCGTGGCGGACGACGCCGATCCCCCGGGCGTACCAGCTGCGCGAGTAGGTGCGGCGCCTGTGCGCCGGGCCTTCCTCGACCTTGTGCTCTTCCGTCACGACGCAGTGGAAGGTGCCCGCCGGGGTGGTGATGTCCTCGTATTGCAGGACCCTGCGCTGGTCCACGCTGACCGTGTATCGCAACGGACCCACGCGGATGACGGTCGTCAGGTCGTCCAGCGCCGTTCCGGGCTGGAGGGTGGCCGGCGTTTCCATCCGGACATGCTCGTAGCTGACCTTGAACAGGAACTCCGCCCCGCCGATGACGCCCCGGACCATCGCGGCGGCCGAGGCTCCGAAATCGACGGTCAGGTTTCCGTCCATGTCCACCCGGGCCTCCAGGGCGATGGGGCCGCCGTACATGGTCCCGCCGGACGCGTTGCGGAATTCACTCTGGTAGCGGATGTCCATCCCGCGCGTGTCCTCGCTGACCTCCCGGATCGTCACGTCCTGGGTCCATCGCACCGTCCCGTTGCCGGCGTAGGTGCGCACATAGTGCAGCTGCGCGCCCTGGACGTCGCAGAACCAGGGCCGCTGGGCCGTGACCAGGCCCTGCGCATGCAGGACGGTCGCGGCCGCCATCAGCACCAGGCAGAGGAGCTTACTTTTCATTGAGGATGCGGCAGATCCACATCATCGGCGCCTGCCCGTGCGGGTCGCCGTTGTATCGCGGCCGGGCGATGTAGTAGTCGTGGTCGTTGAAGCGGCCGGTGCCGACGCAGACTTCAGCGAGGTTGGCGTGCTCGTCCAGGCGTCCGCACAGCGCGATCCAGGCCTTGCGGGCCGCCGGTCCGTAGACCTTGGGGTCCAGCCAGCCGTGCTGGATGCCCTCCAGGAATCCGTAGGTGAACATGGCCGAGCAGGAAGACTCGTCCCAGCTGTCCGGATCGTCCACCAGCTGGCCCCAGAGGCCGCTTTCGTGCTGGTACTGCAGCAGCGTGGCCATCATCTTGCGGTATCCTTCCAGGATGCGGCCGTAGTATTCGTTGTCCTCCGGCAGGTACTTCAACACCATCGGCATGCCGCCGGCCATCCAGCCGTCGCCGCGGCCCCAGATGAAGGGCGCGTCCGTCGAGTGGTAGAACAGGCCGTCCGGGTTCTGGATGTTGTCCAGGTACAGGACCATTTCCTTGGCGGCGCGCTCGATGTACTTGATGTCACCGGTGGCGCGGTAGGCCTGGGTCTGGAGGAGATTGATCATGTACATGTCGTCGATCCACAGCCGGGTCTGGTCGGTGTATCCCTGCAGCCAGTACTGGTATCCGGGATTCCGGGCGCCGCCGGGGAGGGCGGTGGTGTCGGGCTCGGCCCACTGGTGGTCGGCGTAGCGCAGGCCCAGCCGGAGGGCGCGCTCGTCACCGTTCAGCAGGTAGATCTGCAGCGGGGTGGCGCCGAAGATGGAATGGTCCACGTGGTTGTCCCGGTTCTGCAGCGAGGCCTTCGGCCCGAAGAAGGGCTCGAACTGGTCGATCAGGCGCTGCTCGAGGTCCTTGTTGCCGGTCAGGCGCGCGAACTCCAGGGCGTTGGTCCACAGGCTGGTCACCGAGTAATGGACATACTGGTGATGGCCGTATTCGGATTCAAAACCGACCGGATGGTAGTACTCGGGTTCCGTGGACAGGAACTGTTCGGCGATGCGGTTGCCTACCGTGACGGGGTCCATCCCTTCCGGGAGATGGGCGAAATCTTTCCAGGGGTTCGGCTGGCACGCGGCCAGAAGGGCTGCTGCCGCCAGGGCAAGAATCAATCTCTTCATGGTTGTTTTCGTTACTTTTCCGAAAATTAGCAATTTCCCCCGAATTCCCCAAATCGGAGCGGGGGTCCGGGGGAGGCTCAGCCCCGGGCAGGAACGGGGCTGTCAGCGGGTGAAGACGAAGGCGTGGAGGTCGCAGAGGGAAGCGTCCTGGCTCCCGTCCCCCTCGAAGACGAAGTAGAGGGCGTGAGGACCCTGGAGACGGCGGGCTGCCCGGACGTGCACGCGGCGTGTCGTCAGTTCCGGGCGTTCGCGGCCGCTGAGGCGCAGGGTGCCCAGGCGCGTTCCGCCCTGGTCCGCCCAGGGGGAGTCCGCCATCACGACGATGCGGCCGCGGACGCCCTTCGGCACCAGGCTCATGCGCAGGCGCCGCACGCGCGCTCCGTCGAAGTTGAAATACTTATATCCGACGACCGATCCGGGGGTGTTGTTCACGACCGGATTGTGGTTGATCTCCAGGGCATAGGGATCCCCGGCTGCGCCCGCGTACCGGTCCTGCGTCTGCTCATAGACCCCGATGCCGGGCTGCCACACCCCGTAGGCGGGCTCGATGTAGGATCCGTAGAAGATGTTTCCGCCGCGGTTCTTAACGGACAGCTGCGGTCCCGTGTAGTAGCAGGCGATCCCCGCGGAATGCCATTCCAGCGGGTTCAGCCCGTCCAGCTCGAATCCCTGCGAATTGTATTCTCCCTCGCTGATCTCCACCTTGCCTCCGGGGCCCGGCGTGACGGAGATGCTGACCGGGGCGACCATCGCCTGGCGTGCATAGCCGGTCAGCCCCGCCTGGCGGTGGTAGAAGATGTACCACTGGTCCCCGATCCGGGCCAGCCCGCCGTGCGTGTTGCCGTTGGGCGAGGCGGTGGCCATCGCCCGGCCTTCCCGGTTCAGCCCGCGGGCCCGGGCGTCGATGACCACGCCCCCGAAGGTGTAGGGGCCCAGCGGAGCGTCGCTGTAGGCATAGTAGAGGTTGTAGTTGCTGCTGGGCAGACCGAATTCGCCCTGATCCTGGACGCGGCTGTACACCAGCACGTATTTGTCTTCGATCCGGCGGATGGACGAGGCTTCGAAGAAATTGAATCCCTCCGGGCCCTTGTCCAGGATCCGGCGGGGTTTTTCGCCCGGCAGGAGGGTGGCCATCGTGGCGGGGTCGAGTTCGGCGCCCCAGGATTCCTTGAATCCCCAGAATCCGTACACGCGTCCGTCATCGTCGATGAACACGCCCGGGTCGAAGCCCAGCGGGCCCACGGTGCGGCGCGGGTTGGCCGGGTCCCAGTTGCAGACCTCGAAGGGGCCGTCGGGACGGTCGGAGCGGGCCACCATGCTCTGGCGGCCGCCCGCCTGGTTGTTCGGATACAGGTAGTAGGTCTTGCGGCCGTCGGGTTCCGTCTTTTCGACCACGTCCGGCGCGTACAGCACGTCGCCCTGTCCGTCAGGACGCAGCAGCGCGCCCGTCGCATCCACGCGGGAGGTGAAGATCACCCCGTCGAAACGCCAGTTCCGCAGGTCGTCCACGCTGGCGGACCACACGACCTGATCGCGGCCGCAGTACTCGGACTGCATCGTATCGTGCGAACCGTAGATATAGACGCGGTACTGCCCGGGGTGGTCGGGGTCTTCGAAGACATAGGGCTCGCCGTCCGGAATGTATTCCCACAGGGGCAGGTAGGGATTGGCCGCCCGGGCCGTCAGGACCGGGGCCAACAGGGCGCACAGGCACGCCAGGCGGAGGAAAATCGTTCTCATAAGGGTGTTTCGGGGGCCGATAAATTTTATCAAATATACGATTTTTACGTTTCTTATCGAAATTTCCGTTTGCGGGGCGTATCTTGGCCGTATGAGATTCTTTATGATAACGACGGACCATCTCTGCGGGAGAATCTGGTTCCGGGACGGGGACGACTTCCGGGCCGCCATGAATTATGTCGCCATCGTCGCCGTCCTTGCCGGCGTGAAGATCGTGGCCTTTGTGCTGATGTCCAACCATGTCCATTTCGTCGTGGCCTGTGGGGACGAGGCCCGGGCCCGGGCCTTCATCGACCGCTTCAAGGGGAAATACGGGCTGTACTTTTGGCACAAGTATCATGTCCAGGGGCTCCTGCGCAGCAACAACGTTGACATCCGGCCCCTGACGGCGCAGGACGAGGGGCTGGAACGTGCCATCGCTTACGTCCAGATGAACCCCGTCGCCGCGGGCCTGTGCCAGCACGCATCCTTGTATCCCTGGGGCTCCGGCAACGTTTTCTTCAACCTGAATCCGGAGAAGGGACGTGCCGTCAAAGATTGTTCTGTGAGGACGTTGAGGTCCATCCTGCATTGCCGTGAAAAGGTTCCGTCGTCTTTTGTTCTCCGGGACGACGGGGTCCTGCTCCCTTATTCGTACATTTCCGTCTCTTTTGTCGAAAACCTTTTCCGCTCTTCGAAACGGTACAATTTTTTTCTGGCCACATCTTCCAAGGCGCGGGCGCGCCTGGAGAAGGACGCGGCCCCGGTCTTTCTGGACAAGAATGTGTTGGCCGCGGCTATCGACCTCTGCCGCTCCTTGTTCGACCGGAACGATTTGTCCGGGCTGTCCCGCAAACAACTGGTTACATTGCTGGAGCAATTGCGCTATCGCTTCGGATCCAATATCGAGCAGCTTGTCCGGATCACGGGCATCCCGTACCCGGAAATGTCGGAATTGCTGGAAGAGCTTTGACGCCGCCCTGTGCTTAGGCTCCTGTCGAAGGGGGGAGCCTAAGCACGAAAACCCCGGGAAAACGTGCTTACCCTCCCGGACCAAAGGGGAGCCTAAGCACATTTGCTTGCCGCGGGCTTGTATTTTCACGAAAATGTGTATCTTGCATCCCAAAATGGGTATGAACATGAAAAGAATGTTTCTCTGTGCGTTGGTCCTGGTGGGACTGAACGCTTGCGTGCGTCCGGGACAGTTCAGCGTGACGGGCGAGGGAGCCGCGGACAATATCGATTCCTATGTGATCGATGTCGCGTCCGGGGATACGATCGCCTCGGCGACGGCCCGGCCCGGCCGGGTCAAGGTCAAGGGAAAGGCTGAACCGGATGCGTTGCTCGCATTCACCGAGCATGGTGACGGGGCGGCGCGTGCGCTGTTCTTCAACGACGGGACCCCCGTGACCGTGAATATGTTCAATTACCACCTGCTGAAGGGGTCCGAGCAGAATATGAAGTTGAGCGATTACTACTGGCAGGTAGAGAGCGACTTCAACGATCTGCTGGATGGTTTTTTGAAACTGGATGGGATGAGCGCAGCGGAGCAAGCCGTCGCGCTGCCGGAATACCAGGAGAAGGTCGAATCGTTCACCGGGAATCTCCGCACGATTGCGGAGGACAACCGGGACAATCTGATTCCCGTGGCGTTCCTGTCCAGGATGTTCCAGATGTTCAGTGCGGATGAAATCGCCGCGTTGCTGGATCCGCAGTACGCCTACGCGAACCATCCCATCGCCACTGTTTACAGGGATCGGCTGGGTCTGGCGACCGTGCAGGTATCGGACAAGCAGGCTTTCATCGGCGCGCAGTTCTCCGATCTGGAAGAGCAGGACGTGAACGGCAAGACGCACAAGCTCAGCGAGTATGTCGGTAACGGGCATTGGGTCCTCGTGGACTTCTGGGCGTCCTGGTGCGGTCCCTGCAAGGAGGAGATGCCCAATGTCGTGGCGGTCTACAATAAGTATCACGACAAGGGTTTCGATATCGTCGGTCTGTCTTTCGACAGTGACAAGGATCCCTGGGTCAAGGCCATTGACGAATGGGGGATGCCGTGGTATCACCTGTCCGATATCAAGGGCTGGGAGTCCGTGGCTGCCAAGGTCTATCTGGTCAACAGCATTCCGGACAATCTGCTGATCGATCCGAGCGGCAAGATCGTGGCCCGCGGTCTGCGTGGCGAGGGCCTCGAGGCTACGCTCGCGGTGGCTCTCGGAAAATAGAATAGAGGCCGGAGCACGAACAGGGGCCGGAAGCCGAATACGAAGAGAGAAGGCTTCCGGCCCCTGCTGTGCTCCGGCCAGTCCGGAAAGGAGCCACTGTTCCCTGCTGTGCCCCGGGCAGTCTTAATATATCACCAGCCCCAATGCGCCGGCGGCGAGGATGACCCAGATGGGGTTGGCCTTGAAGAAATAGGAGGCGATGAAGGCGCCGGCGGCGAGGACCCAGGAGGTCCAGTCGGGGAAGTTCTCGCTGAGGATCCGGATGCCGGCCTCGGCGCCGCCCAGGTGGATGCTGACGGTCAGGATCACGGCTGCGGCGGCGATCAGGCCGGCCGAGGCCGGGCGCAGGACCCGCATCGTGCCCACGAAGACCGGGTGCGTATGGAAGCGGTCGAAGAGTTTGATCAGGATGAAGAAGATGATGAAGCTGGGCAGCACGACGGCCAGGGTGGCCAGTGCGGATCCGAAGACCCCGGCGACGGCCCCGTAGCCCGCGCTGTGCATGACTTCATAGCCGACATAGGTCGCGCAGTTGATGCCGATCGGCCCCGGGGTGGTCCGCGAGATGGCCACCACGTTCGTGAAGACCTCGTCGCTCAGCCATCCGCGTACGCCCACCACCTGGTCCTGGATCAGTGACAGCATGGCCCCGCCCCCGCCGAAATTGAACATTCCGATCAGGAAGAAGGTTACGAATATCTGGAACAGCAGGCCGGTCATTTCTTCTCTTTTATATAGGAAATGCCCGCACCGCAGACCAGCAGGACCAGCATGATCCAGATGGGGGAGATGTGCAGGACGGCCACGGCGACCAGGGTGCCGAGGACGATGGCCCAGGCCCACCAGGTCTTGCAGCCCCGCCGGGCCATGCGGACCGCCGGGACCAGGATCAGCGCGACGGCGACCGGGCGGATGGCCTGGAAAATGCGGCGCACGATTTCGTTTTCCTGGAAACTGGTGAAGACCATCGCGACCAGCAGGATGATCAGGAACGAGGGCAGGGTGGCGCCCAGGGTGGCGACGATGCTGCCGCGCAGGCCGCGCAGCTTGTGCCCGGTGAAGATGGCCATGTTGACGGCCAGCAGGCCCGGGGCGCTCTGGGCCAGCACGACGATGTCGCCCAGTTCCGTCTCTTCCATCCAGCCGCGTACGCGCATCTCCCGCTCGATGACCGGGATCATCGCGTACCCGCCCCCGATGGTGAAGGCGCCGATTTTGGCGAAAACGCCGAAGATGTTCCAGAGTGACACCTGCTGCATGGCGGGACAAAGTTATCTTTTTTGAAAAATTTTTCCAATTTATTTTGGAGATTCGGATTAACTTACTACCTTTGCAGCCCGTTTCCGAGAAACCGGAACGGAACGTTCGGCAAATCGAACGGCAGATCTTTGAGAATAGTGGAAGATAAGTACAAGCAAGTACCGATTTTAACGAAATCGAGAGCGTTGATTTCTTTGGAAATTGAAGCGTCAGGAGAGAGCTAGCAGTATAAAAAAATATACAAAGAAGAGTTTGATCCTGGCT
>JAFTDE010000047.1 GCA_017454335.1 Bacteroidales bacterium | reverse complement strand
TGGCGCCTGCTATTTTGCCCAGTCCATGCTCGCCACCCGCGGCGAATCCTTCGAGGGCAAGACCGTCGTCATCTCCGGCGCCGGCAACGTGGCCCAGTACGCCACGCAGAAGGCGATGCGCCTGGGCGCCAAGGTCGTGACCCTGTCCGACTCCGACGGCTTCATCTACGACCCGGAAGGGATCGACGAGGAGAAACTCAAGTATGTGTTCGAACTCAAGAACATCCGCCGCGGCCGCATCAAAGAATACGCCACCAAGTATCCGCAGGCCCAGTACTTCCCGGGCGAGCGCCCCTGGCGCATCCCCTGCGACATCGCGCTCCCTTGCGCCACGCAGAACGAGATCGAGAAGGCCGACGCGGAGAACCTCGTCAAGGGCGGTTGCTGGTGCGTCGTCGAGGGTGCCAACATGCCCTCCACGCCCGAGGCCATCGCCATCTTCCAGTCCAACAAGATGCTCTACTCGCCGGGCAAGGCGTCCAACGCCGGCGGCGTGGCGACCTCCGGTCTGGAGATGACCCAGAACTCCATCCGCCAGAAGTGGACCTCCGAGGAAGTCGACGAACACCTGCACCGCATCATGTCCGACATCCACGCCGCCTGCATCAAGTACGGCACCGAGGAGGACGGCTACATCAACTACGTCAAGGGTGCCAACATCGCCGGCTTCATCAAGGTGGCCAACGCGATGGTGGACCAGGGACTGGTTTAAAGCGAATATGAGCAACAACACGGATTATACACAACTTATGGCCAGGAGGATTCGCCGAATCCTCCTGGTTTGTAACAACTACGACAGTTTCTCCCTCGAAGAGGACGGCCACATCGAGGCCCAGATCACCCAGGAGTACGCCGACCTGAACCTGAGCAACCCGCCCTCCATCGTGCGGGCCGAGTCCACGCTCGACGCCCTGGACATCCTCAGGCGGGACGAGCACTTCGACCTCATCATCACGATGTACAACGTCGGCGCGCTCGACGTGTTCGGTTTTTCCGTACAGGCCAAGCAGCTGGTCCCCGACACGCCGATCGTCCTGCTGAGCGCCTTCTCCCGGGAGATCTATCAGAAGATCTCGGACCACGACCACGAAGGCATCGACTACGTCTTCTGCTGGAACAACAGCACGGACGTGCTCATCGCCATCATCAAGCTCCTCGAAGACAAGCTCAACGCCGAGCACGACTGCCTGGAGATGGGGGCCCGCGTGATCCTGCTTGTGGAAGATTCCGTGCGCTACTATTCGACCTACCTCCCGCTGCTCTACAAGCTGGTCCTCCAGCAGAACAGCGAGGCGGTGCGCGACGCCCTCAACGAGGAGCAGAAGTTCCTCCGCAAGCGCGCCCGTCCCAAGATCCTGATGGCCACGTGCTACGACGAGGCCTACGACTACTACCAGAAATACGCGTCCAACATCATCGGCATCATCTCCGACATCGGCTTCGTCATCCACAAGGGCGACAAGCCCGAGACGGAGAAGATCGACGCCGGCGTGGACCTGTGCCGCCACGTCCGGCGGGACAACCCGCGGCTGCCGTTCCTGATGCAGTCCTCCCAGGAGAGCATGCGCTCCGTGGCCGCGCAGCTCGGCGTGGGATTCGTGCACAAGCGCTCCAAGACCCTCACCCAGGAGGTGTCGGAGTACATCGGACGCGAGTTCGGCTTCGGCGACTTCGTCGTGACCGATCCCCGGACGGGTCGCGTGACCGCCCGGGCACACAACCTCTACCAGTTCGAGCAGGTGATGACCCGGATGTCCGACAGTGCCCTGCGCGAACTCGTCAACAAAGACTACATCTCCCGCTGGTTCTACGGCCGCGGCATCTTTGCGATCGGTGACCTCTTCCGCCAGGTCCGCATCAACTCCGAGGGGGATGTCGCTCAGGTGCGCGAGATGAACCTCCGCGTGATCCGCGACTACCGCATCAGCCAGGGCCTCGGTGTGGTGGCCAGCTTCAATCCCGCCACCTACAACGATGCCATCTGGTTCGCCCGCATCGGCTCGGGTTCGATGGGCGGCAAGGCCCGTGGCCTGGCATTCCTGAACCACATCCTGCAGAAATACGACCTCTACGACAAGTGGGAGGACGTGCGCGTGCTCGTGCCGCGCACCCTCGTGATCACCACGGAGTATTTCGACCGTTTCATCCGGGAGAACGGACTGAAGTTCGTCATCAATTCCGACCTGACGGACGCCGAGATCCTTTCGGAATTCGTGGCCTCCACGCTCCCGGGCGACCTCACGGAGGCGCTCCGGGTCTTTATCCGCCACGTGCGAAAGCCGCTGGCCGTGCGTTCCTCATCAAAGCTGGAAGATTCTTATTACCAGCCTTTTGCGGGCGTCTATTCGACTTATATGATCCCGCACACGGAGAACGAAGACCAGGAGCTCCGCCTGCTCTCCAAGGCCATCAAGAGCGTCTATGCCTCCGTCTATTTCGCCTCCTCCCGCGGCTACATCACCGCCACGGCGAACGTCCTCTCCGAGGAGAAGATGTCCATCGTGCTCCAGGAGATCTGCGGCAGCGAGGACCGGGGCTATTTCTTCCCGACCTTTTCGGGCGTGGCCCGGTCGGTCAATTTCTATCCGCTCGGGTACGAGAAGCCCGAGGACGGCGTGGCCAAACTGGCCTTCGGCCTGGGCAAGGCCGTCGTGGACGGCGACCAGGTGCTCCGCTTCTCGCCCAAGTACCCGCGCAACGTCCTGCAAACTTCGACGCCGGAGCTGACGATGACCGAGACCCAGCAGGCGATGTTCGCCCTGGACCTGCAGCCCGACAAGTTCAAGACCTCGGTGGACGATGCCATCAACCTGGAGCGCATCCCCATCACGGAATGCGGCGACTTCCGGATGTTCAGCAAGGTGGTCTCCACCTATGACTTCGAGAATATGCGCATCGTGGATTCCCCGGTGCCCAAGGGACCGAAGTTCGTCACCTTCGCCCATATCCTCAAGTACAGGACCTTCCCGCTCGCGGACATCCTCTCCGAATTGCTGGACATCATGCAGCGGGAGGTCAAATGCGGCGTAGAGATCGAGTTCGCCGGCAACATGGATGTTGATGCAGACAGCCCTGCCATCTTCAACGTCCTGCAGGTGAGGCCGATATCGGCCGATGGCCTGGAGACCGAGGTGGACTGGAACGGCATCGACACTTCCGATGCCCTTGTCTCCTCCGGCAGCGCCATCGGCCCCGGATGGATCACGGGCGTGCGCGACCTGGTGTACCTCAAGGAGTCGGCGTTCGACACGCTCAAGACGCGCCAGATGGCCGCCCAGCTGAGCGAACTCAACAACCGGATGCGCACCGAGAAGCGCAACTACGTCCTCGTGGGCTACGGCCGCTGGGGCTCCAGCATCCCCACGCTGGGCGTGCCCGTGCAGTGGAGCGACATCTCCGAGGCTCGCGCCATCGTGGAGTGCTGCCTGGACCATTTCCGGGTGGATCCCAGCCAGGGAACGCACTTCTTCCAGAATATGACCTCGTTCAACGCCGGCTACGTCAACGTCAATCCTTTCGCCCGGCCGGGCGAATGCTTCGACGCTGCGCGCCTGGATGCGATGCCCGCCGAGTTCGAGACGGAATACCTGCGCCAGGTTCGCTTCGACGAGGATCTCCAGATCTGCATCGACGGCCGCACGGGCCGCGCCCTGATCAAGTAAAAATACGGCTTCCGAGCGATTCCGGGCCGGCTTCTGGAAAAAACTTCCAGGCCGGCCCGGAATTTTTTTTCCTCCGGCGGATTCAAACAGACTGTTTTCTCCCGAAATATGAAAGATTATCCTTCCTTCCCGGCGGGGCTCCCTCCGTAAATTTGTGCAAAACAACTAACCAATAAAAAAACTATCCTTATGTTCAAAACAAAATCGAACCTGGTTTGGAACAGGTTGGCAATTGCCTGCACATTGGCATTGGCCTGCTGCTTCTCATCAGGTGAACTTCTTCGGGCGGCCGGGAGCGAAGGGCTCCTGGACCAGGTACAGAGAAGGACCGTGACCGGTGTGGTGAAAGACGCCTCCGGGAATCCGGTCATCGGAGCCGGGGTCGTGGAAAAAGGCACGACCAACGGCACCGTCACCAATCTGGATGGACAGTTCTCGATCCAGGCCTATACCGGTGCTGTGCTGGAAGTGTCCTGCATCGGTTACAAGACGGTCAGCGTGACCGCCGGCAACGCCTCGCTTACCATTATTATGGAAGAGGATTATGAGGCCCTGGACGAAACCGTGGTCATCGGTTACGGTACGCAGAAAAAACGCGACCTGACCGGTGCCGTGGCTTCCGTTTCCGAGGAAGCGTTCTCCAGCCTCGCCATTACGAATATCACCCAGGCCCTGTCCGGGCGGGTCGCCGGTCTGGATATCTCTTCCGGTGGCATCGATCCGGGTTCTACGGGTACGTTGCTGATGCGTGGACACCGTTCTTTCCGCGCATCCAACGACCCGCTCGTCATCCTGGACGGCATCATCTTCGGGGGTTCCCTCAACGACATCAACCCCTATGACATCAAGTCGATAGACGTCCTCAAGGATGCTTCCTCCACGGCGATCTATGGTTCCCGCGGCGCCAACGGTGTCATCATCATCACCACCAAGCGCGGCGAGACAGGAAGACCTACGGTCAAATATGAAGGCCAGGTCGGTCTCCAGGTGCCCCTCCATCAGCCGTGGATGACCGCCGAGCAGTTCATGAACCGTATGCGCGAAGGTGGCCGGGCAACCGGCCTGACCGGCGAAGCGCTGGAGTCCTATGTCCAGAAACGTATCGGCGAGACCGAGTGGAACTACTACAAGAAAGGTGGCGACACCGACTGGCAGAAACTCTTGCTGCAGAACGGCTTCCGTCACAAGCACCAGCTGACCCTGACCGGTGGATCCGAGCGCGTCAAGTACAACCTGACCGGCAACTTCAGCAGCGATGAAGGTATCGTGCCGACCCGTAAATTCGACCGTCTGACCCTCGCACCCAGCATCGACGTGAACGTGACCGACAACCTCACCGTCGGTTTGACTACGCTGCTTTCCTACAGCAACCGCCACAGCCGTGTCAGTTCAATGGCTTATTTTGACGCCCGGGCCACGCCGGCCACCTGCCCGCCGTATGACGAGGAAGGTAACCTGCGGGTCCAGGCTTCCAATACGGCCTCCTGGTACAAGAACCCGCTGACGGAAGTGGAGACGGAGGCCTACCGAGCCGCCAATCAGACCTACAGTGCCTATGTGAACGGTTACCTGAACTGGCAGATCGTGCCGTCGTTGACATACCGGCTCAATATCGGAGCGGACGTCTCCAACAATTCCAACAAGGAAGCCTCCATCAGCCTCACGCCTGCCCGCCACGGTGACGGTGATATCTCCAGTATCTCCCAGACCACAAACATCCGCAGGAACATCGAAAACATCCTGACCTGGGACAAGACCTTCGACATCCATCATGTCACGCTGACGGCTGTCCAGAGCTGGCAGGATTCCCACATGGAGCGCAACAACATCGCCGTCAACCAGGTGCCGTATTTCCCGGCTCTCTGGAACAACATCGGCGCTGCTGCCGGTATTTCCTCCTACGGTTCCGACCTGGAGGAATGGAAGCTCTCTTCCTTTGCTGCCCGTGCTTTCTATAGCCTGAAGGACCGTTACCTGCTGACCGCCACGGTCCGCGCGGACGGCGCCTCCCAGTTCGCGCCCGGCCACAAGTGGGGCTTCTTCCCGTCCGTCGCTTTCGGCTGGCGTATCTCCGAAGAGCCTTGGATGGCGGGAACGAAGAACTGGCTCTCCAACCTCAAGCTCCGTCTGAGCTACGGTGTGTCCGGCAACCAGGCCATCTCCCCTTACCAGACGCAGGGACAGCTCTCCAGCACCAAGTACTCCTTTGACGAGTCCGAGGGATTGGGTATGCGTCCGGGCGACCTGGCGAACCATAACCTCCGCTGGGAGAAGACCGCCGTGTACAACATCGGACTTGACTTCGGTTTCCTGAAGGGCCGCATCAGCGGCAATGTCGAGGTGTACCAAAGCAATACCACCGACCTGCTGCTGCCCCGGATGCTCCCGATCACGACGGGCTTCAGTTCGACCCTGGAAAATGTCGGTGCCACGCGGAACCGTGGTATCGAGCTGACCCTCAATACGGTCAATATCGCCAAGCCGGATTTCACCTGGAACACCGACCTGACCTTCTATCTGAACCGTGAGCAGATCGTCGAACTCTACAACGGTCCCGTGGACGATATCGGAAACAAGTGGTTCATCGGACATCCGATCAATGTCTTCTATACCTATAAATGGCTCGGTATCTGGCAGAGCGACGAGGCGGCGGAAGCGGCCAAGTTCGCCCGCAAGCCCGGCCAGATCAAGACCGCGGACCTCGACAACAGCGGCACTGTCAATGATGCCGACCGTACGATCATCGGAACCACCCAGCCGGATTTCGTCGCCAATATGGTCAACCGCTTCCGCTGGAAGGGTTGGGACCTCTCTTTCGAGTTGGCGATGCGCTGGGGACAGCTGGTCAATTGCAGCCAGTTCGGCCAGGAATCCGCTACCAACGGGAACGGTTTGGCGTTCAACTACTGGACTCCTGAGAATGGCTCCAACGAGTATCCCCAGCCGGACGAGAATGCCCGCGGATATCAGCAGGCGGACGTCCTGAGCATCCATGACGGCAGTTTCATCCGTATGCGGAACCTGTCCGTCGGCTACACCTTCCCGGCGAAGATCCTTCGCGGTACCCCTGTCAGCGCCTTGCGTATCTATGCCACCGGCCAGAATCTCCTGACCTGGTCCCGTGCCGGCCTGAGCCAGCGTTACAGAATCGATCCGGAGACGGGCAGCGCCGATCCGATGGTGAATGTGTACACGCTGGGTGTGAATATTTCCTTCTAAACCTTGTCAGTCATGAAAAGATTTTTACATATCGCAATATGCGCGGCGGTGGCCGTCCTGTCCGCTGCCTGTTCCCTCGACGAGGTCAATAACCGGACTCCGGTCGCTGATTCCTACTATGCGACGGAAGACGGAGCGTCCGATCTCGTGAACTCGATCTATTCCTATGTCCAGTCCATCTACCGGGTTGAAATCTGGTCGCTCACGGATATGGGAACGGACATCTGGATGGTCGGCGGCGACGGTCCGAAAGACATCAACAATTACACCCTGTCCACCTCCCAGGGCTATGTGACCAACCTTTGGAACTGGTCCTGGCTGGGCATTACGGCCGCCAATACGCTGATCGGCAGGGCGGACGGCATCAAGGCTCCCGCAGCGACGGTCAATGATTTCGTCGGTCAGGCCAAGTTCCTGCGCGCCTGGTTCTACCACATCCTGGTGATGCAGTTCGGCGACCTTCCCCTTGTCCTTGACGAAGTGAAGGAAGTCCAGACCACCGCCACCCGTGTACCGGTCGCCCAGATCTACGAACAGATCATCAAGGACCTTCAGGATGCGGAGCGTCTGCTCCCCGATACGGCGACCCAGTGGGGCCGTCCTTCCAAGACCGCAGCCCAGGCGCTTCTCGCCCGTGTGTACCTGTACAACGAGCAGTGGGCGAACGCAGCCGACTACGCCAAGAAGGTCATCAACTCCGGCGTCTATCAACTCGAGCCGGATTTCGCCTCGCTCTGGGACGCCGACAACCAGAAGAGCAAGGAGTTCATCTGGTCCGTCCAGGGTTCGGGCAACGATGCCTTCGATACCGAGCGCAGCTGGTCCTCCTCCATCTTTACGGTCCGCTATGACGTCCACGGTGCCAATTACGGCATGGTCCGCGACATCGCGAACGGCCGGCCTTACCGTTACTTCATGCCGACCCGCCATTTCTATACGATGCTGGTGGACAACATGGACTGGGACAGCCGTTTCGAGAAGAGTTTCAAGTGGACCTGGTATGTCAACGACGAGTCCAGGTGCCGGGAGAATCCCGGTGCGGCCGTGGGTGACACCGCCTTGTACACCCCTCCGTTCCCCGTTTCCGCCGCACAGCGCGAATGGGCGAAAGGGAAATACCGCATCGAGGACATCAACGACTACTTCAATCCCAACTCCCCGAACGGAGAGGAGACCAGCGGCCCGCGCGAGATGTTCGCCCAGTTGGCGAAGTGGCTGGACCCGACCCGTGTCGACGTCGGCCTGATGACCTCGCTGGACATCGTGGCCATCCGCCTGGGCGAGATGTACCTGATCGCCGCGGAGGCGTTGATGAAGGACAACAAAGCCGCCGAAGGTGCGGAGTACATCAACGCGCTGCACAAGCGTGCAGCCAAGAGTGAGGAACTGTATGAGGCCCACAAGGTGACGGCAGCCGATATGGACATCGACCTGATCCTGGATGAGCGTGCCTTCGAACTGGCCGGCGAATGCCATCGCTGGCTGGATCTCAAGCGCACCGGCAAACTCCTGGAACTGGTCCGTCTCTACAACGTGGACGCCCGTCCCAACATCAGGGATTACCACGTCCTCCGTCCGATTCCTACGACGATGCTGGACCGCGTCACGAACAAAGATGATTTCAAACAGAATCCCGGATATTGATCTCGGTTTTTGGTTAAATGGTTAATGGTTGGTTTTTGCAGGTGGCGGCACGGCGCCGCCACCTGCTTTGTTGGTCTTCAAGGATGAAAAGAATCACGAAATATACCCTTATGCTGGGCCTGGCCGTCCTGCTTCCTGCAACCGCACTACCGGGACAGGAACTCTCGCTCAGGGGCACTTTTATCAACCTGGACGGGATTGCCCGGGATGATGCGATGCAGCGCAGCGCGGCAGCCACCGATCTCGCCGGGATGCGGAATCTCCGTGCAATCCGCACCGTCGGAACGGACGTGCGCCGTACCCGGGGAAACCGGGAAAGCCTGGATGTCACCTTCAAGCCTTCCCCGTCGTATTCTTATGTGGACGTCCCGTTCAGTGCAGGTATCCACCTGGATGACTGGGTTTCCGTGGCGTTGGACATCACCAACCTGGGAAAGGAGCGGATCTGCCTGGAAGGCCAGTGCTTCAGTGATACGGACACGACCCTGACCATCCGGGACGGCGCTTTGTTCTACAGCCGTGCCATGCTGGTGCTGGAACCGGGCGAGACCGACACGATGATCGTCTTCCTCAGCCGGGAGATGGACAGTATGCCCGCCTATATGTATGAACACTTCCAGGGAATGTTCGGGATTCCCGGCGGATTCCTGCGCCGCAGGGCGAACATCCCGCTCTCCCATTACAGCCATCTCCGCCTGTTCCGCGAGGCGTCCCCGGAGACCTGGAACCTGCAGGTATCCGGCATCCGGGTGCTGGGGCAGTACAGTCTCCCTTCCCCGGAATTGCTGGAAAACGGCTTTTTCCCGTTCGTGGACCGTTTCGGGCAGTATAAGTATACGGACTGGGACGGCAAGGTGAAGCGCCCGGAGGACCTGTACGCCCAACGGGAGGCGGAAGAGGCTGACTTGAGGGCGCATCCCGTTTCGCCGGAGTGGGACAAGTGGGGCGGTTGGGCCGCTGGGCCGCAGCTCCGGGCCACGGGCCATTTCCGCGTAGAGAAGTACGATGGGAAGTGGTGGCTGGTCGACCCGGACGGACGCCTGTTCTACTCGCAGGGCCTCTGTGAAGTGGGCCTGAGCCAGGTGACCCGGATCGAGGGCCGGGAGAAGTACTACGAGTACATACCGCTCAACGGGGACTTCTACTTGTCGAACCTGATTACGAAATACCAGGGCGCTCCGGACTTTGCGACCCGGATCAAGGCGTGTGTTTTCAACCGTCTGAAGAGCTGGGGATTCAACACGATAGCCAGCTCCTCCCTGAACGCCCAGTTCAAGGGGAGCGGCAACGTGCCGTACGCGATCACGCTCAATTCGGGAATCCGGGGCAACGTGCCGAATGACTTGGATGCAGAGGCTTTCAAGGCCGCATTCCGACAGTCGCTGATCAACAGCCGTTCCGCCTTCCAGGACGCGGCAAAGGATCCCTGGTGCCTGGGCTTTTTCGTGGACAACGAGCGGGGCTGGCCGACGGAGAACCAGCGCGAAGTCATCTTTGCCTATTTCAAGGCCATCCGCGAGGTCCTGGACGAACTCGCCCCGGACAAGCTCTACCTCGGATGCAGGAGCAACAGCGTCAGTTTCAACCGGATCGCTTTCGAGGCGCAGGCCGAATTCTGCGACGTGATGAGCATCAACCACTATGACTACAACCTTTCGACGTTCTCCGAGACGCGCGGACTGGACAAGCCGCTGATTGTCGGGGAATACCATTTCGGCGCACTGGACCGCGGCCAGGCCCATACCGGCCTGCGTACGGCTCCGTCCCAGAAGCAGCGGGCCCGGATCTACAAGCACTTCGTGGAGCAGGCGCTGAAGAGCGATTACATCGTCGGTACCCACTGGTTCCAGTATCTCGACCAGTGTTTCACGGCACGCGCAGACGGTGAGAACTACCAGATCGGTTTTGTCGATATCTGCGACAGGCCGCATCCCGAGATGATCGAGGCCTCCCGGCAGATCAGGGATGAGATGTATCAGCTCCGGCTGGGAAAACCGCAAAAATAAACCGTTTCAGAACTAACAATTCACCATCAATGCGCAAATCATTGGATCTCCGGATGTGTCTCCTGGCCGTTGGGGTCCTCTCGCTGGCAAGTTCCTGCCGCGAACTCGAAGACGCCCGGATCACGGAATACCGCGACGGCCGCCGTGCCGCCGTGAGCCTGACTTTTGACGATGGCATCCTGGACCACTACACGATGGTGGCCCCGCACCTGGACTCCCTGGGCCTGCGGGCGACCTTCTGGGTCAACGGCAACAGCATCGAACAGGGCGAAGTCAACTACGCCCCGCGGCTGACCTGGCAGATGTGCCGCGAGATGTCCGACCGCGGCCACGAGATCTCCAACCACAGCTGGTCTCACCCCAACCTGACCAATCTTTCCGAGGAGGCGCTCCGCGAGGAGGTCTTCAGGAATGACGACGCGATCGAGGCGGCCACGGGCAAGCGCCCGATTACGTTCTGCTATCCG
>JAFTDE010000046.1 GCA_017454335.1 Bacteroidales bacterium | reverse complement strand
AGATATCCTTGTAGACCACGGGAATCTGCTCCGTGGCGCATTTCATGGCGATCTTGGCTGCCGATATGGAGGTGCCGCCCAGCTCAAAGAAATCGTCGTCGACGTAGACCTTCTCAAGGCCCAGAGCCTTGGCAAACCACTCGCACAGTCGAGCCTCCATGTCGTTGGCGGCTTCCTTCCCGCCGGTCTTTCGCTCCGGCATCGGCAAGGCGCGCCTGTTGACCTTCTGGTTCTGGGTATAGGGGATGCTCTCGAGCTGCATCATCACGGCAGGCACCATGTAGGGCGGCTTTTCCGCCTGGATAAACCGCTTCAATGCCTCCATGTCGAGCTTGTCATTGGAGACCAGATAAGCAGCCAGATACTTGCCGCCCGCGTTGTCATCGAAGGCGGCGACCGTCGCGTCTGTGATACCCGGGAAGCGGCGAACCACCTCTTCCACTTCGGTAAGCTCGATGCGGAAGCCGCGGATCTTGACCATGCCGTCCCGCCGGCCGATGAATTGCAGGTTGCCGTCCGGCAGCCAGCGCACCATGTCGCCGGTGTGATAGACCCGGGCGTGGGCTTCATCGTCGCAAAAGGGATTCTTTGTGTAGACCTTCTCGGTCTGCTCCGGCCGGTTGAGATAGCCCCTGGATACCTGCGGTCCGGCGATCCACAGCTCGCCTGTGGCACCGGGAGGCAACAAATGGCCCATGGGATCGACCACATACATCTTCAAATTGTCCAGCGGACGGCCGATGGGCACATCCTTTTCCAACGCGGTGATGGCATACATGGACGATCCCATGGCGCACTCGGAGGGGCCATAGCCATTCATGACCAGGTAATCCGGCGGCGCGAAAGGCACCAGCTTTTCGCCGCCCATGATGAGCAGCTTCATGCTGGGCACTCGCTCCATCAGTGCGAACTGCCGGCCGATCTGGGTGGTCATGAAGGCATGGGTCATGTCGTTTTCGCAGAAATATTCCCGCAGTCGGTTCAGATCCAGCCGCATGCCGTCAGGAATGATGTACACACACCCGCCGCGCATCAGCGCGGGATACAGGTCCTGCATACAGGCGTCGAAGCCATAGCTGGCGTAGGAGGAAGCGTGGGTATTTTCATCCACGCCGGTCCTGCGGATGTACCACGTGAAGAAGGCCATCACATTCCGATGCTCCAGCATCACGCCCTTTGGCGTTCCGGTGGAGCCGGAGGTGTAAAGCATGATGAACAGGTTTTCGGGCTTCGGCACCATCGTCCGAATACCGAGGTCCTGCATCCCGCCGATCTCGTTGGTCATGATCCTGCGACCTGTGAAGTCCTCTGTGATCATTCCGTTCAGCTCGGGCGTGGTGATCAGCAGCTGCGCCCCGGAATCCTTCACCATCAGGTTCAGGCGCTCCGGCGGGTAGGTGGGGTCCAACGGCAAGTAGGCACCGCCTGCGCGCAACACGCCCAGGGAGCAGATCACCATGTATTCACAGCGCGGGATCAGCACGGCAGTCACGGTCTCCGGGCCGATGCCCTCCCTTGTGAGGCGCTGTGCCAGGTGATCGGTGAGGCGATCCAATTCAGCATAGGTATAGTGCCTGTCCTCATACACCACCGCGGTGCGCTCCGGCGTCCTTTTGGCCTGGCTGATAATGTGGTCCACGACGGTCCTGGTCGCGTCGTACGGATTATCTGTAGCGTTGAAGCCCTCAATGGCCTGCCGCGCTCTGTCGGTCAGCATCGAGACCTCCCCGAGCCGCCTGCGGGTGAGACATTCCTCCGCCGCATTGTCCAGCGCCTCCAGGAGGTACTGGATCAGCTCTGCGCTGTACAGGCCCGCGTTGTACTCGCTGGCCCAGCGCACGCGGTTGTCCTTCAGATACACGAATACGCTCAGCGGGGCCTTCACCGTGTCCAGGTTCAACGGCACCAGACGTGCCGGCGCGCCGCAGAAGGCGTCCGGCTCCATATCGCTGCCCTGATAGATGAACATCACATCCGCCTTGGCGCCGTGTTCCCGACTGATCTCAGCAAAGGAATAGACATCGCTGGCCATGCTGTCCAGGAGCTGCGCGTTCATGGCGGAGACATATTCCACGACAGTCTTCTCGTCCGCCGCGTCCGCCACAATGGGCAGGGTCTTGACCAGCATACTCACCGTGCGGTTAAGCCGCGAATCGTTCCGACCATTATAGATGCCCGCGAAGGCACTCTGTCGCATACCGTTGAAGCGCGCCAGCACCATCCCAAACACAGCGGTGAAGAAGGCGTTCAGCCCGCACCGGTTCACCTCGCAGAAGCGTTCGGCGTCCTCCACGGTAACGCTGTTGCTCAAAAGCGACGCCTGGCCGATGCCATCGGGCCGGAAGTCGCGGATGTCCCCCGTCGGCAGACTGTCCACGTCCAAGCCCTCCAGCAGTCTGGCAAAGTGGGCCTTCGCCTGCTCGAAGTGTTCGCCTTCCCGCAGCTTCTGCTCATTCAACGCCACCTCATAGCCGCTATAGGTCTCCACATCAGGCGCTTCCCCGAAGTACGCGCGGTCAATGTCCCCGAGGAGGATGTTCACAGACGTGCCATCACTTATGATATGGTGCATCTCGATCAGCACATATCTGCGATCCGCCACGATGAGTTTGACCCTGAACAGTCTGCCGCCCAGCAGCTTAAAGGGCTTCACCAGCTCGTCCCGGACGCTCTCCAGACTGTCGACACGGAGGACCTCAATCCCGCTTTCATCGAAGGAAATATCGTCGTCCATGCGCCGCTGCCGCACGTCCCCGTCATCATTCATGAACAGCCGGGTCTTGATGTAGGGATGGGCGTTTACCGCCGCCACGATGGCTGTCTTAAGCCGTTCAAGGTCGATTGTGTCGCTGATCTCCATGAGCAGCGGCACGTTGTAGATGGTGCTGTCCGGCTTGGCGATGGATTCGACGAATATGCCCTCCTGGGTCTTGGTCAGGGGATAATCCGGGTAGATTTCAAATGCCTCCACCGGCGCGGCGTTCCGAAAGAAGCGCTCCAGCTTTTCAACGGTGTCGTTTTCCTTCAGATCCGCCGTCCTCACGGGCACGTCAAACGCCTTCGACAGCAGCACATTCAGGCGGATGGCGCCGATGGAGGAAAGCCCCGCCTCATAGACGCTGGTGGTGATGCCAAAGTCCGCATGGCCTACCGCTTCGGCAATGCAGTCGAATATCGCCTGCTGCACCCCGTTCTGCGGAGGAACGGTCTCCGCCCTCTGATGCCGGGGCTTCGGCAGCGCCCGCCTGTTCACCTTCTGATTCTGGTTCAGCGGTATGGCATCCAGCTGTATCATCGCTGCCGGGACCATGTAAGGCGGCTTGCGCTCCAGGATGAAGGCGTTTACGGCTGGCACATCCACGGGTACGTCGGATACCACATAGGCCGCAATGAACTTTTCGCCGCTGCCCTCGTCCTCAAAGGCCTGAACGGTAGCATCGGTGATGCCGGGATATTCCCGGATCACGCTTTCCACCTCTGTCAACTCGATGCGGAAGCCCCGAACCTTCACCTGGCCGTCGTTGCGGCCAAGAAAGTCGATGGTCCCATCCGGCAGCAGGCGCACCACATCACCGGTGCGATATGCCCGCGCATAATCCTTCCCGGCATCGAAGGGATTGGGGATAAAGGCTTTCTCCGTCAGGTCCGGGCGGTTCAGGTAGCCGCGCCCCACGCCGCGGCCGGCGATCAGCAGCTCGCCCGGGATCAGCGGTGGCAGACGGCGGCCATGCTCATCGATCACGTAACACTTGTAGTTGCCCAGCGGCTTTCCGATGGGTACGCGCTCGTACAGCCGCTCGACAGGCATGGCGGTGGTAAAGATGGTGCATTCCGTAGGACCATACACATTGAAGAACGCCGGACCGTCCGCTTTCGGCGGCAGGGGCACCAGCTTCTCGCCGCCAATGGAAAGGTATTTCAGGCATGGCACATTGGCCGTCGCGTAAAACTGGCGGCCGACCTGGGTGGTCATAAAGGCGTGGGTGACGCCTGCCCGGTTGACCCGCTCCTCCAGAGCCAGAAGATCCAGGCGGATTTCCTCCTCGATGATGACCACGCACGCGCCGGTGGTCAGCGCCGGATACTGATCCATCATGTTGGCGTCAAAGCCGTAGCTGGCGTAGGCCATCACGCGGGAATTGTCATCCAGATGGTAGAACTCGCGATACCAAGCGCAGAAATTGGCGATGTTCCCATGCTCCAGCATCACGCCCTTGGGCGTGCCTGTGGAGCCGGAGGTGTACAGCAGAATAAACAGATCCTCCGGCCCGGGACCCTTCGCCATCGGTTCACAGGCGGGCAGGTCTGGGATGTCCTTCGTCAGCAGCACCGGCCCGCTGTAGTCCGGCACCTTCTCAAGCAGCGCCTCGTCCGCGATCAGCAGCTTCGCGTCGGCATCCTGCATCATGAAGGTCAGGCGCTCCGTGGGATAGGTGGGATCCAGCGGCTGGTAGGCTGCGCCTGACTTTAAGACGCCCAGTGATGCCATGGTCATGTAGGTGTTCCTGGGGATGAGAACAGACACCACGCTGCCGCGGCCGATGCCCATGCCACGCAAATGGCCCGCGATGCGCTCGGAAATATCATCCACCTGGGCGTAGGTCCACGTCTCGTCCTTAAACAACACCGCGATACGGTCGGGATGCTTTGCCGCGCTGGCGCGGAACAGGGACACGACATCTGTGACCGGCCAGTTTCTTTCGGTGGCGTTGAAGGCGTCCATCTCGGCAATATTTTCATCGCCGACCAGGCGAATATCCTTCAGCTTCCCGCCGCCGCACAGGCCGGCGATGACGCGGCAGTAGACCTCTGCCATGCGCTCGATGGTCTCGCGGGTGAATTTCCCGGCAGCGTACTCAAAGCGCAGCGCATAGTCCCCACCGGGCTGCTTCAACACGTGCAGCGTCAGCGCAGCCATCACGTCGTCGGCCCTGTAGAGCTCAAGGGGGATATAGCGCCCGCCCAGCTCCACGCCGGAGAGCATCTGACCCTGATAAACGAAGAAGCAATCGGAATGAAGGCCATACTCGCCGATGAGCGCAGCAAAATCCGCGCCGTCGTGGGCAACCAAATCGTGGAACTGCCGTTGTATGCCCTCCATGAAGGTCGCGCACTCCACTTCCCCGTCCACCTTTGCCAGCACCGGCACGTTGTGCACCAGCATGCCAACGGTGTTCTGGAGCGCCGGATCGTGCCGCCCGTTTTCGCCCACGAAGAAGGTGACGTTCTTCTGGTTGCAAAACAGGCGGAGCAGGCAGGCGTAGGCGCTCATGAACAGGCTGGCCTCGGTGACGCTGTGCTCGGACAGGGTCTGCGCCAGACTTCCGGAGAGTTCCGGCTGACGGGCAAACAGCGTGGTAACATAGATACCCAGCTTTCCTTCCAATTGCGCAAGCGAAGGAACGTCGTCTGTGTAGAGCTCGGTATCCCCCTCCACGCCATCCAACATCCTGCGATAGACATCACCGTCCCCTTCCAGCTCGGCGACATGCTCCGCTTCATACTGGGCCAGGGTCAGGTTGCTCATGCCTTCGGGGGCAATCACCTCTTCATTGAAGGCTGAGGCGATGTTTTTGATCAGGATGGAGGCCGTGGTGCCGTCGCAGACGATGTGATGAAGTGCCAGCACCAGCAGCAGCCCTTCCGGCGTGTCATAAATCGCCGCGCGGACCGGCAATTCGCTTTCAAGGTCAAAAGGCGTGTTGAGCCGCTGCGCCAGGGCTTCCCTGTTGCAGGACTCCGTCTTGACGATCCCACAGGCAAGCCATTTTCCGGTGGGGACCAGCGAGGGCATGCCGTCCACGACCCGTGTGACCGCCGCCAGGATCGGATAGCGGTTCAGCACCGACTCCACAGCATCCCTCAGCTTTGCCGGCCCGATTTCCATCTCTGCGGGCAGAAAAAGCCCGAACACGTTGTTGTAGGCGCCCCCCCCTTCCCGGAGTCTGGCAGTCCAGATAAACGCTCATCTGTGCATGAGTCAGGGGATAAGCCCCGGCTTCATGGCCCATAAACGCCGCCAGCGCGGATTCTTGTGAATCGGTCCCGGCCAGCTTTCTCGGCGTGTGGGCATCAAACACAGCCCGGGCGGGCACATCGATACCGGCCTTACGCAGCGCGCTCTGGAGCATGATGACCTTGATGGAGTCGCCTCCCAGGGCGAAGAAGTCGTCGTCGATGCCCACCTTCTCCACGCCCAGCACCGCTTCGAAAGCAGCGGCCACCGTCGCCTGGCGCTCGTTTTCCGGCGCGACATATTCAGCGCCGCTGCTGCTCAGGCCGGGGACAGGGAGGGCCTTGCGGTCCAGCTTGCCGTTGGCGTTGACGGGGAACTTATCCAGGCGCACAAAGCGGGACGGGACCATGTAGTCCGGCAGCACCTCTGACAATGCCTTTTTCAGTTCGGCTTCGCCCATTTTCGCATCGGACAGGTAATAGGCAACGATGAAGGTTTGCCTGGAAGCGTCGGTGAAGTCCTTCACCGCGGCGTCCCGGACGCCGGGAAGCCGGCGCATCGCGGCCTCTATCTCCCCGGGTTCCACGCGCTGACCGTTGATTTTGATCATCCAGTCCTTGCGGTTGATGTAGACCAGGTTTCCATCCGGCAACAGTCGGCCCAGGTCGCCGGTATGAATCAGCGTGTCAAAGCCATCGATGTCCCTGAAGGGATTGGGCGTGAACGTATGGGCGGTCTGCTCGGGCAGGTTCAGATAGCCGTGTCCTCTATGTCCGGCCAGGCAGATTTCACCTTCATCGCATCTTTCCCCGGCATCGTTCAACAGGTAGAGCTTCAAGTCGTCAACGGGCTTTCCAATCGGGGTATTGTCATAAGCCCTGTCCACCATAAAGCAAGTCGCCAGGCTGGCTGTTTCCGTCATGCCATAGGCGTTCATCAGCGCAAAGCCTTCCGGGGCAATCTGGGACATTCGTTCGCCCGCGGCTATGACAAACCGCAGACTGCTTCCCTTCTTTCGGAAATACCGAAGCACCTTGGGAGAGATGAAGAGCATCGTAATGTGATTTGCGTCGACAAAATCCGCCAGGCCAAGCGGATCGCCTCTCAAACCCTCAGGCACAATGACGGCGGTAAGGCCGGCAAGGAGGCTGCCAAATACATCGATCAGATGCGCGACGAAATAAAACGGGCTGTTGATCCCGTAGATATCCTCGGACGTCATCAGCGAAACGCGCCGATACTGTTCCACCATGCCAGTAATGCTTTGGTGGTCATGCAGGATGCCCTTGGGAAATCCCGTGGAACCCGAAGTGTAGAGAATCAGCGCCAGGTCCTCCGGCGCAGTCCCTACCGACACGGCAATGGGTTCGTGCTCCAGCGCCGAAGCAATGTACGCATCGTCAATGGTCAGCTTTGCCCCGCAATCCGCATGGATATAGGCGACACGCTCGGCCGGATAGCGGTCGGACAGCGGCACATACACGCCTCCGTCCATCAGCACGCCGAGGATCGCCGCAATGTAGCCCACACCTCTGGAGGCCGCGATGATGACGACGTCACCCTTCACAATGCCATCCGCCCACAGCTTCGCGGCGATCCGACGAGCCTGGATATCCAGCTCCCCATAGGTCAATGTGGCCCCCGTCACCGGGTCTGCCACGGCAGCTTTATTTTTGAACATGATCACACTTGCTTCAAACATTGAAATAACCGTATTCATGATCTTGTTTTCCCTCCATATCAGGGTGTTTCAAAATGCATAATGGCCCAAATTATGCAAAGAGTATGGGGATGCAGGCGAGATGGGCGAAGGAGAGGAAGCGCGAGGCGAGCTTGTCGAGGCGCACGACCACACTGCGCACAGTCGTCATGGTCTCGCTCGTGACACTGCGGGCACGCTGCGAGATGCGCACAGCCAGCCCCTTCGAGTCAGTTGCGGGCACCGAGACATAGTCATAGTCGCGCCCCAGCAGCTCGACCAGCCGCTTGAGCGCCGGCTTGATCGCGCTGAGATACGCGGAAAAAGGTGCTTTCAATGGGTCCCCTCCTGTTCATTTTTCGATGGCTACAGTGTAGCACAATGTGCCGACGAATGCAACTGCCCCACCGCGACCAATTTCATTTCATCTGCCCCGCCATCCACAAAATGAACTCTTCCAGCGTCGGCTCATCCCCAGAATACTCAAAACCGGGTCCACTTCTCCTGGACTGCCGGGTCGGGATTGTTCCTGCCAGCGTCCATTGCTTCCTTCATGTCCCTCCGAACCTCATCCTCGGTGACGTGATGGTCACGGGCGATCTGACGGATGATTCCTGCCGCCCGCTT
>JAFTDE010000045.1 GCA_017454335.1 Bacteroidales bacterium | reverse complement strand
TTGGATTCTTTCAGCTATTGGCATCTGTTTTCTTACAAAAACGGTAGCTTGTTCTTTGTTGATCACTCCCTTTCCGACAACGACGAAAACTATTATCTAAAGAGGATAGCATTTTGAGTAGTCCCTCACCATTTGCCCTCCGGGCCTGATTTACGAGGGGAAAGTCGCACTTGAACTGCTTTTTTCGTACCTTTATAGGCTGTAACTAAGACCTGTACCATGGAAAAACGAAAGAGCAAGTGGGGCGACCGCTGGGACGGATACCGTCTGCGCGGACTGGACCCCGTGCATGTGATGATGCCGTATATGTTCGGCAAGCGCACGGAAAACGAAGCCGTGCTGGGCGAAGTGATCGATCTGACCGAGTTGGACAAGTATCTGGCGGCCAAGAACGCCCAGAATCCGGAATTCAAATACACCTGGTTCCATTTCATCGCCGCCGCGCTCGCGAAGGCCGTGCTGCTGCGCCCCAAGATGAACTATTTCATTGCGGGCGGGCATTATTACGAGCGGAAGAAGATCCAGGTTGCCTTCAATGTCAAACGCCGGTTTACCGACGAAGGAGAGGAGGCCATGGCCAAGTTCGTGCTGGATCCGGAAGGGGAGTCCCCCCTGGAGCAGGTGCACAGCTATGTGCAGAAATTCGTCACCAAGGTGCGGTCGGACAAGGAAGGGGTCGGCGTGGACGACATCCTGAAGATCCTCAGCTACCTTCCGAGGCCGCTGTTCCGCCTGCTGACCTGGACGCTCAAGAAGATGGAATACTACGGCATCTATCCCAAGTCCCTGGCGGCGGACGATCCTTGTTATTCCAGCGTCTATATCTCCAACCTGGGATCGATCAAGATGAATGCCGATTACCATCATCTTTTCAACTGGGGAACCATTTCCTTTTTCGTCGTGATCGGCGAGAAGAAAATGCGGCCCTACTACAAAGAGGATGGCAGCTACGAACTGCGCAATTCGCTCAAACTGGGCCTCACGGTGGACGAGCGCATCGCCGACGGGTACTATTTCGCCAAGACGCTGCGCCTGGTGCGGAAGATGTTTGCGCACCCCGAGCTGCTGGACCTGCCGGCAGCCACCCCCATTGACATCGAATAAAACCTGAACTGAATGAGATACAAACTGAACAATGTGGCGACACCGTGGTTGGAGAGTTACGGTGAAGTCCGGCCGAACCTGGATTACAGCGAGAAGTCCCTGTCCGGCGCCGTGCTGGAAGTGGCGGCGCGCGAGGGAGACTTCCCGGCCCTGACTTTCATGGGCAAGGCGACTTCGTACACGCGCCTTGCGGCAGAGATCGACCGGGTGGCCCGGAGCTTTTATGCGATGGGCGTACGGGCAGGCCAGCGGGTGCTGGTATGCCTTCCCAATGTGCCACAGGCCGTTTTTTGCCTGTATGGGCTGAACCGGATCGGGGCCATCCCGACCATGGTGCATCCGCTGTCCGCGGTGTCCGAGCTGGCTTTTTATATGAACGAAGCATCGTGCAGCATGGCGGTTACCCTGGACCAGTTCTACGCCAAATTCCAGGAAGTGAAACGGCAGCGGCCGATCGACAAACTGCTGGTCTGCCGCGTGTCGGACGAACTGGCGTTCCCGCTGAACCTGGGCCAGAAGCTGATGACCGAGCGGAAGTTCCCGAAAGTGCAGGGCGAAGGGGACATCCTCTGGAACGATTTCCTGAAACTGGGCGAGGACGTGACCGAAGGGTACGTGGCGGAGAAGGACTACCGCACGGAGGCCGTCGTGCTGTTCTCCGGCGGCACCACCGGCACCACCAAGGGAATCATGCTGAGCGACTTGAATTTCAACGCGCTGGCATGGCAGACGGCCAACATGGCCAACCAGGAAGTGCACCATTCCAAGATGCTGGCGGCGATGCCTGTCTTCCATGGTTTCGGGCTGGGCGTCTGCATCCACACGATGCTGTTCATCGGCGGTACGTCCATCCTGGTGCCGCGTTTCAATGTGAAGAGCTATGCCAAGCTGATCCGCAAGACCCAGCCCAATTTCATCGCCGGCGTGCCCACGCTGTTCGAGGCCATCACCCGCAACCGCTACCTGGACGGGGCCGACCTGAGCTGCCTGCGGGGCGTTTTCTCCGGCGGTGATTCGCTGACGATTGAGCTGAAAAAGAAGTTCGACAAGTTCCTCTCGGATCACCATGCCCGCGTCCGCGTCCGCGAAGGATACGGCACCACGGAATGCGTCACTGCCTGCTGCCTGACCCCGTACAACAAGGAAAAAGAAGGATCAATCGGCATCCCGTTCCCGGATACGTATTTCAAGATCTGCAAGCCGGGGACCTGCGACGAACTGCCGTTCGGGCAGGAGGGTGAAATCTGCCTGACCGGTCCGTCCATGATGCTGGGCTACATCGGCCACGAAGAGGAAAACCGCCAGACGATGCAGACCCACGCCGACGGCCACGTGTGGCTTCACACGGGCGATCTGGGCCGGATGGACGACGAGGGGTTCGTATATTTCAGTCAGCGCATCAAGCGCATGATCGTGACCAGCGGGTACAATGTCTATCCGTCCCAGCTGGAGAACATCATCGAAGGCCATCCCGCCGTCCAGCGCAGCTGCGTGATCGGGGTGAAGGACCCGCTGAAGATGCAGCGCGTCAAAGCTTTTGTCGTGCTGAAGGAGAACTGCCCTGCCGATGAGGACATGCGCGCATCCATCATGAAGCACTGCAAGGCGCACATCGCCAAATATGCCCTCCCCACCGAGATCGAATTCCGCGATTCCCTTCCCACCACCCTGGTCGGCAAGGTCGCCTACACGGTGCTGGAGAAGGAGGAGGCGGAGAAAGATATCAGGCAATAAAGCAGGACATTCGTATCCAAAAACACCTTATTCATCGTCCTAGAATGTATGCGAGTCTTTCATCCTGTCGCAATTCCTCCTCGTTGAAGGAAACGTGGAATTGCTCCAATCGCTTGATGGAATCCGGCAGGTCGGAGGGAACTGTAAGCGTGGCAAGTTCGCGGCAAGCGGCGGCATAACGCTCCTCTTTTTGGAAGGGAGAGACTTTCTGGGGAGATTTTGTCGCAGGCATAACTGTTTTCTTTTTTTGTAAAGATAGAACTTTCCCATAAAACAAACAACGCAGGATAAAAGATAAGGCTTCCAACCTTTTTTTGACGGAGCACGTTTTATACATGCGGCCGTTAACATTTTGCGGCCGGGTGCGTCTGTGTTTTATCGAAGATAATTGATTGGAATTCGGGCAAAAAAGATTATATTTACAAACTTGATAGAATACGTCTATGAATGGAAAAACCCTCATATCCCTGGCCCTGGCTGTCCTGCTCTGTGCCCCGACACCGTTGGCGCGCGCGCAGGACATGACGCTGGACCAGGTGATCGGCCTGGCCCGGACGCAGTCCGTGGCGGCGCTGCGGGCCAAGTCCGGGTTCGTGTCGGACTACTGGGCCTGGCGCGCCTACCAGGCCAGCCGCCTGCCGTCGCTGTCGCTGTACGGCAACCTGGGCAATTTCAACCGCACCCTGAACCTGCTGCAGATCCCCGAAACGGGTGAAATGGTCTATACCTCCACTTACAACATGCAGAACTCCGTGGGCCTGCGGGCTGCACAGAACATCTCACTGACGGGCGGTACGCTGACCATGTACTCGGACCTTTCGCGCATCGACCAGTTCGGCCAGTTCGCCGGCAAGACCTGGTACGCCCAGCCGCTGACCCTGTCCTACACGCAACCGCTGTTCGGCTACAACCAGTTCAAGTGGGACAAACGTATTTCGCCGAAAGAGTATGAACGGGCGAAACGCAACTACATGGAGGACATGGAGGACGTGACGATGCTGGCCGTCCGCTACTACTACGGCGTGATGAGCGCCCGGCGCACGTACGACATTTCGGTGCAGAACTACAACAACACGACGCAGATGCTGGCGATCGCGCGCGAGCGCCTCGGCCTCGGAACGGTCACCCGTGACGAATACCTCCAGCTGGAATTGAGCCAGCTGCGCGACAGCATCGCCATCAACGACAACCTCGTTTCGCTGCGCGAAGCCCAGATGCAGCTGAATTCCCTGCTGGGCCTGGACGAATCCTACGAGGTCTCGCCCGTGCTGGAAGAGGACCTGCCGGACATCCAGATGGACTACAACCTGGTCCTGGCGAAATGCGCCGGGAATTCATCCTTCGAGCTGGACAACGAGATCAGCATCCTGAACGCCGAATCTGCCATCGAGCAGGCCAAGGCCAACCGCGGCATCTCCATGACGCTCAACGCCCGTTTTGGCCTGACCAACAGCGATTCGGATTTCTCGCGCACCTTCGCCAACCTGCTGGACCAGGAAGTGGTGGGGCTCTCCTTCACCATCCCGATCTTCGACTGGGGGCTGGGCAAAGGCCGGGTCCGCAAGGCTGAAGCAGCCGCGGACGTGATCCGGGCCCAGGTCGAGCAGGCTGAAAATGACAAACGCATCAGCCTCTTCACGGCGGTGGGCCAGTTCAACAACCAGCGCCAGCAGTGCGACGTTTCCCGCCGTGCGGCGGCGATCGCGGCCGAGCGCTACGAGCTGGTGATGGAGAAATTCCGCAGCGGCACCGCCCGGGTCCTGGATCTGAATACGGCCCGCAGCGAGAACGACAGCGCCATCCAGCAGTACATCGGCGATATCAGCAGTTTCTGGAATTACTACTACACCCTCCGCAAGCTGACCCTTTACGATTTCATTGCCGGGGCGGACCTGGAGGTCGATTTCAACGAATTATTGAAGTAACATGGATATACGTAGATTCGCATGGATCATCCTGGCCGTCCTGGTGCTGGCCGGATGCAAGAATACCGGAGGTCAGGCGGCCTCGGAAGAGGACGCCAAGCTCCAATATGCCCCGCAGGTCAATGAAGTGGAGGTCGTAACGCTTGCGCGCCAGGACTTCCCGATGCAGTTGCTCTCGAATGGCAAACTGTCCGCGGCCCAGCGGAGCGCCCTGTATTTCCGCCAGAGCGGCGGGGTGCTGACCCGGATCGCCGGTAGCAACGGTACCCGGGTGGCCAAAGGGCAGGTCATTGCCGAGATTGAGAGCAGCGAGCAGCGTGCGGCGCTGGAATCGGCCAAGGTCGATCTGGACCGCGCCACGCTGGACCTGCAGGATGCCCTGGTGGGCCAGGGTTATCCCGTGAACGCCCAGGACAACGTCCCCGAAGAGGTCCTGAAGGTTGCGAAGATCCGGTCCGGATACACCACGGCCGTAGCCAATTATGACAAGGCCAAACGGGCCCTGGACGGTACGGTCTTGCGCGCGCCCTTTGCCGGGAAACTGGCGGACATCAAACTCAAGGTATGGGAGACCCCCGGGTCCGAGCCCTTCTGTACGGTCATCAACGACAGCTCGTTCGACGTGGTGTTCACCGTGCTGGAATCCGAATATCCTTTCGTGGCCGTGGGCCTGCCGGTGCGCGTTTTTCCTTTCGGCAGCGAGGATGAGTTCGTCCGCGGCAGCATCACTTCCATCAATCCCAGCATCGACCGCAACGGCCAGATCAGCGTCACCGCGCGCATTCCCGGCGGCGGGCGCCTGGTGGACGGCATGAACGTCAAGGTGCTGGTGGACCGCATCCTGGAAAAACAGCTGGTCGTTCCCAAGAGCGCCGTGGTCATCCGCGACGGGCTGGAAGTGGTCTTCCGGTACAACAACGGCAAGGCGGACTGGGTCTATGTCCATACCGTCCAGGCGAATAGCGAGAGCTATGCGATCGAGGCCAACCGCGACCGCGGGGCCCAGCTTGCCGAGGGCGAGCAGATCATCGTCAGCGGCAACCTGAACCTGGCGGACGGATCCAAGGTGCAACTCAAACAATAAGGCGCCATGCTGGACAAACTGCTGGGCCGACCCGTCTCCGTGACGATGGTGTTCCTGGTGCTGATCGTGCTGGGCGCGATCGGCATCGGACGCTTGCCGGTGTCCCTGATCCCCAACGTGGACATCCCCTACATCACGGTGCAGGTCAGCGACCCGTCCATGTCCGCCGCCGAACTGGACGACGCGGTCATCAAACCGTTGCGCCAGAGCCTAATCCAGATCGGCCACCTCAAGGACCTCCATTCCGAATCCAAGGACGGCACCGCAACCATCACCATGACCTTCGAGGAGGGCCAGGACATCGACTATTTCTACATCGAAGTCAATGAGAAGATCGACCGGTCCATGTCTTCGCTGGGCGGCATTTCACGGCCCCGCGTGTTCAAGGCCAGCGCGACGGACATCCCCGCCTTCTACATCAACATGACCCTCTCCGAGGACGCCCCACCCTCCGGCGGGCGTGATGCGGTCCTGTATCCTGCCGGCGAGAACTTCAGCCGGATGAGCGATTTTGCGCGCGACGTCATCACCAAGCGGCTGGAACAGCTGCCCGAAGTGGCCATGGTGGATGTCAGCGGCACCGTGGACAACGAGATCCTGGTCATTCCGGATGAGGACGCCCTGCGCCGCCTGGGGCTGAGCGTGGGCGAGTTCTCGGGGTATATTTCCAGCGCCAACGTGCGTCTGTCCAACCTGACGATCCGCGACGGCGAATACCACTACAACGTCAAGTTCCGCTCTTTCGCCGCGACGCGGGAAGAGATCTCCGACGTGTATTTCCGGGTGGGGGACCGGGTCCTGCAGATCAAGGACGTCGCCCGCGTCATCGAGCACCCGGCGACCCGCAGCGGCTTGACCCTGTCGAACGGTCAGGATGCGGTCGTGCTGGCGGTCATCAAGCAGAACGAAGCCCGGATGTCCGACCTGAAAAAGCAGATCTCGCAGCAGCTGAAGAGCTTCGAGAAGGACTATCCCACGATCCGGTTCGAGCTGACCCGGGACCAGACGGAACTGCTGGACTACTCGATCAAGAACCTGCTGCTGAACATCATCCTGGCGGTGGTGTTCGCCTGCATTGTGATCTTCCTGTTCATGCAGGATCTGCGCTCGCCGCTGCTGGTGGCCCTGACGATTCCGGTCTCGCTGGTCATTTCCTTTTTCGTCTTCTACCTGATCGGGATGACGATCAATATCATTTCCCTGTCCGGATTGCTGCTGGGCGTGGGTATGATGGTGGACAACACGATCGTCGTCACGGATAACATCACTGCGCGCTGGCAGCGGGGAGACCCCTTGCGCACCGCCGTCACCGAAGGAACGCGCGAGGTCTCCGGCCCGATGCTGAGCTCCGTGCTGACCACCTGCGCCGTGTTCATCCCGCTGGTGTTCCTGAATGGCCTGGCAGGCCAGTTGTTCTACGACCAGGCCATTTCCATTACGGTCGTGCTGCTGGTGGCCTACCTCGTCACGATTACCCTGATCCCCGTTTACTACTGGGCGCTGTACAAGCGCTTCGATTCCTTCCAGCCCAACCGCTGGCTGTCCCGGATCCGCCTGGGCGGTGCGACGAAGTGGTATGACCGGACCGTTTCCTGGTTCCTTTCGAACCGCTGGACCGTCTGGGCTCTGCCGCTGCTGAGCGTCCTTGTCATTGCGGCCGGCGTGGCCTGGATGCCCAAGTCGAAGCTGCCGCCGATTACCTATACCGATGCCATCCTGCACGTGGACTGGAACGATCCGCTGACCCTCGATGAGAACCGTACGCGCATCGAAGCGCTGATCGCCGAGGCCGGAGAGGATTGCGACCAGACGACGGCCCTGGTCGGGGTCCAGCAGTTCGTGCTGGGGCACAGCCCGGACCAGGCCCTGAACGAATCGTCGCTGTACGTGCACTGCGCGGACGCCGTCACGCTGGAGCGCCTCCGGCAGCGCCTGACGCAGTACGTCGCTACCCATTACCCGGCGGCGGTGGCGGAGTTCGGCACGGCGGGCAACATCTTCGATATGGTCTTCGCCGAACGCGATGCCGAGTTGGTGACGCGCCTGCGCCCGACCACGGCCGAAGGCCTGCGGGTGGAGAGCCTGCAAGCCACCCTGGCGGCCATCCGTGCCGCGCTGCCGGACGTCCCGATCGACGAGGTTCCGCTCAAGACCGACATCCTGTACGTCTCCGATCCCGAACAGATGGCTCTGTATGATGTCTCTTTTGCTGACCTGCAGGGCGTGCTGACCAATGCGCTGAACGGCAATACCATCTTCTCCATCCTGCAGGGCGACCGCTCCATTCCTGTCGTGATGGGCACCGACGTGCGCGAGATGGAGCAGATCCTGTCCACGTCCTTCATCAAGAAAGCGGCGTCGAGTCCGAACGAGGAACCGACGCTGATTCCGGTGCGTGCCTTGATGCGGCAGGGCTGGGAGCAGGATTTCAAGACCCGGATCGCCGGCAACGAGGGGTCCTACTATCCCATCGCGATGGATGTAAGATCCTCGCAGGTGAGCGGTATCATGAAGAAGGTCCGCGAGGCGGTTCTTCGCGAGGGACATTACGATGCGGGCTTCTCCGGAGCGTATTTCTCGAACCTCGAGATGATCCGGCAGATGTTCCTGGTGCTGTTGATCGCGATCGCGCTGCTGTTCCTGATCCTCGCTTCGCAGTTCGAGTCCCTGGTCCAGCCCGTCATCATCCTGTCCGAGATCCTGATCGACATTGCGGCCAGCCTGGGCGTGCTGTGGATCCTGGGCGAGGGCATCAACCTGATGTCGCTGATCGGCCTGGTGGTCATCTGCGGTATCGTCATCAATGACTCCATCCTGAAGATCGATACCATCAACCGGCTGGTTCGCAGCGGATGGGAGATGGAAGCGGCTGTCCACGAAGCGGGACACCGCCGCCTGAAGGCCATCATCATGACATCCGTGACGACCATCCTCGCGGTGCTGCCCTTCCTCAGCCGTGGCAACATGGGCGATGACCTGCAGTTCCCGATGGCGCTGGTGATCATCGTCGGCATGGTGGTCGGTACGCTGGTCAGTCTGTTCTTCGTCCCGGCCGTGTACGCCACGTTCTTCCGCAAGCGCAAACAGTAATGGCGGAACGCAAGGGAATATCGTCCTTCTCGGTGCTGCTGCTGATGGCGGTGGCGGCCGTGGTCGGTATTGCCTGCTTTTCCCAACTCAAGGTGCAGTACACCCCGTCCACGCCGGAGAAATCCATTGGCGTCGGTTTTTCCTATCCAGGGGCTTCCGCGCGCATCGTCGAGGCGGAGGTGACTTCCATCCTGGAGGGGTGCCTGGCGAATATCCGCTCCTGCACCGGCATCAGCTCGGTGTCGCGGGACGAGTCCGGAACGGTTACGCTGACCCTGGACAAGCGGGCCAAGATGGAGGCGGTGCGTTTTGAAGTCGCTTCGCAGATCCGCAATGTCTGGGAGAGTCTGCCGCAGGGCTGCTCGTACCCGTCCATTTCCTTGAATGCCCGCGGGGAAAGTTCGCAGACAGCCATCTCCTTCAACCTCAAGAGCCCGCTTCCGTCCAGCGAAATCGCCCGTTTCGTGGAGGATTACCTGATGTATCCGCTGTCGGTGATCGAGGGGGTGAGCGATGTCAATTTCTATGGCCAGACCCCTTTCGAGTGGGTGATTACCTTCGATGCCGACCAGGCGCTCTCGGCCGGAATCACGGCGTCACAGATCAGTTCCGCCATCCAGTCGTACTACGCCGAATCCATCGTCGGCATGACCCGCAGCGGGACCAACACGTTCGGGGTGAAACTGCGCAGCCGGGGCAGCGGGACGGATTTCTCCGTGATCCCCGTCGGCCGTTTCGGCGACCGCATCGTCCATCTGGGCGACATCGCCACCTTCCGTTACCAGGAGTCGCTGCCGACTTCGTACTACCGCATCAACGGCCTGAATACGCTCAGCCTGGCGGTGACCGCTTCGGCGGATGCGAACCTGATTTCGGTGGTGCAAGAGGTCAAAGCCCGGCTGGCCGAGTTGCAGGCGGGATTCCCCGCAGAAATCACTATCTCGGTGAACTACGACGCTTCGGAATACATTTCCTCCGAGCTGGACAAGATCTATTTCCGGACCGCCCTGTGCCTGGCGCTGCTGTTGCTGTTCGTGTTCCTGGTCAGCCGGTCCTGGCGCTACATGGTCGTCATCGCGCTGACCCTGGCGACGAATATCCTGGTGTCGGTGGCCTGCTACATGCTGGTGGGCCTGCACATCCATATCTACACCCTGGCGGGCATTACGGTGTCGCTGGGCATCATCATCGACAACAGCATCGTGATGATCGACCACTGGACGCGCTACCGGACGCGCAGTGTGTTCCCGGCGCTGCTGAGCGCCGTGCTGACGACGGTCGCGGCCCTGCTGGTCATCCTGCTGCTGCCGGACAAGGAGCGGGCCAACCTGACGGATTTCTCGCTGGTAATCATCATCAACCTGTGCGTGTCGCTGCTGGTGTCGTACCTGTTCGTGCCGGCGCTGCTGGAGTTCTTCCCGGTGAGCGCTGCAGGCGAGGGGCTGAGCCTGCGCCGCAAACGCCGCATCGTCCGCTGGGACCGCCACTATACGCGCTACATCCAGTGGGGAGCGCGTCACCGTTGGGTACTGGTGCTGGTCTTTATCGCCGCGTTCGGCATCCCGACCTGCTTGCTGCCCAAGCCCAATTACGGGTCTTCGGCCGCTCCCAAGGGATTTGCGGCGGTGGTGGACAAGGTTATCAAATGGAAGCCCTACGCCGACAACCGCGTCAAGATCGACAAGATCCTGGGAACGTCCTTTGCGCTGTTCAATACGGCGATGTCCCGGTCGGATTTCTACCGCGAGCCCGCCCGGCCGCGCCTCAGCATCAGCGCCGGCATGCCGGAAGGGTGCAGTGTCCAGCAGCTGAACGAGGTGATGCGCAGTATGGAGAACTACCTCTCGCATTTCGACGAGATTGAACTGTTTGAAACGCAGATTGCGGCGTACAACGACGGCGACATCACCGTGCTGTTCAAGCCCGAATTCGAGAATTCCTGGGTGCCGCACCAGATCAAGGCGGAGATCATTTCGATGGCGGCGGATTTCGGCGGGGCCAACTGGCAGGTCTCCGGCATGGACGACAGCTATTTCAACAACAATATCGTCACGTCCGGGCGTAACTATTCCATTTCCTTGACGGGGTACAATTATGACCGGCTGGTCGTGTACGGCCAGCAATTGATGGATTACCTGAGCGGGATGCGCCGCGTCTCGAACCCGGTGATCTGGGGCAGCAGTTACCGGGACCGGCCGAAGACCGAGTTCAATGTCCAGTACGACTACGAGCGCTTGATGGCATCGGGGATCAGCCCGTATGCCTATTATTCGTCGCTGTATTCGCCCCTGTATTCGTCGCAGGTGCTGTCCCTGCCCCAGGACGGTGAATATGTGCGGGTGCGGCTGGAATCTTCGTCCAAAGACGATTTCGATGTCTGGCAGGTGGACAATACGGCCATCGCGGTGGGCGAGGGCAAAATGAAACTCTCCGAAGTGGGCAGCATCACCAAGACTCAGTCCGGCATTCCCATCCGGCGCACGAACCAGTCCTATTCCATCCAGGTGGCCTACGATTTCATCGGGTCGTACGAGTTGCACCGGCAGATGCAGGACGAGGCCATTGATTACATGAACGAGACCGTGCTGCCGATCGGATACAAAGCCGGTTCGGACCGGGGCGGGATGTTCTACAGCTCGCGCGAACAGTACTTCGCTCTGATCCTGCTGGTGATCGCCCTGATCTTCGTGATCTGCGCTGTGTATTTCAATTCGCTGAAACATCCGCTGGGCATCATCTGGCTGATTCCGATCTCGTTCATCGGGCTGTTCCTGATCTTCGGCCTGACGAACTTCACCTTTGACAAGGGCGGATTCGCATCCTTCGTAATGCTGAGCGGTATCACGGTGAATGCCGGCATTTACCTGGTCGCGGCGTGGCGGCAGGCTGGAGGCGAACAGTCGCTTCCGCGGAGCGCCTCCCCTGACGAGCGCGACCGGGCCTCGCGCCTGGCCGTCAAACGCTACGTCCGTGCCTTCAACCGCAAGATCTGGCCCATTTCGCTGACCATCCTCTCCTCGATCCTCGGCCTGATTCCTTTCCTTTTCGACGGCCCCAAGGAGGTTTTCTGGTTCGCCTTTGCCATCGGCACCATCGCCGGCCTGGTCTTTTCCGTCCTGGCCCTCGTCTTCTACCTCCCCGTCTTCTGCTGCGCCGGCCCCCGGCGGCGCTAAAACATGCACTACTCGTGTACAAATGGCCACGAGTAATGCCACTTTTTAAACTCTTGATCAAAAAATGTCCACTACTCGTGTACAAATGGCCACGAGTAGTAAGGGTTTTCAATGAAGGAACTTTTTTATTTGGTGATCTCTTGCCTTGGAATTGATAAGAAGGGATTTGGCAATCTGTCCCTTTCTTTCTTGTGTGAGGTTGTAAACAGTCTGTAGATTAAAACCGGATTTTTTCAGGAGAAACAAAATGTCTTCATAATATGTGTCTGGGACTGCGATGAATTCCTCAGGAATATCTCTTTCACTGCCTGTCGTCGCGTTGAAAGATCGTAACATATCATCGTAATTATTGTAGAAAAAAATCGCAGCCTCAAAATCGATGAACATATATTTCACGATTATATAATCAATCATCTGCTCTGTTTCAATGTCATCTAATCCGCAGAAAATCCGGTTCAGATCCTTGTACTTCAAATACATGTTGGCAGCTCGGTGTTTGTCAACGATCTTTATGGAACGCATCAAACGTTTACCTGGCTTCAAATAGTCAATGGGCTCGGAAAAAGGATGATTTGAATGAAAATAAGGGATAAAACTCCATCGAGATTCTTCTGCCTTGTCGCAAAGGCCTTTCTCTACATGGTTGTTATAAATATACGCCAGTGTTTCTCGTATCCTTTTTGCGCCAACTTTGGATGCGCTTCCATAATTCGGCTTAAACAGCGCACCATGTCTGTGATACCGTCTATTGTAATGACGCGCAAAAACAGATGATGTGTCTTGAATGTATTTCTCCATTTCCCGCCGCCCCCGGATTGCAATTGCTTGATGAAGATGAGTAAACATAATAGAAACCGCCAGAACTGTAAGTTCATATTTGGCGGCCATCACTGACGCTGTAGTGAAATACATCAGCCTGTCTAGAGAATCGTAGAATACCACGCCTTTATCCTTTGCCCGTTGGTAAACATGTTGGATTGCTCCACGTACAAATACTTTTCTTCTAATCCGTTTTTTCATAGACACAATAATAGGGAAAGGAAACGGATAAAAAGATAAGAAACATAAAAACCGTATAGGTGATAAAAATTATGATTCAAAATGGCCACTACTCGTGGTCATATGTACACGAGTAGTGAGGTTTTTTGCATAATCACAAAAAACCCGGCCGGGAATTGATGTGACCCCCAAAAGTTGGACGGTTTAACATTAGTTACGAGGCTTTAGATTGGAAGAGAGCTCGGTATTGCACCGGGCTCTTACCTTTTAGCCTCAGTTTGATCCTATCGTTATTATAATACCAGATGTATTTCCGGA